>JACCLI010000076.1 GCA_013425455.1 Microcaldota archaeon | reverse complement strand
GCTTTTCCTCAAGCAGGAGGAAAAAATGCTCAGGGAGATGGTCTCCAAGGTAAAGGCGACCGGCGCCAACGTCGTTTTCTGCCAGAAGGGCATAGACGACCTCGCCCAGCACTATCTTTCCAAGGAGGGGATAGTCGCGGTTCGCAGGGTGAAGAAGAGCGACATGGAAAAGCTCGCCCGCGCGACCGGCGCGAAGATCGCCTCTTCCCTCGAGGACATGTCCGCATCCGACCTGGGCGAGGCCGGCGTCGTCGAGGAGAAGAAAATCTCCGGCGAGGCGATGGTTTTCGTGAAACAGTGCAAGCACGCGAAGTCCGTCACCGTCTTCCTGCGCGGCGGAACCGACCACGTGGTGAGCGAGGTGGAGCGCGCGATAAAGGACGCGATTGGAGCGGTGGGCGCGACCATAGAGGACGGCACCTATGTGACCGGAGGCGGAAGCATCGAGATGGCGCTTGCTGCAGACCTCCAGGCGTATGCGGTTGAAATCGGCGGGAGGGAGCAGCTCGCGATCCAGGCGTTCGCAGAGGCGCTCGAATCAATCCCGAAGTCCCTTGCGGAGAACGCGGGCATGGACGCAATAGACACCCTCGTCGCCCTGCGCAACAGGCACAAGGGCGGAAAGGAGACAACTTCCGGCGTCGGGGTTCTCCAGGGCAAGATCGAGAACATGGAGGCGCTCGGCGTTTTGGAGCCCCTGCGCGTGAAGAAGCAGGCAATCAGCTCCGCTACGGAAACAGCACGCCTCATCCTGAGAATCGACGATATAATCGCATCCAAGGGCGGCAGGGGAGGGATGCCTCCAGGCGGCCCGGGCGGGATGCCGGGAATGGGCGGCGAAGGGGAATACTAACCCCTTCCTTTAATTTTTCTTTTTAGTTTTTTCTTCTATATTTTCCTCCCCACAATACATAAAAACAATTCCTACATATTATCTCTGATGCTGCAGACCGAACTCGCAGGGGTAAAACTAGCGAATCCAACAATTCTCGCCTCCGGCATAATGGGCGTGTCAGGCGCTTCCCTTTCCCTCATTGCAAAAAATGGCGCGGGCGCCGTGACCTCCAAATCCATTTCCTTGGAGCCCAGGAAGGGCCATCCCAACCCCGTGATAGTCACTTACGGGCAGGGAATGATGAATGCGGTCGGCCTTTCCAACGCGGGCGTGAAGGATTCCATCCCAGAACTGGAATACGCAGTAAAGAACGCAGGTGTCCCGGTAATTGCCTCTGCAGTGGAATTCAAGGCAGAGAACTTCGGCGCGCTAACAAAGGAAATAAGCAAGGCCAATCCCGCCCTCATCGAATTGAACATCTCCTGCCCGAACGTCTCCCATGAATTCGGAAAACCGTTCTCGCACGACCCCGCGGCCGCGGAATGGGTAACCCGCTCCGCAAAAAGGAACACAAAAATCCCGATATTTGTGAAATTATCCCCGAACACCCCGGACCTCCTTGAGGTTGCACACGCCGTAAAATCAGCGGGCGCGGACGGCATAACCGCCATCAACACCGTCGGCCCCGGGATGCAAATAGACATTTTCGCAAGGAGGCCCGTGCTCTCCAACAAATGCGGAGGCGTCTCCGGCCCGGCGATAAAGCCCGTTGCAGTGAAATGCATCTATGACATTTACAAGGAAACAAAGCTTCCCATAATCGGGACCGGAGGAGTAACGACCGGGGCTGACGCAGTCGAATTCATAATGGCCGGCGCCTCCGCTGTCGCAATGGGCACCGGAATCTATTACCGCGGTTTGGACATTTTTGCAAAAGTATGCAAAGAGATGCAGGAATTCATGGAGAAGGAAGGCTTCTCCTCGATAAAGGAGATGAGGGGGGTTGCGCATGAAGGATAGCCCGATGGTTACGATGAAAGCCGCACGTGCCGTGCAGGAGAACCCCTCGGTTAAAACGCTCTATTTCGATTACGGTTTGGGCGCAAGGCCTGGCCAGTTCGTCATGCTCTGGCTGCCCGGCGTGGGCGAGAGGCCCATGAGCATCTCCTACTGCACAAGGGAAAGGTTCGGCGTAAGCGTTGCTGACGTAGGCGGGTTCTCATCCGCGGTCATGAAAGTGAAGGAAGGGGACGCGGTAGGATTCCGCGGGCCTTTCGGCACCTCGTTCAAATTGGGAAAGGAAAAGGCAATCGCGCTCGTCTCCGGAGGGTGCGGATGCGCCCCCCTTGCATTCCTTGCGGACGAGGCGCTCGCAAAAGGGAAGAAGGCCTTCTATCTGCAGGGCGCAAGGAGCAAGGGGATGCTCTTCTTCACGGAAAGGATGCGGAAGGCTGGCGCGGAAGTGCTCGTCTCCACGGACGACGGCTCAGCAGGCAAAAAAGGCTTCGTCACGGAATTGCTCAGGGAGGTTTTGCAAAAGAACAAGGTGGATAAGATTTGTACATGCGGCCCGGAGATAATGATGAAAAAAGTGGTGGACATCTCCAACGAGTTCAAGCTCCCCTGCGACATAAGCATGGAGCGCTACATGAAATGCGGCATAGGCATATGCGGGCAGTGCTGCGTTGACCCGCTCGGCATACGGATGTGCACCGAGGGCCCGGTAATAAAAAAGGAAACCGCGAAAAAGATAACGGAATTCGGAAAATACAGGCGCGACGCGTCCGGCAGGCGCGTCCCGATTTGAGGCGTTTCAGATGGAAGAATGCGAAATACTCATAATAGGCGGTGGCCCGGCAGGCCTTTCCGCGGCCCTTTACGCGGCGAGAGGCGGCAGGAAAACCTGCGTGCTGGAGAGGGGCGAGCTCGGAGGCCAGCTGACCGCCATCGCAAACATAGAGAACTGGCCCGGGGACAGGACGGTCTCCGGCCCCGCGCTTGGGAAGAGGATGGCGGACCACGCCGCGGCGTTCGGCGCAAGGCTTTTGGGGAACACAGAAGCAATGTCCGTTGATTTGAGGAAAAAAACCACAAAGACCTCCCACGGCGAAATCCGCTTCAAGGCGCTCATAATCGCAAGCGGGGCGAGGGAGAAGAAGGCCGGCATCCCCGGCGAGAAGGAGCTGCACGGCAAGGGCGTGAGCTATTGCGCGACCTGCGACGCCCCCTTCTTCCAAAACAAGGTGGTGGCGGTCGTGGGCGGAGGCAATTCCGCATTTGACGGCGTCGCGGCGCTTTCCAAGTTCGCATCAAAGGTCTATCTTATCCACAGGAGGGACACCTTCCGCGCGGAGAAGGCGATGCAGGAGCAGGCAAACGGGCCCAAAATAGAGAAGCTGCTGAACAGCGAAGTGGTTTCCATAAACGGAAAGGGGCGCGTCCAGGGCGTGGTTGTGAAGAACAACCAGACCGGAGAGCAGAAGGAGATCAAGCTGGACGGAATATTTTTCTTCATGGGGCAGGAGCCCAGCACGGATTTCCTCGGAGGGGAACTCAAGCTGGACAAGAACGGCTTCATAATCACAAATGAAAAGATGGAGACCAACGTCCCGCTTGTTTATGCCGCGGGGGATGTGCGGGCGACCCCGCTCCGCCAGATAAGCACTGCCGCATCCGACGGCTCCATTGCTGCGGTTTCCGCGGAGAAGGCCCTATCTGCCCTTAAAGAAGAGGACGAGTGACGTGTACGCAATCGGGTAGAACACAAGGTACGTTATTATGTTCAATATGGGCACAAGTGTGCTGAGCGCCACCAGCCCGTAGAACCCGTAAACAAGGAGCGCCTTCACGTTCTTCTCCTTTATGAAATTGAACGATATTATCATCGCGGTTATGGGCGAGACCTTCCTCACCACGTAAGCGGTGAATGAGAAGGCGAACATGAACTCTATTATGAAAACTAAGAACAGGGCGATTATCCCGAATAGGTACAGCCATCCATCCCACAGGTTTATCAGCAGGAAATAGTAAAGCAGGACAAACGGCATCACCACGAACCCCGTAACCGCCATCTTCACTATTGATATTATGAAGAGGCCGCCCGAGTTCGCGAGCGCATACCTCATGAAGTGCATCAGCCCGACCTCGCCCTTGTCCGAAGCGTTGTTGTACTCCGCCACCATCGCGCCCTTGTACCCCGCGGAAAGAAGCATGTAGGCAAGCGCAAGCAGCGCACCCACCCCCCCGAGCACATACAGCATTATCTCCCCGCCCACCCCGAGAAGTGTCAGCAGCATGAATAGTATGAACAGTATCCCGACAAACGCCCCCAGCGTTATCAGGAGGAAAAGCGGGTAGAGAAGGGTCGGGACCATGAATGCAACCGGGTCCCTTGAAAAATGCTCGAGAGCGTCGCCTATTGACTGGAACAATCCATCACCATCCACCAATTTTCCTTCTGTATTTAAAAACATTTCCCGCGCCAACCGAATAAGTATGGACGAACTTCTGCTGCTTCTAGCGAAAAAAGGTGCATTGCGCATGCCCATCCGCCTCACTACGGTCGAGCTAGGCTCACTCATGGGCATGAGCCAGCAGAACGCATCCGTCCGCCTCCGCAACCTTGAGAAGGAGGGGCTGGTCGAGAGACCGGAGGGCATGATAGAGATATCCCGCGCCGGGCTCGCCCGCATCAGGGAGCAATTCCTTTTCCTTAAGAGGCTCCTTGAGCCGGGGAACATCCTTCTCAGGGGAAGGGTGGTGGAAGGCCTGCGCGAGGGCAAATTCTACATGTCGCTCCGGGGCTACAAAAGGCAGCTAGAGAGGAAACTAGGCTTCCTTCCCTATGCCGGCACCCTGAATCTCGAGCTGCTGCCGGAATTCGTGGAGAAAAGGGTGGAGCTCCGTTCCATGAAGCCAGTCCGCATCCAGGGTTTCGAATACAAGGGCCGTTCATTCGGCCCAATTGACGCCTACCCCTGCAGGATTGGAAGCATAGACGGGGCGGTCATCTTCCCGCGCCGCTCCCATCACGGCCTCTCCGTGATAGAGATAATAGCGCCCGTATATCTTATGGGCGAGCTCAGGCTCAGGAAGGGGTCCGAACTGGAAGTCGAGGTCTTCCTCGCCCGATGACCCCCATCATTTAATAACGTGGTATGCAGCACGAATGCCAAGAAATCCACAGGCTTCAGCCCTCACGCATTATGGCCGCACCCATTAACCAACATGGTCGTATCCGCTATGCAGGCGACCATACGGTGTGACCGTGCATTGAACTGGATACATAACGTCGGTGCGTTCAGTGGAAAATAGGCCTGCAAATATTTATAAATAACCTTTCCGAAATCCCTATGCAACAAGGCTGAAAGTGCTGGTTGCATTTGGAAAAAACAAACTCGCAAGAGCTACCCCGGGGCACGGGGGAAGTAAAGCCTTTGGAGAGGAAACCTCTACCCAAACGGGCAAGTATCCTCAATGAATCAGGAAGCCTCGCACTTTAGTGTGGGAGTATGCCACGGCTCGTAGTCGAATGGTACCAAGAGGAAGGGGAACACCCCCTTCTCTTTATGGTAATCATGACCTCCCGCACTTCCGGCCAGGATAAGCAACTATTTTAATGGGTTCTGCACCCTATATTCCTGTTTCAGTATCTCTGCGGAGATAACTGGCAGAATCCAGCGGGATTTCGCCATCCCGTTTCCAGTCTCCTGGAACTGTGAACAGAAAACCGAAAACTGTCCCGGGCTCGTAGTCGAATGGCAAGACGCTACCCTGACATGGTAGAGACCAGGGGTTCGATTCCCTTCGGGCCCATCTTTATCCTTTTTGCCATAAATACATAGATATTTAAACATAAATTGACACATTTATAATGAACAACATGCCGGACGATGGATTAATCCGTAAGCCGCCTGCCCAATCGCCCAGCCCGGTCCATACGCAGAGGTTCAGGGTTCCCAACAGGCCCCGGCATGAGACAACGGGAATGTATACCTCCCACGAGGGCATCGCTGACCTCACCCTGAAGAGGGTGCACGAGTCCAGGCTGGCGCAGGACGAAATCGCAAAAATATTCTCAAGTGGCAGCCAGACCGTCACTTCCGTGAAGAACATTCTCCGTAACGCGGTGGTGGAGGAGGACCGCCTCGCCCGTTTCGTTTCGGACGACAACGGCAAGCCCATAGACATCGACGCGATACGCGATTCCATCATCGGCGTTTCCGAATTCGCCCCGTCCGCGAAATTCGACCACCCCGAAGGCGGCACATCCCTCCACCTCGCCGTCTCCATCCTTTATTGCAACGAGCCCGTGGGAAGGCGCTTCCTCCTCTCCAACGCGCCCATAGGGACGCTCGGGCTGCTCGAGAAATTCAGCAGCTGCATCACCGGAAAGAGGAGCCTAACGCTCTCCGGAAATCCTGGCGAAAGCCGCTATATCTATCTCGCCACCGCGGACATAGAGAAGGTGGTTTTAGGGCTCTGCAGCAGATATCCTGCGACCGACTCCACGCTCATCCATCTTGAGGAAGTTAGGCATTCCTCAGGCTCCGCACCGGTGATAGACCTCCCCGCCCCAACAAAGGGGCATGAGCAGGATAAAATGTTCATGACCGAAAGGGAGATGGCGCAGGCGAGGAAAAGGGAAACATCCATTCCCGCGCCCGCCAAAATAATCGCGCCCCCTGTTCCGGAACAGGAGCCGCAGCCAGAGGCGCCGGCCGCGCAGGAAGCGCCCAAGCCTCCCCCGGAAGCAGTGCCAGCAGGAAAGCAGGTGTTTACCAATACGCTCGGGCTGGGCCTCGAAGACCTTAAAGGGCGCAAGAAAGTCGGCAACGAAAGCGAGCTCAGGGCAATGTTCAATACTCCCTATTCCTGTTATTCCATCAGGACGGAGAACGGCCATGAGATAAGAGCAGCCGAGGAGACAAGGTTTGTCAGCTTCCTTGGCGAGCACCCGGAGTTCCTTCCCGTATCTGAACTGGAGAAAGGCGACATCATTTATCTGCGGACAAAGACGGGCCCAGCCCCTGAAAGGATAACAGAGATAAATGGAGTTGAGTCCGGGCAGAGTGTCGTTTTGCGCCGGATCCGGGTTGAAAGGGAGAGAATGATCTTCGCGGACGGGTTTGCGGTTTCCGGCACTGTGTCTCTTTTGCTGGATGCCATGGTAGATACCCCGATGGGCAAGAAGAAGGCAGAGGAACTCGAACGCGGCAATGAAGTCGTCTCATTCTCTAACGGGGAATACCGAGCATCCAGCATCGCAAACACGCTCGAGGTGGAGACGGGATTCCGAGGGATAGAGATAGAGCTCAAAAGCGGCATGAGGCTCTTGGTGATCCCCATACATCCGCATACGCTCGCGGACAAGTGCCCGGCGGTGCTTGAATATGCGGACACCGCACGTTTCATGGAGGTCGGGTACGAGGACGGGAAGAAGAGATATTATGTGCTCGTGAAACCAAGGGGCAGCGGAGTGAGCCCTGGTTTCTCCCTGAGTCCAATGGGAAACACATTGCAAGTGCTCGAGGACCTGCGCCCGGTGGAAAAGCCCTCCGGATTGGCCTGCCTCCCAGAGCATTTCGCATCCCCGCCTTCTCCCGAGGGGGCGGAAACAGCGGCGCCCGCAATCCAGGAAGCAGGGCCTCAGGCGCCCGCAACCGAGAAGGCAGAACTCCAGCCATCCGCGCAATTTGAATTCCCTGCCGAGCCTCCGGCTCCGGTCCTTCCGGAAACCGCGCACCCAGCCGAAGAGGCCCACGATGGGATTCCTTTGGAAGCCGAGCCGCCGCGCGAGGCGATGCTCCCGTCCAGCCCGGAGAAGGCTCGCGAAGAGAAATTTGACGAGGTGAGGAAGTTCGCATTCGGCATACTCGGCAACTCGCCGGTCCCTCCGGAAGAGGCAATTTTCGGTGAAAACATTGCGATACTTGTGCAGAACGGAGGCAGGCATTATCTTGTGACAGACGCGGCAGAATGGAACGCCGCCAGGGAGGCAATGGAGAAACACCTCTCCGAGACCGAGGGCACAATGCTCACCGAAATCCAGACCGCCTATGCGCGGAAGAAGATGCACCTCGCCTCCGGGGGCGATGTGACCGTGTTCGTCAAGCCCGTGGGGAAATCCAGGGTTTACAAGGGGGCGCACGGCAAATCCCATTCCGACACCCTTGAGGTGATGCCGGGAAAAGCGGTGGCCGCCGCAATCGGACGGGCGGAAAATGGGCCAAGCCCCGAGCAGCAAAGGTGGAGGGCGCGGGCGATCTACCTTATCCGCGGCGCACACCTCCCGCTCTCCGGGGCGAATGACGACGCTGTGCTCGACCTGTTCACGGATCCGGACTCCATAGTGGAAGCCCAGCCCGGGCCGGAGCGCTACATAATCGCGAAAACCTCGAAAGGCAGGGAATACGCGCTATTCAGCTTCCCATGCAGGCCTGAGGAGATGAACCCGGACATCTCCGGGATGCCGGCCGTGCTAGTTTTCACCAACCCCTCATACCTCGGCTACTCGCTCCTGCTGATGGAGACAAAATTCCTCACACCGGGCCTCACAGATATGATGCTCGCAAACTGGAAGGCCGCCCGCTAATCGGCTTATAAAATTTTCCCAATACTATACTCTCAAATCAGGTGTTTAAATGAGGATAGGAGTTTCCGGATTCGGGAGGATAGGAAGGATGTTCGTCCGCGCCGCCTTTGAGCGCGGGCTTGTCGGCAAGCAGCTCGAGATCGTGCAGATAAACAACCGCAGCGACCAATTCATCAACGCACATCTTTTCAAGTATGATTCGGTTATGGGGCCATTCCAGGGCGATGTGAAGGCTACGGACAAATCCATCATAATAAACGGCTACGAAATCCCATGGACGAGGGAGACGGACCCGACAAAAATCCCATGGAAGGCGCACAACGTCGACGTTGTGATCGAATCCACGGGCATATTCAAGGACGCCACCGAGGCATCCAAGCATCTGGAGGCAGGCGCAAAGCGCGTTTTGATTTCCGCGCCCGCGAAGGGCTGTCCTTCCGTGGTTCCGGGCGTGAACATGGAGCATGCGGACAGGAATGCGAAGGTTTTCTCCCTCGCCTCATGCACCACGAACTGCCTCGGGCCCGTGCTCAAGGTCCTCGTGGACTCCTTCGGTGTGAAGCGCGGCTACATGACCACAATCCACGCCTACACCAACGACCAGAACATAGTGGACGGAAGCCACAAGGACTGGAGGCGCGCACGCGCTGCCGCTGTTTCGATAATTCCAACAACCACCGGCGCCGCAAAAGCAATAGGCGAGGTCATCCCGGAGATGAAAGGGAAGATGGACGGGATAGCGCTCCGCGTCCCTGTGCCCGACGGCTCGCTCGTGGACCTTTCCGTTGAATTGAACAAAGAGGTAACAAAAGAGCAGGTCAACGCCGCGCTCAAGGCCGCGGCTCAGGGCCCGATGAAGGGAATCCTCCAGTACACCGAGGACCCAATAGTCTCCTGCGACATAATCGGGAACCCCCACTCCTCCATAGTGGATTCCCAACTCACCAGCGCCACAGGAAATTTCGTGAAGGTGTTCTCCTGGTACGACAACGAGTGGGGCTATTCCAACAGGCTCATAGATTTCGTATTGCACATGAAAAAATGGTAAGCGAATGGAAAGCACCAAACCAAACCACATCGTAATTATTCCTGATGGGAATAGGCGTTGGGGTGAACAGCACGGGATAACCCGCGATGAGGCCTACCGCATCGGAATAGAGAAGATAGCGGACGCCGCAAAGTGGTGCAGGGAAGAGGGAGTGCATATCCTAACCATGTGGGGCTTCAGCACCGAGAACTTCCAGCGCGACCCGGACGAGATAAGGAAGCTTTTCGGCCTCTTCCAGCGCAACCTCGTCGAGGCGGTGAAGCGCAAGGACGAGAAAGACAGATACGGCGTGCGCGTCCGCTTCCTCGGCCGCACCAATCTGTTTCCAAAGGAGGTCCAGAACCTTTTCCACGAACTGGAAAAGCTCACCGCGGACAAGAAGGATTACCAGCTCAATCTTCTCCTTGCTTATGGAGGAAGGTCCGAAATAGTGGATGCGGTGAACGCAGCTTTGCGGGCGGGAAAGAAGGAAATCGACGAGGAATCCATCACCTCCCATCTCTACACCGCCGGCATACCCGACCCGGATTTGGTGATCCGCACATCCGGCGAGCAGAGGCTGAGCGGCCTCCTTCCCTGGCAGACCGCATACAGCGAATTGTATTTCTCCAAAAAGCTCTGGCCCGATTTCACCAAGGATGATTTCCTGGAGGCCCTGAAGTTCTACGACAACACGAAGCGCAGGTTCGGCAAATGATTGTGAGGAACAAAAACAACGGCGCAAAAACCGAAGCCCTCACCGCTTTTTCCATCCTGCCTCAAATCCGCGGCCTGATGTTCCGCGCAAGGCCCGTCTGCATCCTTTTCGATTTCCGCGAGGAGGCAATCCATCCCATACATTCCCTATTCGTATTCTTCCCGTTCTATGCCATTTACATAAGCAAGGAGAAAAGGGTGCTCGAAAAGGCGCGCATCGGCCCTTTCCATCTGCTTCACAGGAATTCAAGCGCCGCCCGCTACCTTCTCGAAACAGACGTAAAAACCGGAGAAAATTTCTCTCCGGGGGATGAGGTTGAGTTTGATGCTGGGATGGAAAATAAGTGATGGTGGGGAATACAGGGTAAGCCTCCCGAGGCTCAGCGAAGAGGAGGAGGGGCTCGTCTCGCGCGTCGAGGGAAATTTCCGCACCGAGGCCCGCTCCATGGATTTCTCTTCCAGGGAGGATGTCCTTAATTCCATAAAATCCATCGTTCTCCGCACCGCCCAATCCGAAGGCATCTTCCTGGATAAGGACCAAACCCATTACCTTCCGGAAATGTGCTTCCTCCACATCTACGGATTCGCATTCCTGGATAAGCTTCTCGAAGACCCCTCCATAGAGGAAATAAGCATCATAGGCATAAACAAGCCCGCATATGTCTACATAAGAAAGGAGGGCTGGAAGAGCGTCAACGCACAGTTCACTTCCCAGGATGCGCTCACGGATGTGATAAACAAAATGGGAAAAAATATCGGCCGCCGCATCACGCTCCAGCGCCCCAAGCTTAATGCGATACTTCCGGACGGCTCCCGCCTCCATGCCTCCCTCCCGCCCCTCTCCGCAGGAGAGCTCACCATCCGCCGCTTCACAGACAATCCCTTCTCGCCATCCGAGCTCGTGGAGAGCGGCGCCTTCCCTTCCCGCGCAATCGCCCTCCTCTCCCTCCTCATGCAGGCGGACATGTCCCTCATAATCTCCGGGAACACCGCAAGCGGCAAGACCACCACTCTAAACTCCCTCTTCTCCTTCGTCCCATCGGACGAGCGCATCGTAATCACCGAAGAAAGCCCGGAGATAAACATTCCCCATCCACACACGGCCCGCCTCGTCGCGAACGAGGAGATGGGGGTTTCCCTCCGCGAATTGGTATATGATACGCTCCGCATGCGCCCAGACCGCCTCATCGTTGGAGAAGTAAGGAATGCGGAGGAGGTGGGCGCACTTTTCGACGCGCTTCTCGGCGGGCAGGCGCGCGGCTGCTACGCCACCTTCCACGCCCAGAGCGCCGAGGAGACCCTCCGCCGCCTCAAATTCTTCGGGGTGAGCGAGGCGGATTTCGGCAGCATAGACGCGATAGTCGTGCAGCGCAGGATGCTCCACTACGACCCTAAGAAGAGAAAGAACACCGAAGTGCGAAGGATGGTGGAATTCTGCTTCGGGCCTTCCAAGAAGGCAGTTCTCTCTTATGAGATGGGCTCAGACTCCTGGAAGGAAAACCAAGAAAAGGAATTCCTCTCTTCCATCTCTTCCTCGCTCGGCCTCAGCGAAAAGGAAATCTCCCACGAGCTAAAGGAACGCGAAACCTTCCTCAAGAAGAAGCGCCCCTTCGCAGACTTCTTCTCGGAATACCAGGGTAAATTCTATGGCAGATAGCCGGCTCGCCCGCATTGCAAATGCCTTCCCCCCAATCCCGCTCAGCAGCAATTCCCTCAGGTTCGCGGAGCGCATCGGAATAGAACCCGGAAGGTTCGCTTCCCTTTCTCTATCCATTTCTTCCTTCCTTTCCTTCCTTCTCTCACTTTTTTTCCTTCCCGACCCGATTGCAATCGCCGCCTTCTTCCTCTCGTTCGCAATCCTCTTTTTTCTGCTGCTCCGCATCCCCCGCATCCTATTCTTCCAGCGCATTTCCCTCATGGAATCCGAGCTCCCCTTCTCGCTCCGCATGCTGGGGATGCTTCTGGAGCTGAACGTTCCGTTCGCAGATTCATTATCCATAATCTCCAAGGGCAACACCCCCCTCGCCCAGGAACTCCAATCAATGGGCAAGGAGATGAAGAGGGGCGCCAGCATTCCAGCATCCCTTTCCCACCTTGCCGAGGCGCTCCAGTCTATTCCAATAAAGCGCGCCCTTCTCGGCGTCTCCGCTGCTTACGAAAAGGGAAAATCCGGCGCCGAGCTCATCCGCGCCTCGGACGACCTCCTCTCCCTGCAGAAGCACGCGATGAAGGATGCCGCTTCCAGGCAATCCCTCATTTCCCTGGTTTTCATCGCAATCGCGGTGGTGCTCCCCTCCTTCCTCATCCTCTTCTCCTCGCTCGGAAGCTTCTCTCCGCTTCCAGAGCTACAGCCCGAAACCATCCCCGTAGTATTGCTGCTCCTTTTGCCCGCCATCTCTGCCCTCCTTCTCATAATCTCCGCTTCCTTTTTCCCACCTTCCTTCTTTTCCCCCAAGGTTTCCTTCTCCCTAATAGTCCCCATGTTCGTAGTGCTTCTCATCTTCGTTGCCCTCCAGTCCTCCAGCCTCCCCCGCTTCCTCGTTTTCATAATCCTTCTCGCCGCAGGCTCTGCCTACACATATCCCCGCTACCTCCAGGAACAGAAGAGGGAAAAGCTGGAATCCGGCCTCCCGGACGCTGTGCTCGCAATCTCCTCCCAGCCCCCAGGAAGGGGCCTCGAGCCCCTCCTCGCTTCAATGTCCAGGTATTCCGTCTCCCCGCTTCGCGAGGAACTCCTCATCTCCCTCAAGCAGGCAAAGGCCAACATAAAGCAGGAATCCATTCTCGAAGACCTATGGAAGCGCAACCGCTCCCCGCTACTCAAGCGCTTCTCCATATTCCTCGGCCACGCGATGAGCGCAGGCCACGACATCTCCCGCTACCTTGCCCTCATCGCCGAAGACATCCTCTCCGCGCTGGAGATGCGCCGCGAGCGCGAGTCCCTCCTCTCCATGCAGAAATACACCCTCATTTTCGGAGCCCTCCTCATCCCCTTCATAATCGGCTCTACACTCACCCTCTCCGCGGAAATTGCAACCCTCAACGGCGCCCCTCCCCCCACCGGC
>JACCLI010000009.1 GCA_013425455.1 Microcaldota archaeon | reverse complement strand
ACCGCCTGCCCGCCCTGCTTTGCCGCGTTCATAATGTACACTGCCGCAATGGCCACGATGGCTATCACAACCGCGAGCAGTATCAGCATTTCAGCCGAGATTTGCCCTTTCATCAGTTTCACCTGATATAAGTTATGTCCTTCTTTTCCCCCGTTGCCTGCCGTTCTATTTCGCTTTCAATCTTTTTAATTACCTTCTCCCGCTCCTTCGCCTCCGCCTCCAATTGCGCGAGGTCTATCTTGAACCCAAAAAGCTTGGATAACTTATCAATAACCGCCGTGGCCGCGGACGGGTCCACATAACTTCCGTGCGTCTCTCCCATCACGCACATCGCATCCAGCCCGCGGACGTGCGCCAGCGCCGGAAGAAGCCCCGCCACGCCTACAATCGAGCCCTTCGCCTCCCCGAAAACAAACATGTCCTTGTATTTGTTCTTCGTCTTCTCGTTGTTCGAGGCCGCAAAGACCTTCTTCGGCCCGCTCATCTTCCCGGAGCTGTAGCCCCCGAGCGTGATCAGCATCTTTATCTTGTGCTTCTCCACATAATCCAGAATCTTTCCAGCGACCTCGTACTGCCCCTGGCCCGTGATCGCCTGCACGTCGCCCACAACCAGAATCAAATCCCTGCCCTTCAGCCTTATGAGATAGAACTTGTTCTTCAGCATCCGCATCCCGCCCTTCTTGGTCATGAGGACCTGGTGCGGAAAATGCGGCGAATAAAGGTCCGCGACCTTCTTCCCGTTCAATTTCTTTATCATGTATTTGGCCACGACCTGGCCCACCAGCCCGATGCCTGGAAGCCCGGTCACCATTACAGGGTTCTTCAGCTTCCCCACATCCCTCTTCTCGATTATCGTCGTTTCAATCATTACAATCCCTCCAAGAGGAAGTGGGAGCACCCCCCTCCTTCGCTCCGAGCCCCATATATCGGGGCACGGACCGAATCTCTCTAGGGTACTCATAACCCCCCATCCGTTCCATTCCGCTCTCATATGCCTTTTTCCGCTCTCCTGTACTTAGCATAACGGTCGTTAATATTATAAGGCGGAGGGTGGGCGGGCTTCGTCTTCACGCCGCAGTGCGTTTCCCCCATGGTGTACGCGCCGCAGGAGGGGCACTTCCTCATCCTTTTCATGACTCCTCAACCAAAAATACGCAATCCTTCCCCTTCAGGCTCTTCTCCACGCCCGCGGCTATCTTGTCCATCTCCTTCTCCGCGGCCTTCGGGTCCTCGCTTTCCATCCTCACCTGGTACCGCCCCGCGCCCAAGTAATGCGCGGGCACCCCTTCCAGTGCCTTTTTTATGAGCCAGATGCCGTCCGGCTCGAAGCAAGTTATCTTGAAAACGCGGGAGATCTCCACCACGGGCTTCTTCACATATTTCGCAACCAAATCCTCGATTTCCTTGCGCAATTCCTTGGGAATGTCCAATTTCTCAAACGCCACATCCCCCTCGTCCCGCACGGATTCAAAGAATGAGTAAAGGTCCCCGTGCTCCGCCTCTATCTCCAATTTCAATTTCTCAAAAGCCTTCTTTGATTTGGAATTCTTCAGCGCGACCTGCATCAGCTTTGTGGCGCGCGTCTCCCTGCGCACCTCCTCCATCTTGTTTACCTTCTCCTGGTCCGAAACCCTTTTGAGGGAAAGGTCCACCTGGTTCTTCGCCGCGTCCACCCTGTAGACTTTTACAACCATTTTCTGGTTCTCGGAAAGGAACTCGTGGATGTTCTTTATCCAGCGCGGAGCCACCTCCGAAACGTGCATGAACCCTTCCATGTCCCCGTATTCGGTGAGGGAGCAGAACGCCCCATATGGCAAAATCTTCTTCACTACTGCAAAAACAAGCTGTCCTTCCTGCGGAAGCGTCACCATCAATCCATCTCAGACACTATGGTTCCTCCGACAACGGCACACTTGCCGCCCCTCGGCTCAACCAGCCTCTTGTTGCAAACCTTGCAATTTACCCGGGTGGATGCACTATCGAAAACAACCTGCTCGTTCCCGCACTCACACTTCACTTTCATGAATTTGCTCATAGCATCATCCCTTCAGCTCGACCTTCTTCTTGGTCCTTCCGCGGAGAACCTTCTCCACGCTCTTCTTGCAGTCCGGGCAGGTGAGCATCAGCTTCTGCCTCTTCCCCTGCTTCTTCACGGTCTTCTTGCCCTTCCTCTTTCCGCCGTGGCCCAGAAGGGTCCTCTCGTGGCTCCTAGTACCAATCGCCATGGTCCTCGCCCTGCCCCTGCTCGCGATCTTCACCTTCATCTTCGAGTGCTTCCTGCAGTACGGGCAGTATGTCCTGATTTCTTTCGGAAATTCCATTCAAATTCACCTTTAAGTTATTTACTGGAGCAACTCGGCCATCTTTTCCTTGAGAAGCCACTGCGCCTCTTCGCCCGGAAGCTCCGCCTCTTCCCCAGTCCTAAAGGGACCGTAGACTTTCTCGTCCAGCCCTTTGTAGGGGCTTATATCTTTTACGAACTTAATTCTTTTAATGTTTGCCTTCCCGCCCCCAACAACCACCGCATCGGTCCCGGAGACGGAAATGCCGCATTTCTCCGCGTCCACGAGCCCGTGCATGACCGCCTCGTTCTTGTCCACCACTTCCTTCAATTTGAGCAGGAACTCCCTTTCCTCCGGCGTGAGGCCCTTCACCTCGCTCTTCCCGCGGATGGACACGAGCACTATCTTCTCCATCCGCTTGTTGATTATTCCCTTCGCTATTTTCTTCACGTTCTCGCATTCCTTTATGACCAGAAGGTTCTGCGAGGAGAGCGCCTCGCTCCTCCTCGCGTCCAGGAAATTCCTCAGCTCCGGATAAAACCCGTCCTCAAGGTTTGCGAGCTCCGCGTTCTGCATCTCGGAGCGCTGCAACTCCCTCAGCCTTGAGTATGTGAGCATAAGTCCCCCTTCCCATTTTGCCACTTAAACAATAAAAACCGATGCGTTCCCCCTGGCATAGGAATAATAATTTTCCAGCAGGAGGCATATCGGGGTCATTATGAAAACAATCGCCATATTCCCGCTTCTGCTTCTGTTCTTATTTGCCGGCTGCATCCAACAGGCCCGGACTACGTACATATGCCCAAATGGCTCGGAGGTGGAGGATCCGTCGCTCTGCGCAGCGCCCCAGGCCTCTGCCGAACCCCCTCCCGAACAGCCAACGCAGGAGCAATCCCCTCCAGCTGAGAACGAGACCCCCGCCCCTCCGCCCGAGCCGCCGCCGAACGTCTCCTGCTACAAGCAGGGCGGTGACGACCGCTTCTCAAAATCCATCGCAGCCGTGCTCTCCGATTCCACCGTCCTCCAGCAGGAGGAGGACCATTGCCTCAACTCATCTGATTTGAAGGAGTTCCATTGCAATGGCAACGAAATCGGCTACACAACCTATGAGTGCGACAATGGCTGCGAGGAGGGCAGGTGCAACCGCGAGCTCGTTCGCAGCGAATGCATAGACACCGACGGGGGAGGCGCGGACCACCTCTACAGAAGAGGGCAGATAATTTACCGCGATTACTACTCAGATGGAAGCACTGAGGAGCGCATACTTGTTGAGGACTATTGCGAGGCAACCACCCTTCACGAGTATTCCTGCCCGGGCAGCATAGGCTCGCCCGGCCACTACCGCCATTCCGAGCTTGCGTGCCTGGGATGCTCCGATGGCGCGTGCCCTTGGCAATAAATAACATATAAAAACAGTTCCCCGCACAATATTACCCATGTCCAAGCCGAAAAAGATTGAATTTTCACAGAGAGAACCAGGTGTTGAGAAGGGTGAAAAGCCGGAATTCGGAACAAAGAGGCATGTCCTTTGCGCTTCCGTTGCGGCCGCAGCGGGCCTTGGGTTGCTAGCATTGTTCGGGGGATGCCGCTCGAAAGAGCCAGGGGACGCAAAGCCCGAGCCTCCAGCGGCTTCCATCAGCCAGCAGGATTTCCAGATTCTTGTGCAAAAACTTTCAGACCCGAGCTGCAGGGTCGCGGCTGAGGCGGCAATCGAATTGGGGAAACTCGGCGATTCCCGCGCAATCCCCCTGCTCATACATATGGATAACCGAGGCTTCATGGAACTTGTGGAGGCGCCCACGGAAGCCCTGAAAATGTTTGATGTGGAACAAGTCATCCCACTTTTGATGGATGCGCTGAGAACATTCCCTCCAGGAGAGCTTCCCAACAAACTTTTTGGAGAGGTTCCGGGGCAGGTTAATATGTTCCTGGAGCAGTCAGGCCAAGCTGGGGCAGCCCATCTATTGTCCGCGCTGGAAGAGCAGAACTCAATCTTGCGTGCCAGAGTTGCAGTAATCATTAGAAATATGGTTGAATATCACGGAGTTGGCCCAGAACAATTCGGACCAAAACTAGCCAGTATGCTCTCTGACCCAGAATACATGGCGAGGCTTGAAGCTGCAACCGCGCTTGGCGTGCTGAAATATGCCCCTGCAGTCCCGGAACTTGAAAGATGCCTGGAAGAAGACCCAAACTGGATGGTCAGAAGCAATGTTGCGCGGGCGCTCGGAGAGATCGGCGACCCGTCTGCAGAACCAGCTTTGATAGAAGCATTGGGGGATGGAAGCCCAGTAGTTATTGGACAGGCTGCCCAAGCTCTTGGAAAACTGAAAGCCGAAGCTGCGATTCAGCCGCTCATAGAAGCATATGGCCGTTCAAATACAACAATCGAAATCGGGGGCGCGCTTGCATCCATCGGCCAGTCTGCAGTTCAGGCGCTCATACGGGCGTTGGAGAACCCCGACTCGAAAATAAGGGAACATTCCGCAATTGCCCTCGCAACAATCTGCGACCCTGATGCAATAGAGCCGCTAACAAGGGTTTCTAACAAAGACCCGGATTCTGATGTGAGGTCAGCGGCATCCTATGCGGCCCGTACAATAGCGGAGGGATGTTCAACACAAGAATAGTCAAAGCCCCGGAGGGGGATTGAACCCCCGACCTCTCGCTTACGAGGCGAGCGCTCTACCGCTGAGCTACCGAGGCGCCGAACCGCGGGGAGGAGCGCCTCCCCCCAGTTTGAGGGTCCGCCTGACCCCCACCCAACTTCACTTCGTTACTATTTACTCGTACTCCTTACGCCTTTCTTTCCCATCATATTTTAATGATAGGCAAACGCCGAGGGCAGGATTTGAACCTGCAATCCCTTGCGGGACTAGTTTTCGAGACTAGCGCACTACCGGGTTATGCGACCTCGGCAAATAGCAATACAATTAACTCCGATTAAGTTTAAAAAAACCTTTCGCGGACGGTTCTTCACCTTCTGGCCCTCTCCTTTTCCCGCGGCATCACGTTGACGCCGACTTCAGCCTGCTCTATTATGCCACCGACTCCTCCATAATGTGCATGCCCAACATCCTCAAAATTAACCGTTGACCTGTTGGATGAGTAGACGATGTCATTCAATTCTCGGACCAGTCTGTCCAACCCGTTCATGCTGGTAATCTCATCCCACCTAGTCCTCGCATCAAGGCCGGGCTGTACCCGCCCCTCGCTTATTTCCTCGTTTACAATCCTGTCCGCCTCTGCCCTGATATTCCCTATAATCCCAGCCAGCTCCCTCACACGCCTCGCATCATCACCTGAGATCTCAAGCGTGCTATAGTATGTCTTGCTCCTGTCTTCCGCGGCTGCGAAAATGTAGTATAGTCTTTCTTCAGGCATGTCAAGGCACCTTATATATCATATACTTCACTCATTTTCTTAAACCTAATGAAAATCCGAATTCGTTTGCGAATGCGGCCGCCGGGATTTGAACCCGGGTCGCTAGATTGGCAACCTAGAATCCTACCGCTAGACTACGGCCGCTCCCTAAAACGCGGGGGACGCGTCCCCCTCATTTTGAGGGGTCATTCTGATCCCCCTCCACTTCACTTTGAAACTCTTTGCACTCACTCCTTACGCTTTTCGGGAAGGAGCGTGCAACTCTTCTAACCAAAGAGCATTCCTATTTACCCACAAAACCTTTTATAAGGATTTAGAGTGTTCATTTATGGGCAAAAAAGGAAATATTTAAAAAGGCTTTTGTGGTTATTATACCATGGCAGATCAGAATAACGCCCCTAATACTGGTGCTACGGCCCAGGCACGCCAGGTGCGCGCCCCGATCGAAGGACAGGTTGCCGACATCTCCAGGATTGCGGCCCAGCAGCAGGCACTCGCGAGGCTTTTGGAAGCCGGCAGGCGCCACAAGCTCTCCCCCGAGCACATAATAAGCATCGCAAAGATGGATGCGGGCGAACAGGCTCAGCCGCAGGAGCCGGCAAAGGAGAAGGGGCTCATACAAAAGGTGGAGGAGGCAATAACCACAGACACTCTTCAAAAGACAAAGAAGCTCGGCGTTGGCACAGCCGGCGTATCATTGCTTTACCAGGTCATTGACAACATAGGCGACTGGTCGAACGGAAGGACCGCTCTTGACTCCGCCCTCGGGGTCGTCACGGATTTTTTCACCAATTGGCGCAGCGCCCTGGATTTCCTAAAGGACGTTTTCTCAACCGCGATAATTCCGGCAAGCATAGGTACGGGCATCGCAATCCTCTGGGGCAGCAAGGCATGGCGCGGCCTTAAGGCCGCATGGAAAAAGGTGAATGAGGCATTCGCGCTCGCCAACGAGAAGGCCATGGCGAAGGTGGACGCAGTCGCGCAGTCCGTCAAGTCCTTCTCCAAGACCGCGTTCATTGCGCTTTCCTTCTACCACCTCCCTAGCCTCATAGACACTGGCAGAAAGCTGGTGGAAGTGGAAGACAACTCGAGCGCATGGAGCCAGCTCAACCAGATCGCCACGTCTTTCTTCAAGGCAGCGCCGGGCGCCGCTATCCCTGTGTTCGTGTTCATCACGGCCGCCGTCGTATCCGGGGTCATACTTCCGGTTGCGAAGGACATGATGAAGAACAGGAACGAGAACAAGAAAGCAGAGCTTCTCGAGAATTTCGCAATGGCGAAAGCCGAAGCCCAGCAATTGGAAACCGATCCTGAGGCCGAACCGGCCGCAGAACCTGCGCCAGTTGCTGAACCCGCACCTGTTGCCAAGCCCGTTGTTGCGGAGCCAAAAGCAGCTGCCGAACCTGCTCCCGTCGCTGAACATGCGCCTGTTGCGGCGGAGCCTGAAGCAGCCGCCCAGCCAATAGTCAAGGACCAAACCGGCGAAGGCAAGGATAACTAATCCATTTAATTTATTTCTTCGCGGTGCTTATTCCCAATAGAGAATAAAGGCCGCACGTGCCCAGCGCCGCAGTCGCGAACATTATTATCGCTATGAGCACCAGCACATAGCTAAACGGCGCAGCAAGCCACCCGAGGAAGAATCCCGCCAACGCCAGAACCCCAACAACAATTCTAACTATTTTATCCGCCTGCCCGACATTCTTCTCAAACATGCTTCCACCAAATTCCATTCCCTCTCGTTTTTATTAACCTTTTTGCGCTAATCAGTCCAATGAATTCTGTCCACGTCATCGGCGCAGGCCCAGCCGGCTCCGTCGCCGCCATCTCTGCTTTGCGTGAAGGCCATAGAGTAGAAATAAGCGAGGAGCACAGCGTCCCGGGCTTTCCAATCGACTGCTCCGGCCTCATTTCCAAAGACGGCCTCCACACCCTCTCCGACATTATAGATTACAAGAAATACTCCCTCAACCCGATGCACGGCGCGATCCTAGATTTCTCCGGCCACAAGATGAAGATAGACGCAAAGAAGCCCATCGCCTTCGTAATCAACCGCGCCTCCTTCGACTTCGCCCTCTCCAATAAGGCGGAATCCGAGGGCGCAAAACTCACCCGCAACGAGCGCATTTCCTCCCAATTCCGCGGGGATTCCATAATAGGCGCGGACGGCCCCAATTCCACCGTCGCTTCGCATTTCCAATTTCCAAAAATCCGCCGCTTCGCCCTCACCGCGAGATGCAAAGTAAGATATGATGGCGAAAACCAGCATTTCATCCGCGCCTACCTTTCCAACAATGCCTCCCCCGGCTTTTTCTCCTGGCTCATCCCGCACAACGAGGAGTTTGCCGAGATGGGCACAGGCACCCTCCTCCCAAGGAACCCCCTCCCCGCCCTCCACTCCTTTTCCAAGAGAATAGGCATTCAGCTCTCAAAAGAAATCCGCTTCGCCCTCATCCCGCTTGAATGCAGGAAGAAAACCTCCCTCCGCTCAGGAGGAAAAAACATCCTCCTCGCAGGGGATGCCGCAGGCCAGGTGAAATCCACCACCGGGGGCGGAGTCTTCTTCGGCACCTCCTGCGCAAGGCTCGCAGGAAAGCACGCCTTCACCCCCGAGCTTTACGAGAGGGAATGGAGGGCGCTCTACCACAAGGACCTCCGCATGCACAAGTTCGCCCATTTCGTATACGGTGCCCTTCCCGACCCAGCCCTCAACCTCGCCGGCAAAACCCTCTCCTTCTTCAAAATAGAGAGATACCTTGAGGAAAGGGAAAACATGGACCACCCCACGAGGATACTCCATCCGAGGCTTGCAGCGCATTGCCTCTCCGCACTAATGCAAAAATAGGAATATTTATAAAGCACCTCAGCCCCACTATTCCCGCACAAGGTGGCATATGATACTGAGATACGAAAACACGAAGTCTCAGGAGGAGAAAAAGGAACAAAACGGGTTCCCCCATCTCCCGCAGTTCCCAGTGCCAATGCTACCCGAGCACTACCACGTCCTTTCCGACAGCCACAAAAACCAGATAATCTGGACCTACGTTCCCCACATGCGGGAAACCGTGGACGACTTTCATGAGATACTCGTCCTCTCCCCTGAGGAGAGGTTCAAGGCATATGAAAAGATGGTTTTGGGCCACAGCCGGGAGTTCGCAACCACCCTCGCAAAGCTAAAGCTTAGGGACAACAACCCCCGCAAGACCAGCCACTACCCGCAGAAGGACCTTGCCCGCCTCATAGATTTCGTGGACGGAAACGAGGCGATAAAGGCCGAGGACCTCGTGGGCGCCGTTTCCCCGCGCGTGTTCAGCCGCCTTATGCTCTACATAAAGTTCTCCGGGAACAACCAGGCTTCCATACGGAAGTTCTTCGAGGGCCTGATGAGGGAATAGAAATCTATTTAACCTTCTTCGCACATCCTTTACGTGTACGGTGCATTTATGGACTACATCATCCTTTCCCCGTGCGTGACCGCAAAGACCCGCGAGCTGCGCATGCGCGGAAAAATAGACATCAGGAAGGCGGAGAAATCCCTTCCCCCGAATGTGGACATCCTCGCGCTCACCGAAGTCTTCCTCACCCTCGCCTACAAGGGAAAATCCTTCTCCCTTTATCCTTCCGGAAAAATAATAGTAAAAGACTCCGAGTCCGAGGAGGCAAAATCACTGCTCAAGGAA
>JACCLI010000044.1 GCA_013425455.1 Microcaldota archaeon | reverse complement strand
CTTGACAGATGTGATCGAGTACAAGCAAGGAGACCCTAGAGGAAGCCACCCGATGGGTTTAGGTCCATACAAGCTTAAGAGCTGGACTAGGGTGGCGGGAAAAGATACGGAAATGCAGCTTGAGGCTAATCCTAACTATTGGAACGCAGGCGAAGGTTACCCAAAGACCAAAAACATGGTGATAAAATTCTACGCAGACTCCACAGGGTTGGCGACGGCGATGACCGCAGGAGATGTTGACATTGCCTTTAGGCAACTTGGGGCCACAGACATCAACTCAATGAAATCAAACACAAATCTACATGTCTGGGAAGGCACAGGAGCATTCATTCAATACTTGGTTCTGCAAGAAAAACGTGTTCCATTTGACAATGTAAAAATAAGACAAGCTGTCGGGGCTGCAATAAACAGGACTACATTGGTTCAAACAGTATTCCTCGGACAAGCTCATAGAGGCGATGGTGAACCAGGGCTTCGAGCCAAAAATCACCACGGGCGACGTGGACGTTACCATGGCGGTGGAAGCCACGGAGCAGATTGTGAACCCCGAAATAGATGTGATAGCGCTCATGACCAGGGACACCGATTTCATCCCCGCACTCACAAAGGCGAAGGAGCACGGAAAGAAGACGCTCGTAGTGGGAATCGAGCCCGGATTTTCCGTCGCGCTGCGCAACACCGCAGATATTTTAATCATGATAAATGCGGAGGAGGTCTCCAGGGAAAGGAACAAGCCCGAGCGCGGCCCCTACGGAACGCAGTACGGCCACAGGGGCGAACAAAGGCAGCAGAGGCCTTACCAACCGAGGCAGCAGGCACCCGCACAGCAAACACAGCAAAAGCCGCAGGAACAGCCAAAACCTTCAGCTCAGCCCCAGCAGAAGCCCCCAGAGCAGCAGAAGCCCTCTAATCCTCAGCAGGGCCAGTAGTTGAAGGGTCCCTGCCCTGGCTCGGAAAAACGCCGGTTATCCTCTTAAATGCGCATGAAGCAGCATGCCTCATATCCTTCGGCACCCTCCTCTCATCCTGGCTTTCCGCGATGCTCCTTAGGGTTTTCACAACATCCCTCCAATCGTAGGGCTCCGGGCAAAGGTCGGAAATCTCCCCGAGAAGCCGCGCCGCGATGATCTTGTTGGAAAAATTCTGGTCCTTCCGCAGCCTTTCGAGAAGGAACGGCACCGCCGCAAGCCCGCAGGAGGGTATTTTTTCTTCTCTCGATGTGAAAAAAAGATAGCAGGCATTATCATCCGGCCTCTCAAATCCGGCGAAACCCCTTTCTTTCAGCGCGAGCGCGGCCCTCGCCCGCACCTCCTGTTCCTCATCGGCGTTAAGAAGAATATTTTTTAGCACCGCATCCACTTTTGGCGAATCAATCTTCGCAACTTCACTTTCCCTTGGATACCCGACAAGCAGGAGGCACATCGCCACATCCTCAACCGGCATCTCCTTTTCCATAATCCCCAGAAGCATCCCCGCAGCGCTTTTTCTATATGATTTTTCAACCGAAGTGTCATTGGTTATGTCCCAAAGGGCCTTCGATGCCGCCCTCCCTATCGCGCTTGCCTCCCGGTACTCCCCGCGCCTTAGCATGGTGACAATGATTTCTGCCGGAACCCCCCCGCCTTTTTCCAGCCCGGCTATCGCTGGGTCAATGACCATTCCCCTAACAGTCTTCCCGTCCCCGAGCTTTTTTGCCGGGATTGGGCCGCGGCCCGCATGCATAATATTATTCTGCGCAAGAGAGTTTATAAATATCCCTCTTTATCCTCATTCTACCACTACCTTTATAAACACTTTATCACACCAATATACACATGAACGAGCGCCATTCGAGCTCCCAGACCCCCCTGCCCCCGCAGGTGAGGAGTGCACAATTCGCCGAGCGCAAGCTCCAGCCCCTTTCCGAGACGATAAGCGGGCTTCCGGCGTATGGGAACCTGATGGGCAAGAAGTTCACCGTTGAATGCGTAAACAAGGGAGAAGGCGAATACTGCAAAGACGTCCATGTATGGATTGACGAGGTGGCGCCGGACCACAAAGGGTACCTGGTGGTCGCCAAGCTACAGGTGGGGCAGGACAGCATATACATTCATTCAATAGACAGCCACGTCCCCGGCTTGAGGGATTTCGTCCTCTCCCTATACTTCGAGCCGCCCCGGGAGTGGAAAGGATTCGATTTCTTCAGCATAATTATGGAACAGGTGAGGAAAATCGCGAGGGAGAACGGCATAAGCAGAATCGAGCTTTTGCCTGCGGACGAAGGCCTTGTGAGGCATTATAAGCGGCACGGGTTCGTTGAAGACGCGAAAAGCCCGGCCGGAAAAATGATTTACAGGATGCCCGAGGACTCTGCAACCGCCTAGTTTTATTCCTTTTTCTCCTCTTCGGCCTGCTTTTCCCTGCGTATCCCGACCTTCGGGGGCGTAATCACAAGAAGCTCCGGGCTCACCATCGCGATGCTCCCGCCGTGCTTGCCCACCATCCCTTTCAGCACCTTCACCACTTCGTTCGCCTTCTCCGGATTTTTGGAGAGCGCGGAAAGGTTTGTGAAAATGATTTTGTCCGGCGCCATCGCCCTGGTTACTGGTTTGGTGTTCCCCTCGGGGCCGATATTTACCCTTATTATGTAGTAATCCGCGGATTCCTGGACAGGGTTGTTGTCCACATTGTCCATCTCCTTCTCAAGCTTTCCCTCTGGGGCAGCCTCGACCTGTCTCTTGCCAAAAATCCCATCGAACATTCCCATTTTCTCACCAAGCCTTGATGCCCACTATTCGCATGTTAGTTTTAATATCCTATCGAAGCAAGCAGCAGCGCCATCAGCCCTAGGAAAATCCACAGGAGCGAATAGTTCGCCGCGTTCGAGGGCGCCTTCATGTCCTTCGAAATTATTATGTAAATCCCTATCCACAGAAGCCCGAAGTCCGCGAGCCCGAGAAGGATTCCGGAAAAGAGCGAAAGCGTGAGCCCGCCCACAAAGGGCACGAGGCTCAGGGGAACGAATGCGAAGAAGAGCGAAGAGGCCATGGCCAATGCATTCATTTTTCCGACGACCATCGGAAGCGTCTTGGATTTCCTTGCCTCCGCATCCCCCTCCATGTCCTCTACAGTTTTCACTATTTCCCTCGCAAGGCCCGCCACGAAGCCCATCGCCGCAATCACCCAAATCGTCATGGTCGGCTCCAGGCCGAACACAACCGCGCCGAATACGAACGGAATCGCCATCGTTGCGGCGATATACATATTTCCGATCAATGGGAGGTCCTTGAGTTTTATGTTGTAAAGAACCGCGAAAATGTTGAAGAATACGGCGACAATGAGCGCCATCCAGTTTATCGCCAGCGCAATCATTGTTGAAAGGATGAACGCCCCTGCCGAGAACTTGAGCGCAAAATCCGTGGAAAGCGTCCCGTCTACGAGTGGTCTCCCCTGCTTTTTGTTCAGCCTGTCGGTCTCCACGTCCACATAATCGTTCAGTGCGAACGAGCCCATCTCGCTCAGCATCGGGACCAGAAATGCGAAAAGGAAAATCATCCCGAGCGGCGGCATCCCCCCGAGCGCAATCACCTCGCCCACGAATACCGCGATGGCGAGCATGATGGCGTGCTGAATCCGCACCAGCTTGAAGAACTCCCCTAATTTTTTAAACATGCACCACTAATCTAAAAGAAAGTTAAAAAACAGTGTGATTTCACACCTCATCGCCACCTGCATGCATAATGCGGGTTTTTTGGGCTTTGGGGTGTGGTGATGAGGTGTGAGCATGGCTTTGAGTTTTATGGAAAGGAACGACCCCTACAAGGATGCGAAAGTGTGCATAATTCCGGTTCCTTACGAGGGAACGGTCTGCTTCAGGAAGGGGGCGAAAAACGGCCCAGCCGCCCTCCTAAAAGCTTCCTACGAGGTGGAGGATTATGACATTGAATTGGAGCGGGAAGTTATTGAGGAAGGCTTCCACGTGATGGAGCCGCTCAAAATAGCGGAGGGGGAGAGGCCGGAAAAGGTCGTGGAAATGGTCCGCCTCGCCGTTTCCAAGGTGTTTTCGGACGGAAAAATACCCGTGGTGATCGGGGGAGAACACTCCGTTTCCGTGGGCGCTGTCCAGGCGCTTAAGGACGAGGACATTTCCGTATTGCACATTGATGCGCACTCGGATTTGAGAGATGAATTTGAAGGCTCCAAATACTCCCACGCCTGCGCCGCGCGCAGGATGCGCGAGCTCGTGGATTCCGTCGCCCAGGTGGGGATAAGGAGCGCCACCCGCGAGTGCATCGAATACCTGGATTCTATTGGAAAAAAGGACACGATGTTCTTCGAGCGGAATTATGACATAGACGAGATATTGGAAATTCTCGGCGACCGCGTCTACATCTCCCTGGACATGGACGGATTCGACTCCTCGCTTGTCCCCGCGGTGGGGACCCCCCAGCCTGGAGGGCTCCTCTGGCAGGATTTCATAGACATCTGCCGCGCGGTCGGGAAGGAAAAGGAGATTGTTGGGTTCGATGTGGTGGAACTTGCCCCGATTGCGGACAATCCGGCAAGCGATTTGGTAGCCGCAAAGGCATTGTACAAGCTCGCCGGCTACACCCTGTTTTCCGAAGACCTTTAAGCAGGTTTTTAAATTGTTTTTCCGAAGGTTTTGCGCTCAAAAATACGAGAGGCAGGCGCAATGTTCACAATCTCAGACATAAAGATGAGGGGCTTCAAATCCTTCAAAAGGTCCGACCTCCAGCTGGTCCCCGGCTTCAACTGCCTCGCCGGCCCGAACGGGAGCGGAAAGAGCAATGTTTTAGATGCAATCCGCTTCGCATTGGGCGAGCAGTCTCTCAAATCCCTGCGCGCTAAAAAAGTTAAGGATCTCATCTGCCAGGATTCAAAATATGCGGATGTTCTACTCACATTCCTCGAAGATGGGAAGAAAAAACATGAGCTGAGGAGGGCGATACGCGCCGACGGAAAAATTCTCTACAGGCTGGACGGGAAGCGCTCCACCCGCACAGGCATTTTGGAATTCCTCAAGAAATTCTCCCTTGACGACACCGGAAGGAACGTTATCGCGCAGGGGCAGGTCCAGCGCATCATCGACATGGGTGGAAAAGAGAGGCGAACAATTATTGACGGAGTAGCCGGAATCTCCGAGTTTGAAGACAAAAAGAAGGAGGCGATGGGCGAGCTGGAAGTGGTGGAGAACCGGATGCGCGAGGCGAACCTCGTGACGGGGGAGAGGGAGGCCTTCCTCAGGGATTTGGAGAAGGAGAAGAACCGCGCCAACTCTTTCGTCTCCGCGCGCGACCACCTTAAGCGCGTGAAGGCGACCCTCATTAACCTTGAATTGAATTCCAACTCATCCAGAGTAGAGAAAATAAACGACAAGGTCACGGATTCCACGAAAAGGGAGGATGAGCTGCACGCCTCGCTCTCGGAACTGGAGAAGCAGGTCGCGGACGTGGACAAGGAGAAGAACAGCCTGATGGACGAGATAGGGAAGAAGAAGAAGCGCGACGACCTGTTCAAGGAGATGGAGAACGCGCGTGCGGAGCTCGGCTCCCACACGCAGGCCCTTTCCGACGGAAAGGACAACAAGGGGAAAATAGAATCCGATATTTCCGAAGTCACGAAGGAAATCAAATCCGAAGAGGGTGAGATATCATCCATCGAGGGAAAAACCGCCTCCCTGAAAAAGGAGGTGGACGAGCTTGAAAAGAAGCGCGTCAGCTATTCCGAGGACCCGCTGGTCGCCGCGGTGCGTTCCCAGCTTTCCTCGTTGGAGAAAGAAATCGCCCGCGTGCGCGAGGAACGCATCCAGCGCGAGGGCGAGATACGCAGCCTTTCCGCCATATGCGAGGAGAAGGAAAAGATAGCCGCGGCATACACAGAAGGGGAGGGCGAGGAATCCAAGGCTGAAAAATCCATCTCCGTCCTCTCTTCGCGGAAAAGCGAAGTCGTGCAGATGCTCGACCGCCTCTTCCAGAAGGAGAAGGATTTGAACGAGCAGAGCGCGGAAATAGACCGGAGCCTCCTGGACGTGAGGGAAAAGATCGCGGTTTTGCGCGTGCAATCCTCGCCCACCGCTTTCAACCCCGCGTTGCGTTTCATATCCGAATTAAAGACAAAAGTTAACGGAATCCACGGCACGGTCGCCGAACTAATCGAATTCGACCCGAAGTTCGCGGAGGCGATCGATGCGGCTGCGGGCCAGAGGCTTCTCTACGTTGTAGTGGACGATGCCTCCACGGCAACGGAATGCATAAAGCATCTCAAGACCGCGGCCGTGGGGAGGGCAACCTTCATTCCAATAAAAGAAATACGGGCCCCGGAATCCGGAGGCGGCTCCGGAGGATTGGGGATGCTGATGGATTTCCTCCGCTTCAAGCCCGAGCACAGGAGGGCGGTGGAATTCCTCTTCGGCTCCACCCTTCTCATATCTAATTCCACGGAAGCTAAAAAAATCGGCATAGGGAACGCACGGATGGTCACCCTCGAAGGAGAATTGTTCGAGCGATCCGGCCTCATTACCGGAGGCAAAACCAGGGGCGGAATCGCGGTCTCTGCGCAGCTTTCCAAGGTGGAAAAGGAGGCGGAAACCCTTCGCGAGACCAAGAATTCCGTACTCACCGACCTTCGCAACATACGGGAGGAGATGTCAACACTGCGCAAGGAGCGCTCCGAACTGGAAGTGGAAATAAGGAAATGCGAACTCGAAACGGAATCCGCGAAGAAGGCGGAGGCCGAGGCGAAGAAGAGGAGAAAAATCGCCGAGGATGCGAGAAAGGAGATTTCCGACCTGCAAAAATCAGTTTCCTCAATGAAGGAAAAGCTCTCCGGCTACGATACCTCCATCTCCAAGCTTGAGAAAAAGATTTCCGATAAGAACGATGAGCTGAAGGAAGCGGAGCAGAAGAGCGCGGAGGCCATGCGCAGCGTGGAAAAGGAGCACCAGGAGCTCACCAAATCCTACTCATCCAGAAAGGCGTATCTTGACACCCTCCTGAAGGAAGTGGAGATGCGGCACCAGGGAATAAAGGAAAGGAATTTCCGCCTCTCCGGGCTGAAATCCCAGCTTTCCGCCCTTGACAAGAAGCTTGCGGGGCACGGGAAGCGCGTGGACGAGCTGGTTTCGCTCATAGATTCCATAGAGAAGAAGATAGGCGAGTCAAGCAAGGCGCTCGACGCCCTTCTCCAGAAATCCAAGAAATTCGAGGCGGAGCTCCAGGAAATCGGGAAGAGGAGGGGCGAACTCAACATGGAGCTTTCCAAGCTGGAAAAGCAGCGCCACCAATACGATATAGAGCTGGCGACGCTCAACACCCGCCTCGAGGACCTGAAGGCGGAAATGGAGAACTACGCGGGCGTGGAGCCCCTTCTGGAGAAGGGGAAGGAAAAGCTCACCGAGAGCATGCGGAGCCTGGAGCAGCAGATTTCCGAGCTCGGGGACGTGAACATGGCTGCGCCCGAGCAATATGAGAGGAAGTCCGCGGAAATCGCAGAGATAAAGGACAAGCTCGAAAAACTGCGCGTGGAGCGCAATGCCATAATGGACATGGTGAACTCCATAGAGGAGAAAAAGAAGGAGGCGTTCTTCGAGGCGTTCAACGCCGTTAATGAAAATTTCAAGAACATGTTCAAATACATCAACATGGGGGAGGGCTACCTCCACCTGGACAACCCGGCTGACCTTTTCAACAGCGGGATGTACCTCAAGGTCAAGAGGAATAATAGGGAAAGCTCGCTCGAAGCGCTCTCCGGGGGGGAAAAGACTCTTCTCGCGCTCATGTTCGTCTTCGCGCTGCAGTTCTTCAAGCCTTCTCCCTTCTACATTTTAGACGAGGTGGACCAATCCCTGGACAAGGCAAACTCCCAGCAGCTCGCAAAGCTCCTGCGCAACATCTCCGCGCAGTCCCAGTTTATCGTGGTTACGCACGACGATTCCATAATGGGCATGGCCGAGGCAATAATGGGAGTCTCCAGGGTGGATGGAATCTCAAAAATAGTCGGAGTGAAAATACCAAAAGTGAACGCGAACTAATCAGTAACTCTCTCCACTGCGCCCGTAACCTCCATCACCGTTTCCCCAAGGACGCTCGCATTTATCGTCACCGGGATGGTTCCGTTCATCTCGCCAGACGCTACCACCTCCGCGGAATCGGTGTAGAAATTGTATTCGCCTATCCTTTCCGGGACTATGATTGTGTAGATGTATTTGACCTCTGGGGTGAAATTGAGTTCCGGCTGCGTTTCCGAGTGGATCACCAGCGAGGAGTTCATGAAAACGGAATCCTGGCCGAAATCGAGGAGCACCCTATCCTTGTCCGTGAAGTTCTGCCTCACGCTTATCGCCCTCTCGCTTATTGTGCCCACATAATCGAACTTCTTTGAAATCATCTCCTGCGGGCCCAGGGTAGCCACGAGAAGGACATTGTCATTGCGGGCGAAATCCACATTTTCCGCCCCGAACTCGGTTTTCAGCGCGCCCACATCAAGGTTCCTGCTTTCCCAGGGTATGCTGTAGTAGAAGGTTTTTCCGGTGGACTCGGATATTTCCGCGTCATAATCAATCTGCTGGGTTGAAAGGAGGGGCGAGATGCTGCTCATTCCCGTGGGGATTTCCCCCGTCGTAATTATCACCAGCCTCATGAGCATCTTTCCGCCAACTTTAGAAACCGGCTCGGTCATGTAGTCGAACCTTGTTCCGGCAACGTTCGCCGTGCTCCCGTTCGCGAGCACCATCTGGAAATAAGCGGGCATCCCCAAGGTTGCGAGCGTATAAGTGGTGATATTCATTCTTTTTAATTTCGAATAAACCTCGGAAGTCTTTGACGAGTCCGAAACCGAAATCACGCTCCTCGCCGTCTCGTCTATTATCTCCTCCACCCCGGGAATCTCCATTACCTCCGCCTTGGCCGAGCCGTTCAGCATCCCGTCCATGTAGAGGTATGGCCTGTAATCCATAATGGTGATGTTGACCTCGGCAACCCCTGTGAAGGTTTGGTTGTCCGTATCCATCCCATCGTTGCCATTGCCTCTCGAGCCGAATGCGAATGATTCGAGTATGAAGCCGAGGCAGACCAATACGACTATTACCTGGATGATGAGTTTCTTCGTATCCTCTTTTTTCTCCTCCGGTTTTTCCTGAGCAGATGCCCCCTTCTTCCCTTCCATGTGGACTTGGGGGGAATCGCACCCCCGGCCTCTCGCATGCCAAGCGAGCGCTCTGCTGCTGAGCTACAAGCCCTAGAAAAAACGCGGGGAAAGCTTACTTCGCTCTCCGCCCCATATATCGGGGCGTCGACTGAATCCCCCCATTTTCCCCTGCTTTTCTGAACCCTTCCTACTTCGCATTGCAACTCTTTGCACGCACTTTATTCAGGAGGGAGAAATGTATATGACGCTGTCTCCCCTGAGAAGCACGGTGCCTATGCCCTTCTTCACCTCGTCGTTGACGAGAAGCTCCGCCTTCTCCAGCACGAGGTTCATGTGCACATCGTATGCAACCATAACTCCCCTAAACGTTACGCCGCCCTTCAGCCCTATCACAACCGTGTTGTTAAGCGCCGCGTTCAGCACATCAAATGGTCTTCGCTCTGTCATTCAAATACACCCTAAAAAACAGTTGAACTTGCACAAAACCCTTTATATTGATTTCTATATCTCCAACTCGTCGTATATCTCGCCCACCACTTCCTCTATTATGTCCTCCGTGGTGACCACGCCCATGGTGAGGCCCCGGTCGTCCCGCACCACCGCGATGTGCTGCCTCTTCTCCTGCAGCTCCCGGAACAATTCATCTATTCTCTTGTTTCCCAGGACGAATTTTATGGAGCGCTTCATTTTTTTGAGGGTGCGGCCCGTATCCCCGCGCAAAACGTAATCCAGCAGATCCTTTATGTAGACCTTGCCCGTGATGTTGTCCAGGTCCCCTTCGTATATCGGCACACGCGTATGTGTTTTCTTCAGCCTGGCCATCTCGTCTATGAGGTCCCTTATTGTCGCGTCCTCCGGCATCGCAAATATGTGCTCCCGCGACACCATCACATCCTTAGCCGTCTTGTCCCCGAATTTGAAGAGGTTCACCGCGAATTCCCTCTCAACCTTGCTCACCTCCCCCTCCTTGGCCCCAAGGTCCACTAGCGAGAGCAGCTCCTCTTCCGTAATCTTTGGGTATTTGGATGCAAAGACCATCTTGGAACGCACGGCGATGCTCAATTTCTTGAAGCACCACACGACCGGGTAGAGGACCCACCTGATGTAGTAAAGCGGGGTGGCTGCAAAAAGGGCAAGCCGCTCCGCGTTCGCTACCGCGAACATCTTTGGGGTTATCTCCCCGAATGTAAGCAACACGAGCGTCATTACGCCGGTCGCCACCGCGATTCCCGCATTCCCGAAAATCCCGAGCGCGATGTTGGTTGCGATTGCCGAGGCAGCCACGTTAACAAGGTTGTTGCCCACCAGTATGGCTATTATGGTCGAATCCTGGTGGTCCTTTAGGTATTTGAGTTTCTCCGCGGCCCTGCTCTTGTCTATGTCCAGGATGGCGTTTACGCGCGTTTTTGAGAGGCTCACAAGCGCAATCTCGGATGAGGAGAAAAATGCGGAAAACCCTATCAGCACGGCCATTATCACGATTTCTACTGGATCCATTGCACACACTTATTTGTAAATGCTTTAAACGCTATTGCTTAAGCGGCACGAATATTCCTTTTGCCCGCCGAGCATCCTCCCCCTCCCATCACCCCAAAAAAGTTATATTCTTTCTCTTCTTTCTTTTTCCATGGCAAAAACTGAAAAACCAAAAAGCTGCGGCATTCCACGCATGGTCGGGATTGCCGTGCTTTTGATGATAATCGGGTTTGTGCTGAGGATGGTGGAATCCATTCTAACTATGGATTACTACATGGACCCGGCTTATTTCTCCGTTTGGAGCAAGCTGATGATGCCGACCGCAGGGCCGCCCCCTATGGAATTCTTCCTCGCTTCGCTTGCCTCAAGCTTCGTGATTGCGTTCATCTACACGTGGTTCTTCCACTACATAAGGCCGGTGCTTGCGGACGGGAGCTGGATGAGGATGGGCGCATGCTTCGGGCTCTTGCTGTTCTTCATCACTACGCTCCCGGGAACTTTAGGGATGATACTGATTGTGAATCTTCCGCTCTCCCTCATGGCCATATGGGCCTTCACAGGGCTGATAATCGACCTCATCTACGGGCTCGTGCTCGCGAAGATCTGTTAATTACAATTTTTTTGTTATTTCTTCCATTCTTTTCAGCGATTCCTTAGGTTTTTCTATCGTATTCAGGATGTAGACCGGCATCCTGGAGAGGATTTCCTTGAAGAATTCCGCGCGTACTTCCCTTTTGCTCCTGTCCCGCACCAGCTGGTGGGGATTGCAGAAATCGTTCTTCTGCAGGAATGCGAGCGCCTCCCCGGGCTTCACCTCCCGGAACGGGGGCTTCCCAGGTTCACGGGTGAGCAGCACCGCGGCGCACATCTCCGAAGTCTGCTTGATCTTCTCCTCCCCAAAAAGCATTTTCACGTCCACGACCGCCCTTCCCTTATTATCGTATCTCAGGGGCGCCTTGGTGAGTATGGTTTTGTATTCCTTCCAATCATCTTCTATATTTCCCCTTATGTATGAGTTTTTCTCCGCGGAGTATACGCTCACCCCGTTCCCCACCTTCACAAAAAACCAGTCATCCGTCAGGAAAGACGCGTTCTTGTCCAGCAACAATCCATACGTGAGCGTCGTTTTTCCGCTCCCGCTCGGCCCTATTATCCCAATTCCCCTGCCTCCGAAATCCACATAGCTCCCGTGGATGGAATACCTCCTGTGCTCGGAGGAAAAGTCTTCCAGGAATTCCGCAACCAGCGCGAGTGCGATGCTCTTCACCCATCCGTAATAATCGCATCCCTTTACGATCACGGTCTTGGAGCTCCATTCGTAAAGTATCTCCTGCGTTTCCCCGCTTACGGCAATCACTCTTCCATGCGGCCTTATGCCCTCCAGCATCGGGCGGAAGCTTTCGCCCCACATCCTGTAGTATTCCTCATTATCGGTGAAAAATTTGATGCAAGTGCCGTATATCTCCGCCTTCCTTTCAAGGAGCGGCTTCGCGTAAATCTTCGCGACCTCCTTTTCCTTTTCCTCCGGGGTGATGAGCCTGACTTCGTACATAACGCGGTTTTCGGCACATTTATATATAATCTTAACTAAAATCCTATTACGTGATGATAAGAGGTATTACTGAGCGCTTGCGCGATGAAGAAAAGAGGGTCGTCTGATTCCGATTTACCTCTCCCGCATTCCACCATTCGCTACGTTTAAATACTCTTTATGGCAAAGTAGAATGGGGGCCCATATGCAACTACAGTATGGAAAAACCGGAACGGAATCTTCTCATTCTTCAGGTGAAATTAAAAAGCACAAGCCAAAAAAGCCGAACTTTTTCAGGAGGGCAACGGTGAAGCTCGCCGCGTTCACAACTTCTATGCTTCTCTCCCTATCCCCCACGGCAACAAATATCGCGAAGGCGCAGGAGGCACCCCAACCACCGGTTCCCGGGCAGGCGGACGGAAACCCCAATTCGCAGCAATCCCCGGAAAACCAGGATAACGGCGCCTACTCTGGGGAAAACGCCCAGCAGGCTCCCACAATCCCTCCGGACACCTTTTTCCGCGCTAATTTCCTCGATTTCCAGCCCATGGGCCAGCCCATAAGCTCATACCAGGACACCCAGACCGCGCCTTCCGCAGGCTCGGACATTTCCGAGAGCGAGACGAGGATACGGCTGGACAACGATTTCAGCATAGGCGGAAGCGTGATAGGAAACCCTGCGGCAAACGCGATTCTTGTGGACGCCGCGTACAGGAACCTCGTGGAGCTGCGCGCGGGAAACATATGGTTCTACGACATGCCGGCGCCCTTCGGGAACCTGCGCTTCACGCCGCAGGCGGAACTGTGGAGGTTCAAGCTCAAATACTTCGGAACGCTCACGGGAATGTACAACATGCCCTCCTACATCTATTCCTCGCATTCCGGCCTGCTCGCATTTTCCTATCCCATCCAGCTGGATTCCTCCGATCAAAGCAGGCAGTTTTGGATAAGGCTCGGCGCGGTAGGCGGGGGCGCGCTCTCCTATCCCAAGTGGGACGACATATACTTCAACTTGGCCACTGGCCTCTCATTCCAACTAACCAGCTATCCGCGGAGAGGGTTCGATTATCTCCTCTATGCTATGGTCCTGTGCAACGCGGCGGCGGAAACCCCGCCCCAAAGCCTTTACATAGGCAACTACGGGCTGAGGTACCAGAACGTGGAGTTCGGTTTCCAGGCGAGGATATTCGATGATTATACCCTCTTGGCATTCGGGAAGCTGGACATGCTTTTCAACGAGGTGGGCTTCAGGGGGACGTGGAGCTGGACCGCGGGCGAGAACGTGCAGGCGCGGCTCTGGGTAGCCGCCGGAGCGAGGCAGTGGGACAACCTTTTGGGCGGGGACTGGGAGCCCTCGGTGGGCCTCGGCGCAACTCTGGTTTACGGAGGGGATAACATAAACTCTTCAAACACGACCAGCTATGTGCATGACGAGAACACCTCCCTGGAATCCGCGGAGATGGAGCTGTCACGAAACACCGGAATACACGGTTTCGGCCGCTCCGGCGACCCAAGGTGGGACATTCCCATAAACCGGGCAAAGACGCGCATCCTCACTTCGGACAGCTTCGAAGATTTTGTCTCAACCTATCCCGACGCGGGCAGCGAGGCGGAGGTGGATGATCTCATCGACGCGGCCCTCTTCTTCACCGCCTTCCTCGGCGACGAGGCATACGCGACGGACGCGATGGAGGCGATGTTCAACCTCAGGATTTTCGACGAGGAGGTGCAGAGGGTAGCGAACGCCGGCCTCAACGACATATTCCTCTGGATGAAGACATACATAAACTGGCGTGCGTCGCATCCCGCTGGCGACCCGCTCCCGGACGAGCTCAGGGGGGGCATAGCGGTATGTGCGGGGATACACTGGTTTGCGGCCGAATTCCTCAGCCGGCACGGCATTCCTGCCGTGGCGATGAGCGTGAATTCCCAGGGCGGGGCCCACGTCGTGCTGGCCGCCTACCCACCAGGTGCTGGGGCATTCATCATTAGCTATGGCGACAAATATGGAGGAAAAAACGTGCGCCAGGCCCTTTTTCAGTATTCAAGGCACGAAGGGTCGGTCACCCCCAACGTGCAAATGTGGGTGCCCGGCGAAGGCTACCACGGCACATACATAACCCCTGAGGGAAGGGCGCTGCATTACATAATCGGAGTGGACAACGAGGATGTTCTGAGGCAGGAGGCCCTTGGCGTGACACGATAGAATTTAAACTTTCCATCCAATAGCCACGCATGGTCGAACAGCTTATCGCGGTAGGGCTCGGATTCATAGTCCTTGCGTGGATTGTGCAGGCATACCATGCGTTCTCTACAAAGAAGGGAAAGCCCGTCGGATTGCACAACTTCTGCATCCTTTTTTACGCATTGGGCGCCCTCATTTTAGGGTTGGATGGTTATCTGCAGAATTCGCCTATTTTGATTGCCGGAAATCTTCTCTCCGCCCTCTTTTCATCCGTGGCTTTCTATATTATGAGGAGTAAATAGTGGTTAATAGTGTGTATTTATAAACCCTAACACAGTAATATAAATGCGAGCCTGCAAATAAAATTGAGGCTTGTACAAGCAAGACCTCCAAATGCTTGTCGCCGAAAGGTTTTCCCGCTTAAATCGGGGGGGTTTTTCGGCATCCTATTTATTTCATCAGTCCTGCCGCAAGAGGCGGCAGTTCCCTTAGTTTGTTTATCACAAAATCAGGCTTCACGAGCACGACTCTCCTCTCCACCCTCACCAATCCTCCCTTCGCCTCATTTTCCTTCCTGTCTTTTGCGCCGAAAGCCGCGTGGCAGGCCCTCATGCCCAACTGTTGCGCCCCGTACATGTCCCCGTCTATCGTATCCCCCACCATCATCACGTTCTGCGGCTTTGCCTTGAGCCTTTGCAGGGCCAGCTCGAAGGGCGCCCTGTGGGGCTTCAATTCCCCTGTGTCGTCCCTTGTGACGACCGCTTCGAACCTGTCCTCAAGGCCGGCCAGAAGCAATCTTTGCCATGCCTTGTTCCTCAGCCCGTCGCTCACTATCGCAAGATTTAGCCCCATCCACTTGAGTTTTCTAAGGGTCCTGCCGGTCCCCGGGTAAGGGCTTATTCCTGCGAATTTGGAACGGTTGTATGCGATAAGCGAGGCCTGCTGGAACATCTCTGCCTTGTTCACCTCCAATCCGTATTGCACAATCACATCGTACATGGTCTTCTGATATTCCATTCCGTGCTTCCTATAAACATCAAAAATCTTCTTCACTATATTTTCAACGGTGTCCGGGAAGCCCCTCTTTGCCATCTCCTCCGCGGCGGCGGTTGCGGTCTTCAGCTTGTACCCCGCATAATCTATTAGGGTATTGTCCAAATCGAAGAAAACCGCGGTGAGCGCCATGCGTATATTTACACATAAATCCATTTAAACCCTTTTTACCAAATTCATTGCATATGCATAGAAACGCGCTCATAATAGTCCACCCGCACTACGGATGCACTTCGAAGGGAAAAATGCCCTACCCAGATAGAATGCGCCACCTGAAAAAAAGGCAGGAATGGGCCCGCGAAAACCCCCTGGCGGAGAAAATACTGCGCGAGCACAACGGCAGAGATAATGTCTACAGGGTTGAGGCGCTCCTCGCCAGGGAGAGGTGCGAAATAGTGTTCATGCTCGACCACGACTGCTTTAGGCAATTGAGATGGGACGAGCTTCTTGAGCTCCGCCAATCCCTAGGCCCGGAGCTCGCGGCGCGGGTCGTGGACGAGGTGGAAAGATTGAAGATGAGGCTCACCTCCTGGTTCCTGGACAACTTCGGAGAGGGCTACCTCCTCGGCATAAACCACAGGAACACCGGCCCTTACCTAAGAAGAAATTTCGATTTCCCCTGCGACATGAGGATTGTTTTAATGGGCGAATTCCTCCATTGTTGTGTCCATGAGGTTTCGCACAGCCTTTCCGTAATGAGCTTCAGCAACGTGCATATAGACGAAGAGAAATGCGCCGCGTAGGTGTTATAAAAAGGTTTAAATAGTGTGTTATTAGATATATTATTATGGAATCAACGGTAGCCATACCCATAGTCGGCAAAAACGCTTTTCGCACGTTCAACCCATTCAAGCCTTATCGTAAAATAGATGTGTATCGCGCGATGGAATTCGCGCAGAAAAAGCTGGGCGCGGATCGCCTCCGCCCGGTTCCTGAGGTCGAAGTTATCTTCACACATAGGCCAAATCTCCTTAATTGCCCGAAATCCATGGCTGAAATCCTCTTTTCCGGCCCGGTCGCATGGTACTACGGCAGAAAAATAGTCGCGAACGGGTGGAAAGTCCACTGGAACATGGACCCGAGGAGGACGTCCACGTTGGCTCACGAGTGCGGCCACGCACTTTTCGAGGAGCACGCGCTGAGGCACAACACACCGCAGGAAGTGATGGAGCACGGGAAGGACGCGGTCCTCTGCGCCACCGAAGGCGTCGCAATGCATGTGGGAAGGGAAAGGCTGAAGGAGATGGGATATGCGCGCAGCGCGTGGACCTCCTTCCGCAGGCTCGTAACGGATTCCATCGAGGCGGCCATTGAATTTTTCTCAGGAAAACGGGAAGGGATTGACCATCATGCCCTCGGGGATAAATTCTTCTCATCCCTTGTTTTCGAAATCGGTGCTGAGTTCGCCTTCAGCACGGTCACCTGCAGCATACCGCATATGCACGAAATACGCGACCCGCGCTTCTACCTTGCGCGCGTCTTCCCGGAAAAATATGAGCATCTGAAGTGGGAGGCGCTCGGTTGCAAATCATTTTTTGAATAATCCGCCCATATTTATCCTTGTGATGGAAATATTCCCGTTCTTCGCCACTTCCCAATAATCCGTCCCTTCCTCTATCGGCCTTTCCCCTCCTCCGAGCCAATAGTACGGATGCCCGTATGGGTCTTCCCTCTTCTCAATCAGAATCTTGTACCTCCTTCTCTGCATCTTTTTTGTAAATAGAATTTCCGCATTCTCCAGTTTCTCCGGGGAAGGCATATTCACGACGAAAAAGCTCCATTCTTTTAGCTGCGGCTCTATCTCCTTCCACGCCCTTCCCATCGCCTCCTTTATTTTTTCCGGGTGCCTCCAATTATCCTTTTTCATCCATCCCATCCTGTCCCTATTGCTATAGAGGGAAAACGCAACCGCCGGCGTATCATAGGTCGCCGCCTGCCAGCACGCGCCTATTGTTCCCGAGCCGAACAGGGGCCCATATCCCGCGTTATCGCCCCAATTTATCCCGGAGAACAGAACGTCCGGCTTCGGGAATTCATCGCAGGAAATGCAGAATCCCGCGCAATCCGCCGGCGTCCCGCTAAGAGTGTAAATATCCTTTTCCACCTCGTACAATCTCATCGGCTTGTGCAATGTCATGGCGACGGAAACCGCGCTTCTCTGCTTGCTCGGGATTATTGCGTATGCTTTTCCGAGAGATTTCGCGAAATCCAGCAGTATGCGTACGCCTTCCGTGTATCCATCGTCGTTCGTGATTGCAATCGTCCTCGCCATCAATCCACCTTTTCGCTTATTATCAGTGCCATATCAAGGAGCGTATTCTCAGGATAAAAGTCCTCCTTTTTATCAGCACCCACATCAACCATCACAAATGTGGAACTCTTGCGCAAAACCACCCACTGACTCGGGTGATCCACCATTGAACCGGTTGCATAAAGATACACATAGCCATCTTTCTCAACAAATTTTTTATCCGTTGCTTCCGTGTAGAATTTTGTAGATGTAATATTTTCTTTCATTTCTTCGACACTTTGCGATAAGTATTGTGACTTATTGGCGTAACCCAGCGAAACACTTAATTCTTTGTCTTTATTTTCGTATCCACAAAAAGCAAACTGAGAATTTATATCGGGATAACTGCCAATAAATTGGAAGCCTCCGCCAAAATGAGAATTTACGTCACCCAACATTTCTCTGCAAAAAGGTTTGCTCATAAAATCTGTGCATCCGGCAAGAAGCACCAAAACCGACAAGACTGCGATTGTTTTCATGAGAAGCACCCGGATAGGTTTCCACCGCTACTATATTATGCTTTACTTTTGCCTTTCGGAAATCTTTTCTGGAAATCCCCAACTCTTTCCGAAACCCTCCGGATAATTTATATTCCTAACCAAAGTAGATGTTGCATGGCCGAATGCCAGATATGCAGAAGGGAGGTTTCCAATTCCGAGATCGCCTTCGTTCCTTTCAACGCGATGCCCCACGAGGAGCCCCCGAACCTTGTGGCTTCCTTATTCGGAATAGGCAACGCGTTCAAATTCTTCACCTACCATGAGAAGTGCCTTGTTGAGCATCACACTAAGTTCCTGGATGAGTATTTCGCAAACAAGGAAAGCAGGCCCAAAAAGGAACGCCTTGAGTTCTGGATATTCCGTAAATATTCTTCCCTGATGGACATGCTCCTTCTCCGCGGCTTTGTCTATCTTCTCGTCGGGCTTTTCCTCGCTTTCGGCGGAGTTTATATCTTATTCTCCGGAGGCGCAAGCCTTCTGCAATCTATTTTCGCGGTTGCCGGCGTCCTTGGAGGGATTTATGTTCTCGGAAGGGGAATCCCTTCCCTCAACGTTTTCCTGATGAACCTTTTCTACAGGCTCAAAGGCTCGGAAAAATGATTTTGGGAAATTCCTAAATTCTTCCAGAATCCCTATCTGTTTTTCTCCTTCTCATACTCCACATAGGAATACCAGAAGAGATACGCCACCACCATAAGCATCCCCGCGATCATCACGTAGAACGCCAGCCCTCCGAGGAATATGCTCAATATCATCACTATTCCCATCGCCTTGAACAGCTTCCCGCCTACTTTGTGGGTTTTCTCCCATACCCTGTCGCTGCTCATGGTCCAGGGCGTCCTTATGCCGACGAACCAGTTCCTCTTCGCCTTCTGGAGGAGGAATCCCAGGTATATGAAGAGCAGGCCCACCCCGAACGGCACGGTGAGCGCCACGCTTATCTGTATCCCGATGTTCCAGAGCATCGTCTGCAGATAGATGAAGAGGAAGAATGCGAGTATCACTATCACCATTTCTTCGTAAGCGTCCCGGAATTTCTCTATGTTCTCCTTTAAGGGGTCTATCCTCGGAATTACGAAGAATAATGCCGCGAGCAGGAGCATCATCCCCGGCAGCATGAATGTCGCCATTCCCTTGTCCATGTAGCCGTCCACCCGGCCCTCCGCGTTCCAGTGGGATGCGACCACTTCCGGGAGCTGAGGGTAGAACCAGCCGGCCATTAGGACTGATGCCAGCACCATCATGACCATGAGCCACTCGTTTCTCCTGTAGGCCATAGCGGGATTATTTGCTCGAACGTTTAAATCGGTTTTGTTTTGGAAAATAATTTTGGGAAATTCTTACAATCTTTTGGATTTCTTCTCCTTCTCATATTCCACATGAGTACCAGACGAGATACGTCGTCACAATGAGCACAACATGATGATGCGTGCCGCCAGCTATCACGCACGATCTTCTTTTAGTTTTTTTGAATCAACTTTCATCCACTCCTGTTCCACAAGAGTGCTGAACTTTGTAAGGACTGCATTGAGTGCCTTATTGTCTGCAGCAGAAATAGTCAGCAATACGACCTGATTCTCCTGGTCCACAGCACAGTCCTCGATACCAGGCAACCCCCCGAGTATGTCCGCACATCTGTCAAGCCTTTTCCCCCTCCTGATTTTTACCCTGACTTTCGCCTCGATTCTAGAGCTGCTGCCTGGGGCTCCCTCTTGTGTCTCACCATCTTTCTTCTCTTCTGTTTTAGGCGGGATCTCCGGCTTTGTGGACCTTGTTTGCCTCACTCTCAAATCAGGGTCGTCCTTGGCTTGTGGCATGTCGGGTTGTGTGGTTCTATGCCTCCAAGGTGTCCTGCGGCCGGAGAGCCGGACCGTTCCACATCTGCGTTCCAATTCCGGTCCGCGCCGTGCCCAGTCTGGCACGTCCGGCTTGCTGTGCTCAGGCACGCGACGCCCTCTTTCCCCAAGCGCATCTATGGAGATAGGAAAACTTAATCTCTTTGGCATAGGCTCAGACCTTTCCAAATATACTCAGTTCAATAATTCTTTAAAAGGATGAGTTCTAGTCCTGCATAAGGGCCAAGGAGGTTACCTGACCTCTTCCCTTCATTGGCCAGTGGCATACTACCCTACGCCGATGATAATAACCGACACTCGTAGGAAGAATTGCCAAGCTCTGGGATGTCTCTTTTCTTGATGCCTGGAATAAAGACCTAAAATCTTTTGGACTAGGTGTGGGACATAGATTTTTCTTGTTTCGTTACGAGTTGATGCGCATGGCAGAACGCAAAGAGAAAAAGTATGCAAGCATATTTGAGGTAAAGGACAGGCTCAGTTTTAAGGGCGGGCCTAACCTTTCCCAGGAAATTGATGAGATAGTGTACGGAAGTGGGGATTCACCACGCAAAAAGAAGAAATGAAGATGCACTTACGTCGATAATTTTTCTCCATTCCCATTCTTTGGCCTATTTTTCCCTGCGAACCTCACCTCCGCGATACTGAAAGTGCCTAAAAAGTTTTTGAGAAATTCTAGAAATCTATTGTATTTCGATATGTATTACCATTACGGTGTGCTGAAACATATGCCAGTTACCGTGCTGGTAAACCGGAGGGGGGAGGAGTATGTTGATTTTGATCTATTGGTTTCGCGTAGCGGTATTGAGGGGGAAAAGCGGATGGGGCAATAGGTATTGAACGCGGAAGACTGGGTGAAAGATAAGAATCCGGGGTGGAAGTGGGGGTTGGAGTATACTATGACGATGTGAGAATGACCTGCATATACCCTAAGAGTAAACCAGCGCAGGTCTATGCGCTGTACACTGTGGAAGGATGTACTATATCAAAGATCATAAGTTTGATTAAATCAGGTTCCTTGTCTCGATAGCGTGATTCGAGGTAACTGAATATCTCGGAGTATTTTGTAAAGAAAAAATTATCTGCAGTTATCAATCTTAGCGACAATGAT
>JACCLI010000073.1 GCA_013425455.1 Microcaldota archaeon | reverse complement strand
TTCTTGGGAAGGAAGCCGAGGAGCGCGCCGAGCATCGGGATGTAAAGGACGAGCATTTCCGGCTGCTGGTTTGCGGATGCGATGGCAATCATCCCAATCAATGCTATAGAGCCCATTCCTGCCTCAATTCCATTGAAGCCTGCGAGCATATTGGTGAGGTTGGACGCGACCGCCACGCCTATTGGAATCAGTATGAGTATGTAGAAGAGCCCGAAATCCACGGAGCCTACGAACGGGATGGTCATCGCCGTGCTCCCGGCAGCGGTTACCGCAATGAGCGGAATCGCGGAAAAGAGCGGAAGGAATGCCTTTGCCCACTGCGGGATGTCCAGGATGTCGTCGATGATCCCTATGAAAGCGAGCGCATGGATTGTTATCAGTCCTGCAAGGACATATGTGATGTTGAACGCGAGGCCGAAGAACGTGCTGAGGATGATTGCGGCAAGCACCCCTGCGGAAAACCCGATGACTATGCCGATGCCGCCCATCTCCGCAACCTCGGGCTTGCTTTCCTTGTGCATGTCCTTGCCCACATAGCCGAATCTCTTCAGCCGCGGGATGAGGATGCCGAGCGAGAGGTAGCTGCACAAAAGCGAAACCGCAAATATTAGGATGTACGGAATAACTCCCTGGTTGAGAAATGACGATAGCAACTAACCGCCCCTCAGTCCCTTAAGTATTTTTTTCGCGTTCTCGGCGCTGTACTCCTTGCTTTCCGCAAGCTTCTTTGCAACTTTTTCAACTTCTTCAGGCTTCGCCCCTGCAATAACTGCGATGTTTGCACCGTGCAGCCTCATGTGGCCGGCCTGTATCCCTTCCGTTCCAAGGGCGCGCAGGGCCGCAAAATTCTGCGCAAGCCCGACCGCTGCCATCACCATTGAGAGTTCACGGGCGCTCTTCGCGCCGAGTATCTTAAGCGAGATCTGGGCAACGGGGTTTGTTTTTATCGAGCCGCCAATTGTCCCGACCGCGAGCGGAAGCTCGATTTCGCCAACAAGGTTTCCCTTTCCATCCTTGTGGAAGCGCGTGAGCGGCCGGTAGCCTCCCATTGCTGCGAAGGAGTGCGCGCCCGCTTCCACTGCCCTCCAGTCATTTCCGGTGGCAACCGCAACCGCATCAATCCCGTTCATTATTCCCTTGTTGTGGGTTGCGCACCTGAAAATGTCGTTTGCGGCAAGCGCATACCCATCAAGTATCCCTTCTATTTCCTCTTCGCTCACCACTCCTTTTTTCCAGACGCACTTTGCGCGCACCTTCCTGAGCAGGGCGAGGTTTGTGAGGATGCGGAGCCGCGCCTTGCCCCCGCATTTTTCCACAATAAGCGGAGAGACGCCTTCCAGCATCGTATTTACCGTATTCGCGCCCATGGCGTCGCGCACATCGACTGCAAATTCCGCGATGAGCATGCTTCCCCGGTTGGTTTCTAGGATGCGGGCGCCCACTCCGCGCAGGCCGCCCCCGTATTTTTCCATCTGGGCGCAGAGCTCCTTTGCCTTTGCGTTTATTTCCGCCTTGTTTTTCTCAAACTTGGCGAGGGCGTCCTTCCCCATCCCGACAATCTGGACCTGGCCCATCATCACGGGCTCGTCCGCATCTGCGGTAAAGCCTCCGCACTCTTTTGCAAGCTTCGCTCCCTTGGAGGCGGCTGCAATCACCGAAGGCTCTTCAATCGCCATGGGCACAACGTATTCTTTCCCGTTTACTACGAAGCCTGGCGCAATCCCCAGGGGGATATGGGTGGCGCCCACCATATTCTCAACCATGTGGTTTGCAGCCTCATGGGAAAGCGAGCCGGTATCCAGCAGGATTTTCACTTCCTCCTCGCTAAGCTTGCACTCGGATTTGAGCAATTTCATTCTCTCTTCTATTGTTAGCTTGTAGAAGCCGGAGAACTTTTCCATGGGTGAATTTATGCCCGAAAACCTTTATTATGCTTGCATAAGAAATAGGGGCATGGACTTCAGCAGAATCATGTTTGGGATGTTTGCAGTGCTCCTGCTCGTTGGGCTTTCTTTTGCAGGCTGCGCAGCTGCGGCATACGCTAAGACGTGCAATTCCTGCACCTTTGACCAGTATGGGAAGGTCGATCAGTCCTGCTCCAGTGGATACAAATCCAGCGGGACAACATGCATGACAA
>JACCLI010000054.1 GCA_013425455.1 Microcaldota archaeon | reverse complement strand
GGAGGTCTCCCCTTCTTTTTATACTCCATTTTGCCTTCTCTCCTCATGTTCGTTTTTGAATCTCCCTCCCCGTCCGCCTCCGAAATGTTCTTAAACTTTGTTCAAAATAATGAACACATGTTCAAAAAATTGAATTTGTTTTCAAAAACAGAGTGGAAGCTGCTCTCCTTCATCTCGGAAAAGGACGGCGAGCTGTACGAGCGCCAGATTGCGGAGGAAAGCGGCATAAGCACGGGCTCGGCAAACTCAATCCTGAAGGGCTTCGAGAGGATGGGCATAGTGAAGAAATCTAGGGCAGGAAGGATGCTCTTCTACCAGAGGAACGACGAAAACCCGATGGTCCGCCAACTAAAAGTGGTCATGACGCTGAACGGCATCATGCCCGCAATAGATAAGCTATCGCCCCTCACAAGGAGGATAATCCTTTTCGGAAGCTGCGCCCAGGGGACCAACACCGAATCCAGCGACATAGACCTATTCATCCTTTCAAACGAAAAATCACAACTGCGCAGAATCCTGGACGCCTACCCAAAAATCCAGGCAATAATCCTTTCCCCGCAGGAATACGCGGAACTGGAGAAGAAGGACAAGCCACTTTACGAGAGGATAAACCGCGGGATAGAGCTTTACGGTGGCCAGAATGGATAGCAGGCTGAAGAAATGCATTGATGAGAAAAAAATAATTCAGATTCCATTGCAGCCTGATTTGGTCAAAAAAGAGATGGACGCCGCAATCTTCGACCTAAAAACCGCGGAGGAATCCTATTCCGAAGGGAACCACAAATGGGCGACCGTGCAGGCATACTATTCCATGTTCCATACCTCAAAAGCCCTCGTCCTGTCCAGGGGCTACCGCGAGAAGAGCCACATGTGCCTTTCCATAGCCCTGAAGTCCCTCCTGGTTGATGAAGGCTTGCTCGAGCAATCCCATTTCGAGCACTTCCGCGACTGCATGGAGCTGCGCGAGGATGCTGATTACGGGTTGATCTATTCCGCGCATTCCGCGGAAACCGAAATCGGCTGGGCGAAGGAATTCTTGGGGGCGGCGGAAAGGATAATAAAGATTGCATAAAATATCCTCTCATGAAGCTCTACAACGATGTCGCTCAATATTACGACCTTTTCTCATTGGGTTTGCCTGGAGAGTTGGAATTCTACCGCAGGCTTGCAAAAGGAAAGAATAAAGTCCTTGAGATTGCCTGCGGGACCGGCCGCATTCTCCTCCCCATAATGAAAGATGGCATGGACATAACCGGGATAGACATTTCCCAGAAAATGCTCGAAATCCTCAAGAAAAAAGCAAAGAAAGATGGCTTCAGCCCAAAGGTTCATCTCGCGGACATGCGCAACTTCCGCCTCAAGGGCAAATTTGACCTCATAATCATCCCATACAACGCCTTCCTGCATGCGGAGACCAGCGAAGACCAGATTTCCACCCTCAAATGCGCCCGCAGGCACCTTAAGGAAGGCGGCACGCTGGCAATGAACATATTCTTCCCATGGCCTGAATACATGGTGAAGCACAACAACAAAATCCTGAAGAGCAGAAAGCCGGCTTTCACTGACAAGCACGGTAAAAAGATATGGGTCTACGACAAACCGAAATACGATTACATAAACCAGCTCGTCCGGGTTCAATGGTATTTCCTTGAAGGAAAGAAGCTTAGGGAGAAGGCTCGCGTCGGCATCCACCTTTCCTTTATCTACAAGAAAGAATTCGAGCTCCTTTTCCGCCTCGCCGGTTTTTCAAAATGGAAAGTATACGGAGGATTCAAGGGAGAGAAGCTCACAAACCCAAAACAGCAGATGGTCTGTTTAATCCGGAAGTGATTACTAGCCATTCTGGCATTTTCCCACATCCTATCAAAATGGATTACTGGCATCACTGGCACGGAGGTCTCCTTTTCTTTAAATATTGCCCCCCATATAAATACCTATAGAACAGAACATATATGGGGTTCTGAAAAGAGGGATAAGATGGAAGAAAAATTGGAGGAGTTTGAGGAAATAGAGGAGCATCCCAAGAAAAAGGGAAAGCCTGCTTCCGAGGAACCGGAATCCGCCCCGGCTGAAAGCGCGGGCGCACGCCCGGAGTTCCGCATAGTCCAGACAGAGATGGACAAGGAGGGGAAGACCCTCTACAAGAACGTGGGCGGGATGTGGAAGCGCACAAGCAAGAACGGAAACGTATACTACAGCATGAGCATAGGACGGCTCAGGCTGCTCGTATTCCCGAATGACCGGGATGGTGGTTCTTATGGCAGAGAAGACAACAGAGAAGAAATATGAGCTCCCGAAGGAGCTGGAGGACCTTCCCGGAATAGGGGAGGCGACCGCGGAGAGGCTCCGCAAGGCCGGCTACACATCGATGGACCAGATTGCGGCCGCAATGCCCCACGAGCTCGCGGAAGCGGGCGAATTCGGAGTGGAAGCGGCAAAGAGGGCGATTGCAGTAGCGCAGGAAGCCGTTGAGACCGGCTACGAGACCGCGGATGTGATATTTGAGCGCAGGAAGGAGATCAAGAGGATTTCCACCGGCTCCAAGAACTTTGATGATTTGATCGGAGGCGGAGTGGAAACCCAGGCAATTACAGAATGTTTCGGAAAATTCAGCAGCGGGAAAACCCAGGTCGGCTTCCAGCTCGCGGTGAATGCGCAAAAGGCCCTTTCCTCGAACGACATACCAGCAAGGGTCCTCTTCATAGATAGCGAGAGCACCTTCCGCCCTGAGAGGATAATACAGATTGCGGAGGCACAAGGGCTGGATCCGCAGGAGGTTTTGAAGAACATCCTCGTCGCCAAGGCCGAGAACTCGGACCACCAGCTGATTCTCGTTGAGAAGGCCGGCAACGTAATCGAGAAGGAGAACATTAAACTCATAATAGTGGACTCCCTCACCTCCCACTTCCGCGCTGATTACGCGGGCAGGGGCGCCTTGAGCGAAAGGCAGCAGAAGCTGAACAAGCACATCCACACTTTGCAGAGGTACGCGGACAAATACAATATCGCAATCTATGTGACCAACCAGGTCATGGACAACCCGGGAATCCTCTTCGGAGACCCGACCACTCCGATTGGAGGGCACATACTGGCGCACGCAGCAACCTTTCGCCTCTACCTGCGCAAGAGCAAGGAGGAGAAGAGGATTGCGAGGCTCGTGGACTCGCCCAACATGCCTGAAGGGGAGACGGTCTTCAAGGTCACAAAGGGCGGCATAATCGACTGACCATTCTTTTAATTTTTCTTTTCTATCTCCATCACATGGACTGGTTCATTCTGGCGGCCAAAGCCCCGAATCCATTTGCAGCCGCGCTTATGGCAATAGTATTCTTCCTCATCTGTGCCGCGATTTTCTTCTATTTCGGAGTTCGTTCGTACTTGAACAGGAAGAAAATCGGGAGCATACCCACATCAAAAGCAAACGCGGTTGCCCCAGGCCTAGTGGAGCTTACGGGGATAGCAAAGTCAATTGATAGCAATCTCCGCTCTCCCATTTTCGGCAAGGAGTGTGTCTGGTACCGAACTACAATAGAAAGAACGTTGAAGGGAAGACGAACTTCCTTTTGGAGAGAGTTCGAATACGCACGCAAGGAGCACCCACAGTTCCTTCTTGAAGACGATTCTGGTCTCATTCTAGTAGACTCAACTGGCGCGGAGAACAAAGTATCCTATCAAGTATATTCCGAGACTGGTCCCCAGGAAAAACTCTCCGAATCCTGCAAGAAATATCTGGACGAAACGCTCGGTAATCCTGAGAGCAAGAGCGAGAAATATCATTATTCCTCGTTCTTACCGGTATCTGCCGAATATATGATAACCGAAAGGATAATCGAGTCAGGTCGCCAGCTTTATGTTATGGGAACGGCCAGAATGCCAAATTTCCAACTCCCTCGTGGGCTTGCCAGCAACTTTTACATTGGCAGAGGGGATGTGGATGAAACGTTCATAATCGCCGAATCCAAAGAAAAAACACTAGGCGGCAACAGCATAGGAATCCTTCTGGGCTTGGGCGGTGCGATTGGGATGGTTTTTGCATTGCTATATGCTCTTGTAGCGGGTCAGGCACTAGTTTCAATAATATTGTTTTTATTGATGCTTTCTGCACTGGCATTTGTTTCGCTTAGACTTCTGAAGAAAAGCCAAAGCGCCCTTCACTAAGTGGAAACGTAGCCCCGTCTTGTTTTTATACTCCTTCCCGCATTTTACATCCATGGGAGTTGATTTTTCCCCCTTTTTAGAGGCATGCGCAGAAGCCAGGCGCATTGCCTTCTCTTTTTCCAATCCATTAATCGTGCATCACTTGGACGCCGACGGGGTAGCAAGCGGAGCAATAGTTGAATCCGCATTCCGCGTGGATTGGAAAAAACACAGGAGAATTTGCATAAAGAAATTAGGCGACAGCGAGATAGAGCAAATAAAGGATGAAAAGGAAATAATATTCGTGGATTTGGGCGGAGGAAATCCCCGCGTGAATGAGTTGCACGACGTCCTCATCATAGACCATCACCAGACCAAAGATGTTACAAAACACCAAATCAATCCCCTTCTTTACGGGATAGACGGCGGGGACGAACTGAGCGCCGCGGGCACTGCCGCCATAGTATTTAATTCCCATTACGATTTGGGCGTAGTCGGTGCAGTGGGGGACATGCAATACCCCCTCCGCGGGGCAAACAGATTGCTAATCGAGCGCGGGCAAAAGAACGGAGAGATCGAACTCGCAAACGAGCTTCGTATGTTTGGGAGGTACTCCCGCCCCCTCACCCAGTTCCTCGCATACTCGGATGAGCCCTATCTCCCCGGCATCTCTTTCAATGAATTGAATGCAGAAAAGCTTCTTTCCGATTTGCAAATCCCGCTCCAGAAAGGGGAAAGATGGAGAACCTATTCCGACCTTTCCGAAACAGAAAAGAAGAAACTCGTCTCCTCGCTCTCCGACCTTCTAGTGGAAAAAGGAAAGCCATTCATCGCGGAAAATCTAGTCGGGGAAACCTACCTCCTCACAAAAAGGGAGAAGAGGAGTGAAACCTTCGACGCATCCGAATTCTCCACCATGCTCAACGCATGCGGAAGGCACGGCCGCCCGGACATAGGGGTAGCGGTATGTTTGGGTGAGAAATGGGCAGAGGAAGAGGCCGCACAGCTCCTTCGCCTCCACAAAACAAGAATCCGCGAAGGAATCCTATTCGCCCGTGAATCAATAGTAGATTTCGGTCCCTTCCTTTTCCTGGACGCACGGAACAAAATAGAGGATTCCATCGTGGGAATAGTTTGCGGCATGGCAATAGGGGGAGCGCCAAAGCCCATACTCGGGATCGCTTCCTCAGAAGACGGAAAGGCGATAAAAATTTCCTCAAGGGGAACCCGCGCCCTCATAAATGCCGGCCTAAATTTAGGGAATGCAATGGCCGCAGGAGTTAAAGTTTCGGGCGGGGTCGGGGGCGGCCACAAGATAGCCGCAGGCGCAAATATTCCGTCGGAAAAACTAAATGAATTCCTTACGGCAGTTGCCGAGTATTTACGTCAAAAGCCGTAGCCACCTATGGCTGATACTAACCTTTTTATACCTTCCCCCGAAATACAAACCTATGGGGTCAATTTCTGCGGCAAGAGACTTTCATTTCAATAGGGACACCGCCATTGCTGCGACCAGGGCGGCAAGAGTAATCCCATTCCAGAGAATGCATCCATTGGAAGCGCACAGGGCCCCTTCATGCATTGGCACCCAGACACTCTCAATGCAGGAGGCGCAGAGGGAAGTCCATAGGAATCCACCGCAGCAGAAGAAAGAACTGAGGGACAAGGGCCACTTCAGCAAGGCGGACGCTCACCTTAGCGATGCATGGAAGCTTTCATGGGTTCATTGGATGTGCTATATCGACATATTCAGCAGGGGCGGGCTCAGGGTGAGCGAAGAGGCCAAGCAGGTCCAATTCTACCAGAGGCTCCCAACAGGGACACGCTGATGCCGCAAATAAGAAAAAGCAAGAGGCTCGGCCAGCATTTTCTGAACGCCCCGCAAATCCTCGAATTCGAAGCCGAAGCCGCCGGAGTTGAAGGCAAGACCGTCATAGAGATAGGCGGCGGAGACGGAAGGCTAACGGAAAAAATCCTCGCAAAAAACCCCAAAAAACTTATCGTGGTTGAGAAGGACCGCAGGTGGGCGGGTTTCCTCAAGGAAAAATTCGGGGAAAAAGTGGAAATAGCCAACGAGGATTTCCTGGAAAACGAACAAAAGGCGGAAATCTTCATAGGCAACATCCCCTACTACATCTCCTCGCCAATCCTTTTCTCAATCGCAAAGAAGGATTTCGAGCGGGCCCTCCTGATGGTGCAGGAGGAATTCGCGGAAAGGATGGTCGCAAAGCCACGAACAAAGGAATACGGCCGCCTCAGCGTCACCTCCCAGCTCCTGTTCAGGATAAAACTCCTCAAGAAGGTGAAGAGGGGCGCTTTCTCCCCCCCGCCCGAAGTGGATTCGGCGATAGTCCTATTGGAGAAAAAATCCTCACAGATAGACCCCTGGGTGGAAAAAATAATTCTCGCGCTGTTCCAGCACAAGAACCAGCTCGTTTCCAAGGCCCTGAAGCACTCCGGAATGGCCCCGAAAGCCGGGCTTCCCAAGCGGAGGGCAAGGGAAATGAGCCCGGAAGAAGTTGTAGAATTGGCGGAATCCATCAGGCCTTGAGGTGCGCCTCAAGCGTGAAGTTCTGCTCCCCCTCCAACGCAAGTTTCGCCGGGGTCTGGGTAAGCGGATAGAAAAGCTCCATCTTGTCCCCGGGTTTCATGTCCTCCCTCACAAAAATAATCGGCTCCCCATCCACCACGTCCTCTATGGTGGCTCTTTTCACTGGAATAAACGTTTGGAAAAAGACCTTGCTTTTCCCATCCTCCACGGTCTTCTCGAATTTGACAAGGGAGGAGAACCTTCTCCATACGAAATAGAGTATGATTAGGAGTACAAGGAAGCAGAAGAATGCGAAAACGCCCAGGAGTATGAGCTTTATGTCCATCACACAACCCCCAACCTTGCGCGGGAGCGCAGCACAATCATCTTCACGCCGCAATTTTTTAATTTATGCCTGAGCCCGACATCGTTGGTGCACACGACCGCACCCTCCTTCGCCGCATATCTCGCAATCCAATCGTCCACATGCCCGCTGCTGCGCACCTTCTTCACGCCCATCAGCCCGAGCAGTTTGATGGCGAACCTCGCAGCCGCCCCCTCCTTCCCGTGGCCCTTCCCCAATTTCTTCAGTTCGTAAATAACTCCACTGGGCACAATTAGCTCATGCGGCTCTTCCAGAATTTCCTCTATCTGCTTCCGTATGTCTATTTTGAACTGGAAGGGAATAAGGAGAAAATTCGTATCCAGCACCACTTTTTTCATGAAAGTATCTCCCCTATTATCTTTTTAGCATCAAACTGCTCCAAATCCCCATATCCCTGACCGGTGCCGACATAGATTATCGGTATTCCGGTGACCTTGGAGATGGAGACCACGGCCCCTCCCTTCGCATCGCAATCCAATTTGGTGAGCACCACCCCATCTATCCCTATTTCCTTGTTGAATGCAGAAATCTGCTCCACAATCGCGTTCCCGGCGATGCTCTCGCCCACATAAATCTTTATCTGGGGCGATATCACCCGGTTCATCTTCTTAAGCTGGTTGAGCAGGTTCACGTTCGTGTCCTGCCTTCCCGCCGTGTCTATCAAAACAACGTCAATCTTGTGCGCCTTCGCGTATTCCACAGCATCAAATGCGAGCGCAGTGGGGTCCGAGCCGTATGCCCCGGCAATCACCTTCACCCCCAGCTTGTCCCCGTGGTGCTTCAATTGCTCCATCGCCGCGGCCCTGAATGTGTCCGAGGCCGCAACCACCACCGAGAAGCCCTCCCCCTGCAGAAGCTTCGTTATTTTCGCTATCGTAGTCGTCTTTCCGGAGCCGTTTGGACCCAAAACCATTATCTTCACCGGTTTTTCCGAAGTCCTTACCCTCTCCGGGATGGAAAATCCCTTCCCTGTGTCCACCATCCCGATGAGCGTCTCCTTCAGCTGTTCGCGTATGAACTCGGCCGTCTTACCTTTCGGCACCTTCTCCCCGACAACGCGCTTTTTCAGCCCGTTCTTTATGTCCTCTGCGACTTCCAGCGCCACATCGCTCTCGATCAGCCCGAGCTCCAGCTCCTCAAGCAATTCCGAGATTTCCCCCTCCCTTATCTCCGAAGCGCCGGAGATGGTCTCCTTCACCGCGGCAAAAATGTCCTTCCTTACCTTCTTTTCCAGCTTTTCCGTCTCCCTCTCCGCCACCTTTCCTACGGCAATCTCCTTCTTCTGCGCAGGCTCCACCCTCTCCTCTTTCCTATGAATATGGATTTCCTTCTTCTCAACAGGAACCTCTTTTCTCTCCGGAACCTTCACCACTGCCTTTTCTTCCTTTTTTGGTTCCGGAGGCCTTTCCTCGATTATCTCTTCAACAGGCGTTTCAAAAACAGCTTCCGGCTTCTCCTCCTTTTTGCCGACTATCCCCTGCACGAAGCCGGACAATTTCTTCTTGAGTAAATCAAACACTCAGGATCCGCCCCTTCCAAACATCAGCCTGCCTCTTCCACGGCATCCGCCCCCAT
>JACCLI010000021.1 GCA_013425455.1 Microcaldota archaeon | reverse complement strand
GCATATATATAGCGGCCTTCGCCTTATCCTATTCCGCGTCCCACCTGGCGGCCGGAATGTTCATCGACGCATTCGGCTTCCCGGCCCTTTTCGCAGCAATCGTCGCCGCAACGCTCATCCTTGCGGGAGTCGCCCTGCTCTTCGCTGAGGTAGGAAAGCGCAAGCACCGCTTCCACCTTTCGCTGAATGTCCTGAATACGATGGATGGAAAGCTGAACATGGCGGTTTCGTTCTGCTCCGGCTTCACGAACATCGCCTCCATGTACGTGCTGTACATATTCCTCTCAAGGCATTTCGGGTTCGATGCGACCGGAGTCGGCCTCTTCATAGCCGCGACCTACATCCTCTGGTCCGTATTCAGCTATCTCTTCGGGCCGATGATAGACCGGAAGGGCGTGAAAAAGATGATGTTCCTTGGCGCGCTGATAAACTCCTCCGCCTGGTTCGGGGCGATCTATTTCCAGGATTTCCTTCCGTTCCTGCTGCTGATGATGCTGGACAACATGAGCTGGCCCCTCTACGGGCTGAGCGCAACGAAGATTTCAACAATACTCCCAGAACACGAGAACCGGGGAAGGGACATCTCCATATTCGGCTTCGCGAACGTTCTTGGCGCAATCGCGGCTTCATTCATGGGAGGGATACTCGCAGAAATGTCATTCGGCTACGTGTTCGCTGCAAGGGCAGCGGCAGTACTCCTGAGCGGATGCATAGTTTTCTTCCTTATGAAGGTGAAGGATTGACCGCCCATCCCCATTTTTATTTTTGCGCCCCAATTGTTTTCCCGTGGAAACAAACAAGACGCTCATATTTACGCTGCTTTACGGGTTCGTTTTCGCCTCCCTGGCAATAACGATACCCCTCTATCTTGACTCAATCGGATATTCGCTTTCCGAAATGGGCGTCGTGCTCGGGACCGCAGCCCTTCTCTCCAGCTTCATCGGCATCGGGCTAGCCGCACTTGGTGACAGGTTCGGCAGGAAATTCCTTCTTTCCCTATACCCTGCCGCAAGCGCGCTTGGGACCGGCATGATAGCCGCATTCGCGTCCCTCCCCGCAATAGTTCTCGGAAATGCCCTATGGGATTTCGCGAAGAACAACACCTGGAACACAATCCTTGCGCGCATCTCCGACCTTTCGAAAAAGGAGAACCGCGGCTTCGCCGTGGGCATGTTCTCCGCGGCATTTGCGCTCACCTATGCGCTCTCGCATTTCATAGCCGGCTCGCTGATAAGCGCCCTCGGCTTCTTCTCTACATTCTCCATAATAATCGCCGCATCGCTTTCCATGTCCGCCGTTGCGCTCCTATTCAAAGAAACGGCCAACCGGAACCATCGGGTCAGCCTTTCACTGGGCATACTCAGGACAAGGAACGGCGCCCTTAACTTCCTGGTTTCCTTCCTCACAGGCCTCAGCGACATCGTATACATCTACGTGATCTACATATTCTTCAAATACCATTTCGGCCTGGATGCGGCGCAGACCGGATTTTTCCTTGCGCTCGCATTGCTTGTATGGCCCGTAGCATCCTATTTCTCCGGGCCGCTTGTAGACAAATACGGGATAAAAAAAGCAATGTCGCTCGGCGCGCTCGCGAACGGCCTTCTCTGGGTTGCGGCGATTTTTTTCCAGGAATTCTGGCCGTTCATGCTGATAATCGCACTGGACGCGCTTTTCTGGCCCCTCTTCAGCATCGGAGGGCAGAAGCTATCCTCCATAATCCCGGAAAAGGAAAATTTAGGAAGGGATGTTTCCATTTTCGGCATCGCCTATGTGTTCGGCATAATAGTCGCTTCCTTTGCCGGAGGTTTCCTTGCCGAAATCTCATTCTCTCTGGTGTTCGCGGTCAGGGCCGCAGTGATGCTTCTGGCAGGGTTTACCGTATTTTTCCTGATGAAGGTAAAAGACTAATTCATTGCCCGCCAAGGATGTTCTTCAGCCCCTTTAGCAGCCCCTCAGGCTTGATTTTGAACTTCCCGAGGTCTATGTTCTTCAGCACGGAAAGTATCTCCCCAGCCCTTTCTATTGTCCTCTTCTCATCTCCGCTGAATCTCACATGCAATTCAGTAAGCAGCTCATGTACCCCAGCCTTTGTGTACCCCTCCTTGTGCCATTCCTCTGTGAAGTTCCGCACGGCTCCGGACTCAAGAAACTGCTTGAGCGCTGTCTCGCCCCTTTCCTCTTTTTCCGGCGCCTTGAATCCTGTTTCGACCATAAAAATCACCGTTTATACCCAAGCTTCCTTAAAAAATCCTTCCTCTCCTTCCTGTCCGCCTGCCCCTCTATCCCGAGCGGCCTCTCCCCGTCAATGACGCCCATTATCCCGCGCCCGTATTCAGTTTCCGCAATCACCACCTGCACCCGGTTCGCGGTCGCCGCAAAAAGGTTCGTAACCTCGCTCACGTTCTGCACCCTGTTCACTATGTTTACCGGATAGGCGTTCTTGATGAATATGATGAATGTATGCCCCGCCGCAATCTTGAGCATCTCCTTCTCCGCCCATTTTTGCAAATCCGCATCGTTCCCGTCGCTCCGCACCAACTTTTTTCCGGACGCCTCGCAGAACGCGAGCCCGAATTTTATCCCCATCCCGCTCTCCATCAGCGTCTCGTATAAATCCTCCACCGTTTTTATGAAATGGCTCTGCCCTATTATGACATTTGCCTCCTTGGGCATCTCCACATCCACAACCTTCAATTGAATATCAGTCATATCCCCACTTTCTCAATTATTTTGCTCGTATTGGCCGAATTCGGGTTCGCGTGCGCCCTCAGCTTCACGACCTTAACTCCCTTCGGCTTAAAGATGGGCTTCTGGTCGTATCCATATGCAATTACATCCGGCTTCACGCGCCTTAGCGTCTCCGTCATGTCCTTTGCACCAGGAACCGCCAGGTTCACCATCCTCATCGCGCCCACAATCGCCGCGCGATACTTCTGGTTATGAAGGGGCTTCCTTCCTTTCTTCCTTATGAACTCATCCCGTGCAACCACTACAACAAGCACGTTCCCGAGTTTCGCCGCTTCCGAGAGCGCAAGCACGTGCCCTATGTGGATAACATCAAACACTCCGCCCGTGAGCACGACCTTGAGCCTTTTTCTTTTTTGTGGCGTCAAAAAGTACTTCTTCCCCTTCCTCTCGAGCATCCTCTTTTCTCCTGGATAGAGCTTCGCGTAATCGCTTGCGCTGATTCCGTTGTCGCGCACCTGCATCAGATAAAGATTCCTTATTACGCTCCTGACTATGGATAACACCTTGTTATTGTGCGGGGGAATGGAATCGCATCCCTTATATGGTTAAGCCCGAGCACCCATTTGGTCAATCTTTCAATTCCCATCCCGAATCCAGAGTGGGGAACGCTCCCATATTTGCGCAAATCCACATACCACTTCATGTCCCCGTTCGGGTCAAGGCCGAATTCCTTCATCCGGGTAACCAATTCATTGTAATCCCAGATCCTCTCGCTTCCACCGATTATTTCCCCGTGCCCTTCTGGCGCAAGCAAATCGTTGTTAAGCGCATACCCCGGCTTATCCGGGTCCTCCCGCATATAGAATGCCTTGATTTCCTTCGGGAACTTCTCCACAAACAATGGAGTTTCATATTCCTTGGTGAGAATTGCCTCCTCGTCCGCCCCGAAATCCTGCCCGATTTCCATCTTTCCGCCCAATTTGTTCACCTGTTCCACCGCATCATCGTAGAGCATGCGCGGGAAGGGCGCCTTCACCTTTTTGAGCTTCGCAGGGTCCCTCTCCACCTCTTCAAGGAGGTCAGGGTGCTCCTTCACGAACTTCTGCACTGCAAATGAAATCATATCCTCCTGCAATTTCATATTGTCCTTGTGCGAGTACCATGCCATCTCGGGCTCCAGATGCCAGTATTCCGCAAGGTGCCGGATGGTCCTGCTCTTCTCAGCGCGGAAGGAGGGCGCGAACGCATACACCTTCCCAAGCCCGAAAATCATCACCTCCGCATACAATTGCCCGCTCTGCGAGAGGTACGCGGGCTCCCCGAAATACTCCATCGCAAAGAGGGTGCTTCCCCCTTCACATTGTGATTTGGTGATCACCGGGGGGACTATTTCATAGAACCCATCATTATCCAAATACTCACGCAAATAGTTCACTAAATGGTGCCTCGCCTTCATCGCCGCGACCAGTTTCCTGCTCCGCAGCCACAAATGCCTCACATCAAGGAGGAACTCCTCGCTCAAATCTTTAGAGATTGGAAATGGCTCGCCCCTGCTCACCACCCTGAACTCATCCACCTGCAGTTCCCATCCTCCCGGCGCACGTTCATCCTTCTTCACAGTGCCCACTATTTCCACCGAGCTCTCTATGTAAACCTGCGAGGCCTCGGAAAAGAATTTCTCGCCCACCTTGTCCTTCTTGATTGCGCACTGCACCCTTCCGCTCGCATCGCGCAAAATGATGAAATTGAGATTCCCGCTCCCCCTCTGCCTGTGCACCCATCCCCGTATGGAGACCTTCTTCCCTTCCATCCCGCCCTTCAAAATCTTTCCAATTTCCAGGTACATTTTTTCACCGTTAACATCACTCCAGCCAGTCCTTCAGCCATCCGCACACAGAGAAGGGCGCCTTCTTCAAAGCCGCAACATCCTTGCTCCCGGTAAGGAGGGCGCAAATCCTCATCTGCAGCACCCACTCCGCGCAGGTGGAATCCAATTTCTTATCCTCATAAGCCAGAAGGAATGGCCGGGAAGCGCCGGCAACAGAAGCGCCCATCGCAATCGCCTTTGCCGCGTCCAACCCGCTCCTTATCCCTCCGCTGCCAACGAGCGGAAGCACGTCCTTGCACATCATTATCGAAACCGCGGTCGGGATTCCCCATTCCTCAAATCCTTTCGGAACCCCTCCCCTTTCATATTCAACCTTGCTCCAGGAGGTCCCTCCCCCTCCCGCAACGTCTATCCATTTCACTCCCGCTTCTCTGAGCTTGAGCGCCACATCCCTGTTTATGCCCGCGCCCGTTTCTTTAACCATAACCGGCACATCCACGACCCTGCATACTTTATCTATATTTTTCAAAACCCCGCGGAAGTTCCTGTCCCCCTCCGGCTGCACCATCTCCTGCAAAACGTTTAGGTGAATCGCTAATCCATCCGCCTCCACTTTAGAGACAAGAGTCTCCAATTTCTCCATATTCCCTTCCAGCTGCGCGGCCCCGATGTTCCCGATTATCGGAATGGAAGGCGCCTCCTTCCGCACGAGGTAACTTTTTTCATTTCCCCCTTCCAGCATGGGCCTCTGGCTCCCCAACCCCAATGCAAAATGATGTTTCTCCGCAACTTTCGCCAGTTCCGAATTGATTTTTCCGGATTCGGCCGCCCCTCCGGTCATCGCAGTAATCATGAGGGGAAATATCCTCTTCCCGAAAAATTCCGCCTCCAATTTTATCTCATCAAAATTAAGCTCCGGAAGCGCGTTGTGCAGGAACTCCACGCACTCGAACCCGGCCTTCCTGGAGTACTCTATCCCGTCCTCCATGCAGATGTCCAGGTGGTCCTGCTTCCTGCTTTTCGTTTTCTCCTTCATAAACATCACTTCTTTTCCTTCCTGGGAAACACGACGCTCGCATACCCCACCACGCGGTCCGTCTCCCCCCCGCTTTCCCCCGAATTTGTATAGTAGAGCATCTCCCCCTTCTTGCATTTCATCCTTTTCACATATTCGAGCACGGCGGCAATCGGCCCGTGGCCGCAGATGCTCCAGTCATGCTCGATTGCGCGGTGCTGGAACCCCTCCGGGTCCAGCCCTGTGATGAAGGAAACCGCAGCCATATCATTCTTCTTCGCGATTTCCGGAGGCACATAATGCGAGAAATCAGAGCTCGCAATCACGATTACCTCCTTATTATACCCGGAAATGGCATTAAAAAGGGCTTTCCCCAGGTCCGCGGACGCTTCCAAGTTCTGGTCCATCATGCAGATGGGCACTATCTTTGCCTTTGGATTAATGGTTTGTATGAAGGGCAGCTGCACCTCCACCGAGTGCTCCATCATGTGCGCCTTCTCGTCAAAATCCAGGTATTTCGCATTCTTCTGTATGAGTTTTCCAAGTTCAGTATTGTTTTGGATTTCCCCGAGCGGCGTCTCCCACTCATCCAGCGAGAGCGAAACGAGGCTTCCGCTCCCGGAATGGTTCGGCCCTATTACGACGACGGTGTGCGCGGTCTCCATCTCCTTTATGCTAGAATAAGTCACGGCGGCCGCGGTCCCGGAATACTGGTATCCCGCGTGCGGGCAGACACCGCCGTATGCGCTCGTTTCCTTCGCGTATTTTTTTGCGCGCAGCATGCAGTCTGAAACCATTGTAGCCAGCGCATCTGATTCCAATGGATAGAAATATCCTGCGACAGCGGAAGCCCTCATGCCGAAACTACTTTGCTTACTTTAAAAAAGCTAACCCCTGTCCGTGCCGGCTAGCCGGACCTTTTGGAATCATCGACATGGCGCGCCGCCCATAGCTGCTCTGCGTGATACCTTATTGCAGTAGCGAGGTTCCGCATGGTCTTATCGTCCGTGTTCTGCTCCAGGGACTCCGCGATCCCTATCACCTGGCCATGCCAGCCGTGCTCCTCTTTTACGGAGTTGACAAAAAGGTCGGCAAAAACGTCTATCGCGCCCGGCTTTTCGGAGTCTGCAAGCACTTCCATATTCTTGTCCAGCATATCAGTAAAAACAGCGCGTATGCTCCTGGCAGGCACCCTCGCATTCCCGCCATTTTGTTCTACAACAATTCTTTTATGCACCTTGCCTATAGGCGTTTCAGGAAGCGATTTCACAATTGGTTCTGTAACAGCAACTCTAATAGCCATGTTTACCCCATTCTATTTATGCGTCTAAAGGTTTAAATTTGTTTATGCGCCTCCGTCAGTGCGCAAGTGGGTATTTCTTCATATATATGAAAGTCTGGTAAATCAGCAGGAACGGTATCACGACCACTGAATTGAACAGCATCGTGAGATACACCCCGAACGGATACGGGAGGAACAGGAACACAAATTCCGCCACCGTAATCGCGAACGCGCCAAGCACCGTCCAGAACAGCAGGTGCGGCAGTTTCTTCACCGCCATGGCCGCAGAAGAATGTATCGCATGCCACGGCTTCATTCCGTCAATCACCACCGCCGGGGGCACGAAGAACAGCACAATCCCCAGCGCCATGCTCGCAATCGGAAGAACAATTCCCCTGTATGCGAAATCGAATGTGAGCAGCTGCAGCACAAGCATGAGCAGTACGGAAAGCGTATATATGAGGAATATGGTCACCGCGTAGGTGCCCATCGCCTTCACCACCTCGCTCCCCACCTTCGTCATGGTTTTTTTGGACTTTATGAGGAGGTTTATGTTCACTATTGAATCCGAGATTATGAATAGCGAAACCAGGTATGCCACGATAGTAATCCCCACCTGGAAGAAATTCAGTTCAGGGATGCTCCCCGTGCGGAGGAAAACCCCGCCGAGCGAGATGAAGGTCGGTGCGGAGACCAGCATCGGAATCAGGAGCGCGAAGAAGAAAGGTATCGAGAAAAGAAGCACCAGCTTGTGCCTCTCCCTGAAGAATTCCACACTATAATCAAATGAACGCATGCCCTTTCCTCCCTCTCAATTCTTTTAACCTTATCCTTTTTCCTTTATCCACTTTTCTATTATCTCCCGCGGATAGGCGCCTATGAGCCTGTCCACCTCTTCCCCGTCCTTGAAAAGAATCAATGTGGGTATGCTCATCACGCCGAACTTTCCCGCGAGCTCCTGCTGGGCGTTTATGTCCACCTTCCCGAACTTCACCGCCTTGTTGGATTCGCTTATCTCCTCAATCACAGGCGCGAGCATCCTGCACGGCCCGCACCAGGTTGCCCAGAAGTCCACGAGCGTTGTTCCCTTCGCGATTTCCGCATCAAAAATCTTCACATTCAATTCCTTCACCGCCATTTTTCTCACCCCATCAATTCCGCCAGTATGGCTTTCTGCGCATGCAATCTATTTTCCGCCTCGTCGAAAACCACGCTCTGCTTCCCGTCTATTACGTCCGCGGTGACCTCCTCCCCGCGGTGCGCGGGCAGGCAGTGCATGAAAATCGCGTCCTTCTTCGCCTGCGCCATTATCTTCGCGTTCACCTGGTAATCCTTCAGCTCCTGGAGCCTCTTCGCCTTCTCCGCGTCCTGCCCCATGCTCACCCAAACGTCAGTCATTATGACGTCCGCATCCTTCGCCGCTTTTAATGGGCCGTGCTCCACGGAAATTTTTCCAATCGCCTCCTTCCTCGCCTTCGCCATCACAGTTTCGTTAAGGGAATAATTCGGAAGGTTCGGGCAGCACGCCACAACATCCGCGCCCAATTTCGAGAACCCGATTGCGGTGCAATTGAACATGTTGAAGCCGCAGTCCCCGTAGAAAACTACCTTCAGCCCCGCGATCTTCCCCTTCTTCTCAATCACCGTCATCATGTCCGCCATCGTCTGGCAGGGGTGGTACAGGTCCGTTAGCGCATTTATGACAGGTACCCTCGCATACTTCGCCAATTCCTCAATGTCCGAGTGCTTGTACAGCCTCGCCATTATCCCGTTCACATACCTCGAAAGGGTTTGCGCGGTGTCCCCGACCGTCTCTCCCCTTCCCAATTGAGTAGTACTCATGTCCATGAACAGCCCGTGCCCTTCCAGCTGCGTCATCCCGACTTCGAAGGAAACGCGCGTCCTTGTCGAAGCTTTTTGGAAAAGCATCGCCAGGGATTTGTCCTTCAGGCTCCTCTTCACCTGGCCCTTCTTCATTTTGATTGCAAGGTCCAATAGATATTCTATTTCCGCCTTCCTATAGTCCAACAGGGTAAGGAAATGTCTGCCTTTCATATTCATGCAAATCCCCAGGTGAATTTGTAAAATAGAAATATAAAGGTAGCGCTGCGCACGCAGATTTATTGCGCCCTCACCATCTTCCGATTGCCTGGAATGTGAGCATCCACTCCCCGTTCATGTACTGGAAGTCCCCGCGCAGCCCGAGAGACTCAAGCTCGCGGAACAGGTCCCTGTACTCGTATCCCAATGCTGCGCCCCCTCCGGTCACATCCCCGCCAGGGACAACATTGAACCCTGCGAAGAAGGATTGGTCAGGGTATATGACCTCCAAGCTTCCTCCGACCTGGTATGCGCCGAAGCTCTGCGCCTCTCTTGTTAGGCTGAATGCGCCGGCGGAAATGGTTGTGCGCACCTGCGCCTCGTCACCCTGGTATGAATAATAGGGCGCCACATTCCATACGTAATCCACTCCCTGCATCCCTCCCCAGGTGTAGCTTCCCTGTGCGCCGAATTCCGACCTTCCCGAGCGCCCGCCGATTATTCCCCCAAGCCCCCACTCGCCCCACACGCTCCGTGAAGTACTTGCGCCAATCTCGAATCCCCACGGCGTGCCCCTTTCGGTGGTGCCTGTAAACTCCATCATTCCTGAAGCATCGCCAACAAGAATCCCGCTCGGAGCCTCCCCAAGGTTTCCGGAAAGAGTGAATCCCCAGTCGCTCCCGTTCATCCTCCAAGTGGCGCCTGCAGCCCCTCCGTACTCCCCTTCGCCCTCCATTCCGGGCACTCCCCTCACTGCGACGCCCCTCACTCCGAACATGCTTGTGGCGGTTTCCCTCACCACGCTTGCCGCAAACATAAGGTCCGAGGATTCGCGGAGGCTGTCCGCCCCCTGGCCGCTCATCGCCCTTATGCGCGCGAGCATTTCAAGGGTGCGGCCGAACGCAAGGAGCGTCTGCGCCTTCGCAGCCGCATCCGTTTCCTCGTTGTATCGCTGCCATTGTGTGAGCAGCTGGTCCACCACCTGCTGCTGGTTGAACAGAAGCGTCCCCTGCCCGACTGTGTACTGGGACATGTATTCCCCCCCAACCTGCACAGTCCAAGTCGCGCCGCTGTCGGTTGTGAATTCAAGCTCTGCCACGCCTCCTCCGGAAACCCTTTCCTCCTGCCCTTCTCCTGCATACTGCTGCTGGTAATGCCCAGCAAGGCGGAATGTCACGTCACTCACGTTCACCGTTGCGCCCACCTCAAGCCCTCCGGACTCGCCAGTCCCCGGGCCGGTCACCTGCGCGTGCGTCTTTATGTACATCTCCCAGTAGTCAGCATCATTCAGTATCTGCCTCGCTGCTCCGGTCGCGCTGAAGAACCCTCCTGGATAGGACACTATCCCCAGCTCGCCCTCCTGGCTCACCATGTATGAAACCGGGTTCATATCAAAGCCCGCGCTCGCAGTAACCCTTGTGGTTTGCTTGTTGTAGTCTATTACGAGCAGCCCTCCTCCGTGCCCCTCATCGTCCGAAGCAAGCGCAGCCCCCCTTCCAATCAGCCCTATGGAAAATGCAGGTATCCCAAGGAAGCCCAGGTTGAAGCCAAGCCCGCCCGCGGCGAGTTCGCTCCCCTGCAGGTGTGCATACCTTCCGACCGCGGAGAAAACCTCCTCAGTGTTTCCCGCAATCGCCACGCCTGCAAATTCCGAGGGGTCGCCTATGGCCACTGTGGTGCTGAACATTCCCGTGCTTTCATCCCATTTGTAGCCCGCCATCCCTATTGGCCCGATGTTTGTCACGATGCTGTCCGCAAACCTTCCCAGCGCCGCCTGGTCCCCTTCAATATCATAAACCCCTAACCTGAACCAGTTTGAGCCCACCCTAAGATATGCGTTGCCGCGCACAAGCATCCCTGTCCCGGTCCCCTCCGCCTCCCTGTCCACAAAATCAAAGAGCACCGCATAATCGTTGTTCTCGCCCAGCCCGTTGAGCCTCGCCAGCACCGCGGCATCTGTCTCCTGCTCGGTCCACACTCCCTGGCCCATCGCAGCTGCGCTCACGCCCGGGGCTGAAACCTGGAACCCTCCGGCCGCCTCTCCTCTCTCCTCGCCCTGCATGCGCACTTCCGCAGCCTCGCTCCAACCCGCGGTCGGGCCCCTGCTCTCGGCCATCTCAGCGCCAGCTCCGCTAACCCCAACGGTGCCTCCGCGCACCGTCCCTCCTGCCTCCATCCCTCCGCGCGCAGGCGTCCATATCGCCTCGGATATTATTGGCGGAAGCCCGAGGTCCACCATCGCAAGCCTCGAGTAGAGGTCGAACGGCCTGTAGAATGATGCCTGGCCAGCGGGATGGAAAGTAACCCTCAAATCCCCTGGCGGCTGGAAAAATCTTACTATATTTTGGTATTCATTGAGCATGAATCTCCTGAATTCCGTCTCATCATAAAGCGCGGCAGGGTTCATCGCCGCAATCACTGCTATCAGCGCAGCGGCCGTATTGTCCACGTTGCTCCCGAGCCCAAGGCTCGCGGGTATGAGCGCCTCAAGCCTCGTGAAGCCCCCGCCTATGTAGATGTCCTGCGGGAAGCTCAGCGCGGTGAGCTCAATAGGGAGGTTCGCGAACCTGCTGCCCTCCTCCCCGAAAGCCCAGTCCACATATCCCCTCCACATCCCCTCGAAATTTTCGAAAGGCCCGAGCACCGGCAGCACCGGCTCTGCACCTGTGTCCACCGCCCTGCGGAAATCCTCTGCCTCAGGGTACATTGCCACGAACCTCGCGAGCACATTTGTCATCGCCCTCGCGCCGCTCGCTGTTTCCTGGATGCTCCTCGGCACCTGCACATGCAGGTAGCTGTTCACCATGTCCTGCGAACCATAAAGTGCATATGGGGAATTATATCCGGTGAGATGGTCGACCGCGGTCGTCATCGCGTCGCACATCCTCAGGAAATCATCAATGTCAGTGGCCTGCCCGGCAACCGCGGGAATCGCGGAATGGAAAAGGAAGAAAGCTGTTCCCGGGCTTATTTCCGACGCAAGCCCGATCAGCCTTCCCAGGTATTGCTCTTCCCTGGCCATCCTCTCCTCCTGCGTCCTCCTCTGCGTTAGCCTGGGCCCGCCCATCTGGCTGAATATCTCATCTTTATTCTCCACAAGCGCATATTGGCCCAGCAAATCCAGCTGCGCGAAAAGCAAATCCCCGCGCCCCGGCGCGGCCTCCTCGCCTCCGGTAACTTCCTCTCCAGGCAGCTCCTGCACCCCCGCGTTGTTCAGCGTGCCCAGAAGATTTTGCCTCTCCCTGAAGAATGAGCGCGTCCCTATTTTTTCATAAGCAGCAAGAAGGAATTCAAATCCCGAGAGCGAAGCCGCGTTGGTTGGCATCCCGAGTTCCTCCATTATGACGCTTCTCGGAGTCTGCGCAGCCTCCTCTTCCCCTGCCCTCAGTCCCACAAACCTTGTTCCCAATATTCCATATTGGATTATGAATTCCGCAAAGCTCCCGTAATAATCCTGCCTCAATAAATAGTAAGGTTCTCCCTGTCCGGCTTCCCCGAACAGCCCCCTCCTCACCCTTTCAGTTTCCGCCCTCAGCGCCCCCTCGTCCCTTGCGCCCGCAATCCTTCCGAGCGCGGCCCTGAGCTCTCCCCTTGCGCTCTCCACATTGCTCACAAACCTATCGTAATCCACTGTTTCGGATTCCGCGGTCCCGTCGAACCTTGCGAGGTGCACCACTATGCCGAGGAACTGCTCGGCGCGGCCTATCATCTCCTCACGCACGCCGGCATCCATCCCGGACAAATCAATATGATAAGTCCTCTCCACCAAATCCGCAATCTGCGCCCTCCTTCTTTCCCGCTGCTCCGCGGTTTCTGTCCCTGTAGGCAGGAGCGCCTCTATCTTGCCTATAAAATCCAAAAAAACTTCGTTCACGTTCCCGGGCCCTGCCTGCGGCACCTGGTGCGAGGAGAGCACTGTTCCAATCCAGCTTTCCGGTTCGAACCGCTCCGCAAGGAAATCGTTCGGGTCGAACGCCTGCACAAGCACCGCGCGGAACATGTCGTTGAACGTGGACTCCGCGACATTCAGCACGGCATCCACCAGCTCCTCCCCATGCCTGCGCCTGAGCGCATCCACATCATATCCCTGCTCGCTTATCGCGGTTGTTATTTTGTCTATTTTATCAAGCAGCTGCGCAAATTGCGCGTTTGTCCTTATCTCCGCACCGTCAAGCGCGTCCGCTCTGAAGGCATTAATCATATCAACATACGGCTGTGGGAGCTGCGCCATGAACTCCCTCATGAATGCGGCAAAATTCGCAGATGACATGTCGCTGTAAGTCATGATTGTTGAACTGAGCGTTGCCCATATCTCCGCGCCCTCTTCCCTCTCCGCGGTCACGTATCTCCTGAATAAGCCGGCTGCCTCCGCAGCTTCTGCGCTCATCCTCTGTTGCGCCCTCCTTTGCGCGGATTCCGTTTCCTGCTGCGCCCTGTCCGCCTCGGACTGTCCCTGGGTGCGCGGAGGCTCTTGTGTGGGCGGCGGGGATGCGCCGAACCTCTCCTCTCCCTCACTGTACCCAAAGCGTGATTCGCCAGCGCTCTGTTTCGCCGCCTCATCCTCCCTTCTAACAGCAAGCCTTGCCATATGAATGCTACCCTTTATACTTTCCGAAGTCACGCTATTTATACTTTTCGTATCCGCCAGGGCCGCGGCCGGAACCTCCGCGATGGATGCAAGAAGGAGCGCCCTGCACATCCATATCCTCGCCCCCGGCATCCTCCCATACGCGCCTATGCCCCCCACTGTGCCGGAGGCGGGCTTCGGTGCCACTGGCCCAGTGCTTCCATGCTGAATATCACTGTCTCTGGGCCTGAAATCTCTGCATGGCATATGCGCCTATTTTCAGCCACACCCCTTAAAAATAATTGTCCCGCTTTCCCACGCCGTTGGCGCATGGGGAAAGTATTTAATACTCCTTCTTCCGCTATTTATCCATCAGAATGTTCGTTTAAGGTGAAAATATGAGAAGGGAAATTGATGAGACGGTTCATAGAACGCCGGGTTCTCCAAGGGTAGGGGTTGTTGAGAGGGAATTGGCTCCCGAGGCAACGCATGGCGTGCCGGTCCTGACCGGCACCGGGGCGATAAGGGCGAGGCAGGTCCGCGACGCGCTCAACGCAGGCAACTTCGATGCCGTCACCTACGCGGCGGGGAGGGGGAAAAGGGACAAGTTCTCCGGCTTGCTCAGCGAGGAGAACCAGGAATATTTTGTGCAGATGTGGCAAAATGCCTCCGAGGCGGAGCGCACGGCGTTCACGCGCCAGATGAGCATATTCTTTGACGACGAGCACGCCGGGGCGGGTGGAGCCGGCCTCAGGAAAATGTCCGCTATAGTGGACAAGATGAGGGAGGCGGGCGCAACCCTCGCACAGTTTTCCGATTATTCCAAGTCCGCCGGAGTACGCGTTTCCGGAGGCAGGAGGAGGGCAACACCTGAATCCGTGCCGGCCCGCGAAGAGGCGCCATACGAGATTACGGAGGCGGACAGGGCGAGCTCCCGCGCGGCGACCCGCGCGATGGACCGCAGGATGCAGGAGTATTTCGCGCAGGGCGAAGGGGCTCCGGCAGAGGCAGTTGCTAGCGCACCTGCCCCAGTTCCCACTGTGGTTGGGGTGGACTGGGCGGATGGCCGCGTTAGCGGAGTTCCGGAGGAGAGGCGCGTTTCATACGAGAAATTCATCGAAAGGGCAGTGGCGGCTGGGATGCGCATAGCCGACCCGATGGCGCTGATTGCGCAGCTGGAGCGCGTTGCGGGCGGAGACGCCACAGTTGTGAACATGCCAGCGAACCAAAATGCTGCCGCGAGGAGAAGGGACGCGCAGAAGTTCAATGATTTGTTTGCTTCCCTCGGCATGCAGCTGAGGGTCCGCGAAACATGGACCGGGGAGAGGTATGCACTCTTGCTTATTGGGGCAAGGCCCGCCCCGGTGGAAGAGGCACCCGCGGTAGCGGAGGAGGCGCCGGCCGCGCCAGTTGCTGCGCAGGCAAGGGCAGCCTACACATACGAAGATTTCAGGCTCAGGATGGACAGGCTGGCCGCGCTCGTGCCACAGGGCTATGAGATGAGCGACCCTGCGATATTCGACATTCCAGTGAACGGCGAGGAAGCCCTTGCAGTGTACACGGAGGTGCGCGACCACTTCGCGGAGCTGGACGCGATTCTTTCTGATCCGGCTTTGGAAGCTGGAAGAAGGGCGGCGCTCACAAACCTCCGCACATGGGTCAATGACGCGCTCACCCTGGCCGGAGCGTAATCAGTTTCCATCTATTCGATTGGCGCAAGCACGTCCTGCACCCAGTCCAATCCATTCGGGTCCAGCCGTGCCCCGGTCGGCCCGAATATCTCATGCTTCATCAGAAGAAGATACATCGCTATGGGGTCGTTCCTCCTTCCCGGAGGGAGCGCCATCCAGTCCTCCGCGACCGCGCCGCGCAATCCCACATTCTCGCTCTCGCTCAATGTCGGCTTCAGATATGCGTCCCAGGTATCAAACCCCTTCGCTTCCAGGTAAGTGCGCACCTGGCCGGAGAAATATCCCTGCGCGCCCTCTATGTGCAGGAGCTCGGCGCGCACGTCCGCCCGCGCCTCAAAATATAAATCGTATAATATGGAAGCCCTCTGGCTTGCCAGTTCGTCCGCGGCCTCCATCAGCTCGAATTCCTTTACCTTGACCTCAATCCTTTCGCTTATCTCCCGGAGAGTGGCCTCTTCCTTGGAAACCGCTTCTCTCCGCGCCGGGCCTGCCATGC
>JACCLI010000007.1 GCA_013425455.1 Microcaldota archaeon | reverse complement strand
GGATGTCATAATTGCAGTAGCCGGCTTATCCGCGGCGCTTCCGGGGGTTTGCGCCTCCCATACATTAGTTCCGATAATAGGCGTCCCGGTGTCTGCGAAATTGGGGGGAATGGATTCCCTTTTGAGCATCGCGCAGATGCCTCCCGGCGTTCCGGTGGCCTGCGTGGGGATAGATAATGGGAAGAATGCGGCATTGCTTGCACTGGAGATAATAGGAATAAACGACAAGGACATAGAAAAGAAACTACTTAGCTATAGAGAAAAAATGAGAAAATAGAAATAAAAGAAAAGGAAAAAAGAAGAGTGGAGCTCACTCTTCCTTCACGAGCCTCCAACCGAAGACTCCGCCTGAGACGCTTCCCGTCGGCATTGTGTGTTCTACGTTCCAGACGTTTCCATTCTTGTCGGTGTAGGTCCCGCCATCCTGCATCTTGCCTGCAGCGGTTAGGATATCCATGTCGACCTTGCCTTCAGAAGTCACGCGACCAATCCGCACGTATACATCCTCGCCCGCCAGGTTCGTGAACTTGAAGACATCGCCGGGTGCTGCGCCTTCGATGACTTCCATTGTGACGCCATCAACAGTAACAGAGATGTCCGCCAGGTATTCTGTTCCGTAGCGGGAGACCTCGTTTACAAGGACGCTTATGCCGGTTGCTGCGAGGGTTTCACTCACGCCACGTTCACCCGTCGCCACCTTCTTGCCGAAGAGGATATACCCTTCGTTGCTGAGGGATATGACTGTAAGTTCCTCCCCCAGGACCTTGATCGGGTCCACAAATGGCTGGACACCTGGCAGCATACCGAGCTCAAGGGCGCTTGTCTCGCTAAGGATGTCTGGCACGAGCGGGTTGCATGTTACATCATCCCTGTCCCTGCCACGTATCTCCTCACCTGTTTCCCTGACGTCCCTGGTTATATGCTGGTTGCCGTAGCCAGAAGCATAATCCTCTGTCTCGGGCAATATCCTGTCGACAGGTGCGCACCAATCCAAGCCTGGCTCTACGCTGAGCACCACATGGTCCCCGTCTTCGCCATGCATGATTGCGCAGATCGTGACTGTGTAGCTGACGCCATCTATGACAAAGGTCCAGCTGTCGCCCGCGCCGAGGCCATCCGATGTTGCCGGGATGCTTTCACCGTCACTCGGGTCCACTATGTTCGCGAGCGAGTTACCGTCCTTGTCTACGAGCTCCAAAGTTGCCTTTGTGCCGGATACAGTATCGGTCATCGCACTTACTTTGACGAGTCCATTATCGGTAAGATACGTAGTTTCTCCGATCTCAAGCATATCCTCATTGGTGCCTAGGCGCGTGTCGTCCGCGGGGCTGATCCTCGCAGCTATGTTTGCGCATACCCCGCCCGGAAGGTCCGTAGGCGGAAGCTCGGTTGTTGCACCTTCCCCTCCGCATGCGGCCAAAGTGGCCATGCCAACGACTGCAAGAAATCTTGCAGGCCACCTTGCATTAGGCTTCTCTGCCCCGACATTTTTAATTTCCCGCACCTTCGGAACATTCTGTACTTCCGTGGGCGCATTTGGTTTTCCAGTTTCTTTTGTCATCATATTCACCACTTACACAAATAGATATTATTTATACCCACATAACATTTATAAACGTTGGTGTTTCTGTTATTTCATGAAAAATTTTGAAATACGGGTTCCGCACATAATGCGCAGGCTCAGGCGGGGGCCGTCCGTGATGCTGCCGAAGGACGTTGGGATGATTGTTTCGTACACGTGCCTTGGGAGGGATTCGCTGGTCGTGGACGCGGGAGCGGGGACTGGCTTCAATGCGATAATGCTTGGGAGAATAGCAAAGAAAGTCGTTTCATACGAGCGCAGGGAAGAGTTCGCGGAGCTCGCAAAGGAGAACATAAACTCCCTCGGGCTGAAGAATGTGAAGATAAAGAACGCGGACATAATGGGCGGGATAGAGGAGAAGGATTTGGATCTCATAACTTTGGACATGCCGGAGTCGGAAAAGGTGATTCCGCTCGCGCATGCCGCGCTGAAGGAGGGAGGGTATTGCGTCGGCTACCTTCCGAACGTGGAGCAGGCGAAGGAATTTTTCCTTGAGGCGCAGAAATCCTTCAGGGAGGTCTTCATGCTTGAGAATATAGTAAGGGAATATGAGGTGCGGGACTTCGGGGTGAGGCCCAAGCACATCGGGCTTATGCACACCGCGTACCTTGTGTTCGCCAGAAAATAGTTTTATTTATAAGGAAATATGCAACTATAATATCTTCTAACGGGCTCATAGCTCAGCAGTAGAGCGCTCGCCTTGCACGCGAGAGGCCGGGGGTGCGAATCCCCCTGAGTCCAAAGGGGCTGTGGCGTAACTTGGTAGCG
>JACCLI010000062.1 GCA_013425455.1 Microcaldota archaeon | reverse complement strand
CTCCACCGCCGAGATGATTGCGGAAATGCTTCCGGAAACAAAGCCGGAAGTGGCCTTTGCGCTCGCATGCGGGATTGTTTCGGATTCCGCGCGCTTCAAGGGCGGGCACTTATCTACTTTCAAAATGCTCGTTTCCCTCATGGAAAAATGCGGGAAGGACTACCCGGAAATACTCAAATACGGGGAGCCCGAGCCGACCATCGAACTAAAAGAATTGGTGCTCAAATCCGTGAAGAGGATGAGGATAACCCGGCATGGCGACTACATGATTGCGACCGTAAAGGTCCGGGAAAACGAATCCTATGTCGCTTCCGCGCTTTCCGAATTCGCGGACGCGGTTTTCGTCGCCCGCTGGAAGCGCGCGGACGGCGAGACAAAGATTTCCGCCCGCGGGCGGAAAAGCATCCACGTTCCGTTGAACGAAGTTATGATGCAGATTGGAAATGAGTTCCAAGGGGCCGGAGGTGGGCACGCGAAGGCCGCGGGCTCCTCCGCAAAGGCGAAGCCGGAAATAGTCCTTAAAAGATGTGTTGAGATACTCTCTGGGAGGCTGTGATTATGAAAACTATTATTGTGGGGGGCCAGTTCGGGGACGAGGGGAAGGGAAAAATTGCTTCTTATCTTGCCATTGCTGATGACCCGGAAATAGTTGCGCGCGGCGGGGTCGGACCCAACGCGGGGCACACAGTTCAATTTGACGGAAAGAAATATGGGCTTCGGATGCTTCCCTGCGGGATAAACAACCCGAAATCCAAAATAATGATTGGCGCCGGGGTTGCAGTAGACCCGGAGGTGCTCAAAAGGGAAGTGGAGCTCACCGGAACCAAGGGACGCGTATTTGTGGACAAGAGATGCACTGTAATCACAAAAGAATACAAGGAGGCGGATGCTGGTTCCGCGCTCTGCGAAAAGATTGGGACGACCAAAACCGGATGCGGGCCCGCAATAACCGCGCGTGCTGCGCGGAGCGCCAAACTGGCGCAGGATTTCCCGGAGCTGAAGGAGTTCATTACAGATGTCCCTACTGCAGTAAATAAGGCAAAAAGGATCCTTGTGGAAGGCTCGCAAGGCTTCATGCTTTCCGTCCTTTATGGAACTTACCCATTTGTCACTTCCAAGGATGTGAGCGCCTCCACCATTGCTGCTGATGTGGGCCTTGGCCCAACAAACATAGACCACGTGGTCATGATAATCAAGGCATACACAACCCGCGTGGGGAACGGCCCGTTCAAGGACGAGATTTCCGTGGAGGAGGCGACGAAATTGGGCTTCCAGGAATACGGAACTGTCACCGGGAGGCCGCGCAGGACCTCCAAGGAATTGCACTGGGACGATTTGCGCCTCGCCGCAATGATTAACGGGGCGACGCAGATTGCGGTTACCAAATTGGATGTGAAGTTTGCGGGGAATGCGGGCGTGCATGAGTATTCGAAACTGACTTCCGAAGCTAAAAAGTTCGTGGAGAGGATAGAGAAGGAGCTCTCCGTCCCGGTTACTCTTTTAGGGACAGGGCCTGATGCGAAGGACATCATAGATAGGAGAAAGGAAGTCCTCTAGAGTTTAGCAACTGGTGCTCGTTTTCCTGCAGCCGGTGTATGCTCGCAGTCTTGTTTTCTACGATGCATGTGACCGACGGCTTCTGGCGGGTTAAGGCAAGCTTCCAATGCAGTTCGTAGTCTTCTATCCAAACGGAGGGAACCCTTCTTTAGATCTAATGTAAAAACGGCACCGGACAGTACACTCCAACTAATATGGGATAGGTGAATATTACGTGCTTCACGTAGTTTTTGATGTGCTTCTAGTATTTTTGCTACTGCTTCAGCCGGCAGTTGGACCTTGCCTTCAGCAAAGTCCCTAAGGTGATCTCCAAGAGTTGAAACCGGCATGCCGCATTCCGGACGATGCATCTCACCCCATTGGATGTATTCAACTATGCTCTTTACCATCCGAGTTGCGAGAGCCTCGCGCTCACCCGCTCCTGCTTTCTGATATTGAGCGACTATAAAGCTCAGGCCATCCGGGTGATGATGATCATACAAAGCCCAATTAGTTCCAGAGTCAGTAAACATAGCATTCCACCATAATGTCATTTCTTTTGTGAATAAGTGTTTATAAGTATATATGCAGGGGGCAGGAGAATCAGCCCCAACTTTACGGAACAGAGTGCATACGGAGTACGGGCAAAGGGTTGCAAAGTGAAGTGGGGGGAGGGTCAGAAAGATAGAAGAAAATAGGGAGGGGGTTTACCCCCTCCGTGTTTTCTCTTGCAGGGGGCAGGATTTGAACCTGCGTAGGCGCTAGGCCACCAGATAGCCCATTCGGTTTTCGGGAATCTTGAGTCTGGCGCGTTTTCCAGGCTCCGCCACCCCTGCTGAGAATGAATTCCACTGATACTAAATAAAAGTATATCGTTGGCGGAAGGATTCCTTAGAAGGAGTGAAGATGAAAGTGAGATGGTAGACCAACCAGCCGGCTCCACCTCACCTCCCACAGCCCGATATGATCGGGCAGAATAGTTAGGGGCATCAGGTTTATATACCGAACATTCTACGCCGGAGAAGAAGCAACGCAACTTTCCACACTTATTGCCTTTCACGAGGGGAACCGGAAAACATTCTTGCACCCGGCCAATTTGCATATATTTAAATCCCTTTTCTGCAAAATCCCACCCATGAGGGGGACATGCTTAGTTTTGGCTCTAGTCAGCCTTATGCTGCTTTTCGGGTGCCCGGGCAGGACCGAGACCCCGACGCCTGGGCAGGAAGGGCCCGAGATCACCGTGATCAGCGCCGGGACCGGCGGTTCGCAGGGCGGAACCACGACCGCCACCACGGACGCGGAATGGGCGCAAAAGGCCCTTAGCGAGCAGGACGCCTACCTGTGCCTGAGGGTTTCCATCGAGAAACAGGACGCGTGCATCCTGCCGCTCTCCAACCTCTCGCTCCAGAACTGCATGATGCTCAGCGATTATGCATACGAGAAGGTATGCCTGTGGCACCACGCCCAGGCCCAGCAGGACATGACCATCTGCGACCTGATGCAGGGCAGCGACGTGCAGGAGTGCATCCAATCCATGGCGCCCCCGTGCACCTTCGAGGCGGACAACGTGAGCAGGGGAAGGTGCATGGCCTTCCTGAACAACGATTACAATTATTGCAGGGACGACTCCTGCTTCTTCGACTTTGGGACGCAGAACAGGAACGTTAGTGCCTGCGCCGGAATCCAGGATGCGGTGAGGAAGGCTGCCTGCGAGGGGGTTGTCAGCCAGGAGAACCCGTGCAACCAGTTCGAGAGCTCAAACAGGGACCTTTGCTATTACATGATGGCGCTGGGAAAGAACAGCTCCCACGACTGCTACAACATAGACAGCGAAAAAAACTCGCCGCTTGCGCTCCAGTGCTTTGAGCATTTTGCGCTCGCGGGCAACAACAAGGACATCTGCTCCGGGCTCGGCCTGCTCACGAGATGGGACTGCTATAAGTCCTACGCCATCCAGAAGCAGGATATAAGCGCCTGCGAGGCGATAGACCCGCGCGCGGAGGTCAACTGGAACCAGTGCTTCGACGAGTTCGGAAGGACCTTCTTCCAGGCATCCGCATGCAACCAGATAAAGGCGGGCCTCGCAAAAACCAATTGCTATGCGTACGTTGTGATGGCGGCCACCCACCTGGAAATGTGGGACTGCAACAACGTCGAGGAAAGGGAATGGAGGGATAGGTGCTTCACTAGCATGGCCGACCTGGGCAATGATGCGGCATACTGCAATTACGTGGAGGATGTGGCGATAAAGGAGATCTGCCTCTCTAAGGTATAGAATAAATAAAAAATAAGGGAGGAAATTATTCCTCCTTCTTTTCTTCTTCCTTCTTCTCCTCTTTCTTCTCTTTCTTTTCCTCGGGAAGCAGGTCCGTCTCGGCGGGCTTGGCCTCCTCGGCCTCTATTGTCTTCGCTATCTCTTCCGTCCTCTCGTCCTCGAACCTTTCGAAGTATTCGAGCTTGTAGCCGAACTGGTCGTAGCCGGAAATCTTGCCCTGGCCCATCATGAGCTCCCTTGTGAGCAGGTAGAATACGAGCGCCAGCGCCTTCCTACCCTTGTTGTTGGTCGGGACCACCCAGTCTATGAAGCCTGTGTTGTTGTCCGTGTCGCAGAGCGCTATTATCGGGATTCCCATCCTGGAGGCCTCCCTGACCGCCTCTGCCTCGCCCTTCGGGTCGCAGACCAGCATTATCTTGGGCTCCTTGAACAGCGGGAGCTTTATGTTGGTCATGGTCCCCGGGATGAACCTTCCCTTGATTATGTCCACGCCCGTCAGGTGGGAGAACTTGCCCGCCGCGTTCGCGGAGTAGAGCCTGGATGCTACCACGAGCACCTCATCCGGCTTGTACTTGGAAAGCATCTTCGCGGCAATCCTTATGCGCTCGTCTATTTTTCGCAAGTCCAGTATGAAAAGGCCATCGTCCCTCCTCTTGAATATGAAGGGCTTCATATCGATGGTCTTGAACCTTGTCCCTATGTGCAGCCCCGCCTCCAGGTACTTGTCCTGGGGGAGCAGCATTGACCCTTTCGTTTCTTCGTTTTCCATCTTATCACCATGTTGGGGTCGCCGAGATTTGAACTCGGATAACAAGCACCCCAAGCTTGCAGGATGCCAGGTTACCTCACGACCCCGTGCTCATTCACAGCCGTTTGTATTTCTTCAGTATGTCCATGCCGTCAACGTGGCCCACGAACATCCTTCTGCAGCAGTACCTTTCGATCCCAATCTGGTCCAGGGCCTCGCCCGGCTGCTTGGTCTCGAGCGCCTTCTTGTAGTCTTCGTAAAGGTGCCCGATGACCGCGCCGCACGTGAAGCATCTTACAGGAAATTCCATCCATTCACCTATAGGATTTCTGGAACCTTGCCCTTGCCTTCCTTCCCTTGTATTTCTTAGGTTCCACCCTTCTCGGGTCCTCGGCTAACAGGTACTTGTCCGCCTCCTCGTATGATTTCTTCAGGTTCTCCCCGAAATACTGGGAGAGCGCCCTCGCAATCGCTGTCCTGGAGGCCTGCGCCTGGCCCGACTCGCCGCCCCCGTGGACCTTGACTTCGACGTCCACGCTGTTCCCTTCGGGGCCCGCGAGCCTGAGCGGCTCCTCTATCATCTCGCGCAGGAACCTGTTCGGCATTGCGCTTGAGAGCATGCTGTTGACGCGTATGCGGCCGTGGCCCTCCTTGACTGCGGCCCTCGCAACGCTGGTCTTCCTCTTCCCCCTCGCCAATTCTACGCGCACGCCCTTCTTCGCCTTCTTTTTCTTCGGCTCGGGCCTGGCCTCGGCCTTCGGGGCAGCGGACTTCTCAGCCGGCTTCTGCATCGCTTCGCGATGACTGGCAGAAACCTTCTGGGTTTCCGCCATCGCCTCGTGCTTCGGTGCCTCCGCATGCACGGGCTTGGGCGCCTGGGCCGGCTTTTCCGCCGGCTTCGGCACGTGAACTTCCGGCTTCTTTTCCTCGTTCGGCCTCGCCTTCCTTTCCTTAGGTTTTTCCTTCTTTTCGTCTGCCATAAACATCACTCCACGTGGCCGAGCAGCTTGCACAGTTCGCTTATGCGCATGTACTTGCTTAGCTCGCCGATGTCCGCTCCCTTTATCTTCGTCGCCTCGGCTTTCACCGCCTCGGGCCTGCCGGCATAAACCCTCAATCTTTTGTATGCGGCCCTTCCCCTCGCCTTCTTCCTCGGGAGCATGCCCCTTATGAGCCTGCGCACGAAGAGGTGCGGAGCCTTCGGCCACTTCGGGGACTTGTCCGGGTTCCCCTTGTACTGGTAAGACCTCCTCTCCTGGTACTTTGCGAGCACGTCCTTCGGGCTGCCGGAAATCACCGCCTTCTCCGCGTTTATCACGTGGACCTCGTCCCCGTTGAGGAGCGCCTTCGCCACGTATGTGGAGATCCTCCCGATCCTTGCGTTTTCTGCGTCAATGACCATCATGAGCATCGCCTATATGAGGATGAGCACATCCTTCCCCTGGGGGTTCTCGCTCAGGAGCTGGGAGATGTGTATCGCCTTCCCCCCGCTCTTCGCGATGTTCGCCTTCGCGGTTCCGCTGAAGTTGAACGCCGCCACCGTCACCTTCTTGGTGATGAAGCCGGAGCCGAGCACCTTGCCTGGCACGAGGATTACCGAGCCGTCCTTAGCATACCTTTCGATCTTGCTGACGTTTACCTCGGGCCTCCTGCGCGTCGGCTTTGAAAGCTCGTCCGCCGCCTTCTTCCATATTCCCTTGTTAGCCTTTTTGAGCTCGACTATGAGTTCAAGCAGCTTCTTGTTTTCAGGACCTCTTTTCATGCTAAACACCTTTCGCCTCCATGCGGAAGCTCGCCTCCTCTCGGAGACTTAAAACAGGTAGAACATATTTACGTGAGAAAGGTTTTTAAAAGCAAGCAACGGCGGGCCGCACCATGTTTTTTAATATTTATCCGCCAAAAGATGCCCCATGGCGAGCGAATTCGAACTAAGGGAGCAGCTGAAGGGGATTGGAATCTCGCAGACGGACGCGGAACCGCTCGCAAACTGCATAGCCACGCGCAAGTCCTGCTCCTGGGTGAACACCGACGACATAGACAACGCGAGGCTGCAGAAGCTCGGGGAGTTCATCAAATTGAATGGGTATAAGATTCGGGTTTCGGTCGAGGCTGTCCCCACCCGCGGAAAATACATCTGGGAAGTCAAGGCCTTCCAATAGATTATACTGCTTGCCCTTCGATTTCCATCCCTATGAGCCGGTTGAACTCCACCGCATACTCGAACGGGAGCTCTTTTAGGAAGGATTCCAGGAAACCGACCACGAGAAGCTCTTCAGCATCTTTCCTGCTCAAGCCCCTGCTCATCAGGTAGAATAATTTCTTTTCGCTCAGCCTTCCCGCGCTCGCCTCGTGGGAGACGAAGGAGTCGCCATTTCCGACCAAGAATTTAGGGATGGAGTTATTTTTCGAAATCCCGTCCAGCATCAGTCCCTGGCATTTCACGAATGAATTGGAGTTCTTCGCCTCCGGCCTTATGTCCACGGATGCGCGGAAGGTCGCAACTCCGCCTTTCGAGCTGACGGATTTGGAAATTATCGTTGAATTTGTATTGGGCGCGAGATGCACCACTTTCCCTCCGGAGTCCTGGTTCTGCTTTCCGGAAGCGACGGAAATGGAGAGAACGCTTCCCTTCGCGCCTTCCCCGGCAAGGATTACTGTCGGATACTTCATCGTTATTAGCGAGCCCATGTTCCCGTCCACCCACTCAATTGTTGCATTCTCTTTTGCGATCCCCCTCTGCGTAACGAGATTGTAGACGTTATGGGACCAGTTCTGCAGGGTTGTGTAGCGGACGTGCGCATCCTTCTCCGCGAAAATCTCTACTATGCCGGTATGCAAGTTGCTGCGCGGGAACAACGGGGCGGAGCATCCCTCGATGTAATGGACGGAGCTCCCTTCCTCCGCGATTATTACCGTGCGCTCAAACTGCCCGATTCCCTCCTTTGAAATCATAAAGTATGCGTGCAGAGGCGCTTCGAGCTTAACGCCCTTTGGCACAAATAGAAAACTGCCGCCGCTCCATACGGAGTCCGTGAGCGCCGCAAACCTATTGTCCGTGGGCGGAATCGCCTTTCCCAAGTATTTTTTTACCAATTCAGGGTGCTTCTGCACCGCCTCGTCCATATTAGTGAATATTACGCCTTTGCCTTCCCATTCCTTTTTGAGATTGCCGTAAACGGCCTCGCTCTCCAATTGCGCCTCCAGCCCAGCCAAAAACTTGCGCTCTGCTTCCGGCACGCCCAACTTCTCAAACTTCGCCCTTATCTCCGGGTTTACGTCCTCCCAGGTTTTCTTCTTCCCGTCCCCCTGCACGTACCATTCCACCTCGTTTAGCTTCATGGCTGAGAGGTCAGGCCCGAACTTTTGGATGGGAAACTCCTGGAATTTCGCGTATGCTCCCATCCGCCTGCGCAGCATCCATTCCGGCTCCTTTTTCGCGGAAGAGATGCGCCGGACAACATCCTCGCTGAGCTCCATGCACTATTTTGATTCAGTTATATTTTTAAACCATTATGGTTAATAAAATAAACAATGATGGACCAATCGGACTTGAGGATAATACGCATACTATTGCAGGACTCCAGAACCTCGCTTGCAAAAATCGCGAAGGAGCTGGGCATGAGCCAGCCTGCGGCGCAGAAGAGGATAGAGAAGCTGAAGTTCAAGGGGATAATTATTGGAAGTACTGTTCTTCTGAACGAGAGGATGATAGGGTGGAAAAGGGCGCTGGTCGTGCTCAATGCGGATAAGAAGAATTACCTTGCGATTATTGACTCCGTGAAGAAGATGCCTACAGTTACTTCTGTTTACCAGGCCACTGGCCCTTATGGAATTGGTATTGAGTTGGTCGGTCCCGCTGGAGTAGTGAATGGTGTAATTGCGCACATCAGGAAGATGAAGGGCGTGCGGGACTTCTGCCCCATATCGCTGGAGGAGAAGGTATTGTGATGTTGAAAGTGGAAGACCTTCACGTGTCCGTTGCGGGCAAGGAAATAGTGAAAGGGGTCTCCTTTTCCCTGGAGAAAGGCAAAACTTATGCGATAATGGGCCCGAACGGGAGCGGGAAGAGCTCCCTGTGCAACGCATTGATGGGAAACCCGGATTACCAGGCGAAAGGGAAGGTGGTGCTCGACGGGAAGGACATCTCCTCCCTTTCCGCGGACGGGCGTGCGCGCCTCGGGATGTTCCTGAGCTTCCAGAACCCCGAGGAAATAGAAGGGGTGGGGCTGGAGGGATTGATGAGGAAGGCCTCCAAATCCTCGGACAAGAAGGAGGAGATAAGAAACTGGGCGCTCGTGAAAAACAAGGTGAGGGATGCGAGCGAAAGGCTCGGGCTGAAGGCGGACGGAAGGGAACTGAACGTGGGGTTTTCCGGAGGGGAAAAGAAGAAGGCGGAAATTGTGCAGATGGAGATTTTGCAGCCTAAGCTCATATTGCTGGACGAGATTGATTCCGGGCTGGACGTGGATGCGTTGAAAGCCGTGGCAAAGGCGATAAACAGGATGAGGAAGCCGGATAGGACGTTCCTGCTGGTCACCCATTACAGCAGGATTTTGAAATATGTGAAGCCAGATTTCGTGCTCATAATAAAGGATGGAAAAATAGTGAAGACGGACGGGCCTGCGCTCGTGAAAAAGATAGAAAAGGAAGGGTACAAGGCGGTTTGAATGGATGTTGAAAAAATAAGGAAGGATTTCCCTATTCTGGAAAGGATGGTGAACGGGAAGAAAATTGCATACCTGGACAACGGGGCGACCAGCCAGAAGCCGCGCCAGGTGATTGATGCGATTGTGCGCTACTATTCCGAGTACAACGCGAATGTTCACCGTGGCGTGCATAAGCTGAGCGAGGAATCCACTGTTGCTTATGAGGATGCGCGGCGCAAAGTGGCGGAGTTCATCAACGCGAGCGAGGAAGAGATAATTTTCGTAAAGAACGCATCGGAAGCGCTTAATCTGGTTATGTATTCCTATGGGATGAAGAATATAACACATACGAGCCGCATCACAATTTCCATTGCCGAGCACCATTCGAATTTCGTCCCCTGGCAGGTGCTTGCGGAAAGGAAAAAGGCTAAGCTGGAGTTCCTGGATGTGGATGCCGAGGGGGAATTGGTCGGGCTGGAGAATGCTTCCGGCTCTGACATAATTTCTCTAGTGCACGCCTCGAATGTTTTGGGCACTATAAATGATGCGCAGAAGATTTGCAAGGTTGCGCGGGATGGAGGGGGCATTTCCATCATAGACGGCTCGCAGAGCATCCCGCACATGCCCATTGATGTGAAAAAAATGGGCTGCGACTTTTTTGCATTCACCGGGCACAAGATGCTTGCGCCCACCGGGATTGGGGTCCTTTACGGAAAGAAGGAACTTTTGGAGAAGATGGAGCCCTTCCTTTACGGAGGGGACATGATTATTGAGGTGAAGAAGGAGGGCTCGAAATGGAATAATTTGCCGTATAAATTCGAGGCGGGGACGCCCAATATAGAAGGGGCGATAGGGCTTGGGGCTGCGGTCGATTATTTGAATAAGATTGGAATGGAGGAGATACGAAAGCACGAAATTGAATTGCTTTCCTATGCGCTTGGGAAACTGAAAGATGAGGTTACTATTTATGGGCCCCTTGATGCACGAAAACGGACCGGGTTGATTGCGTTCAACGTAGCGGGCGTGCATCCCCATGATGTGGCGACCATCCTGGACGAGGATGGAATTGAAATCCGCAGCGGGCACCACTGCGCGCAGCCTTTGCATGACCGGCTCGGTTTGGAATCTTCTGCACGTGCTAGCTTCTATTTGTACAATACGAAAGAGGAAGTGGATAGGCTGGTTGAGGGCATACGGAAGGTAAAGAGAGTATTTGCATGAGCATTGAATACGAGCGCATAGTCCATATATGGAAGAACCCACCAAACCGCGGCGAGATGAAGGATGCGGATTTCGTTGCGGAGGGCGCGAACCCAATCTGCGGGGACAAGGTTAAGGTATTTTTGAAAATCAAAAATGGAAAGATCGCGGACGCCTCGTTTACGGGAGAGGGATGCGCGATAAGCATTGCTTCCGCTTCCCTGCTTCTGGACTATCTGAAGGGAAAGAAAGTCGGGGAAATAGAGAAATTGGACAGGGAAAAGGTAATGGAATTGCTGGAGCTGGACCTTTCCAAAAACCCTTCGCGGCTGAAGTGCGCGCTGCTTCCGCTGATGGCGATAAAAAGCGAAAAAAGAAAATGATTCACTCTTGCCTGCGCGCGGTTGGAGGGATGCCCCTGACGAACCGGCTAAGCTCGTCAAAGGATACGCCGTACTGGGTGAAGTCATCCATTTTTCTCTGCTGCTCCTCGGTCAGGGCCCCCCTGTTGACGTCCACAACTATTTGCTGGCTTCCAGGCCTCGCTTCGGACTCCAGATGAACCCACTCCTCGCGCCTTATTGTGCCGCGCGCACCCGCGCCCCCTCCGCCCTCCCCAGCGGCCCTGGTCTGTGGCGCCTCCGTGTCCAGCCTCGCCCAGAGCTGCTCGGTGTTTTCCGCCCTCTCTGCGACGCGGTTCCTGATGAACTCGGATTTTATCTCGACCTCCCTGCCAGCGGCTCCCATCTGGAAAACGTGCACGCTAGGGTCGCGCATAGCGTTTACGAACGCCTCCCTGTCCCTTGCCGGGTCCAGGTTCCTGACATCAACGTTGTCGGAACTGAGGCGATACCTCATCATGACTATGTTGCCGCTCGCATCCGAGCTCGGATTATAAAAAACGGCATTGTAGGCGAACGTCTCTTCTACCCTTTGTTCCGGTGCCCTTTCAACAGGTTTTGGCGACATATCATCACTGAAGTATATTGGGCGGCGAATGGTTTAAATTGCTGCTGGGGAGGGCTGCCGCTGGATAAAAGAAATGAAAAGAAAACGGAATGGATCACTGCTCCAGATATGCCAGCAACGCCTCTACGCTGCTGCGGCGGCCGTTTACTACCACGCCGCTTATCTTATCGTAATATGTGTTCACGAAGTCTGACCTGATCCTCGGGTCCGAACTTGCGTTCACCCTGGCGGCTTCGTTGGATACGCGGTCCACTTCCGCCTGGCTTGCCGCGTTTATGACGTAATCCGCGCTTATGGTCGTTCCACTGCTCGTCTCGAATGTCATTGAGACGGACATCGGTATCGCGGTCAGCGTCTCAGCGGGGGGCGCCTCTGCGCGCCTGCCCACGCGCCCGCCGATTATCTCTCCTCCCACGGGGCCGGTATCCCTTCTTGGCTGGTATGCCTGCGTGGGCTGCTCCCTTGTGCCCAGCGCACCCACTGTTGGCGTTGGCGGCGCTGTGGGCGCCCTCTCCTCCTCCCTCGGCGCCTGCACCTGCGCGGTTTCCGGCGCCGGCTTGGTGGCCCTCTGCCTATCCTCCTCGCGGGCGGCCTGCGCGAAAGGCGCCTCCCCGGGCTGGCTTATGAGCGTGCCTGATCTCATCTGCTCCAAAAATCCCCCGACAGTGCGCTCCATGTCCGCCCTTGTCTGGCCCAGATCCGCTATGAGCCCGCCTATTTCCCTGCGCACGTCGCTTGACCTGTACTCGTTGTCGCGGTCATAGTTGATTAGGCGGACCTTGCTCGGGTCCTTATAATTTTCCTGTATGTAGCGGCCCAGCGCGACCATGTCCGTGAACTCCCTGTCGGTTGCGACGGTCATGCTCCCGTAATTCGGGACATTCGTGCCGTCAGCGCGCCTCTCCCCCGCAAAGGCGGCGAGATTCACCGCAGGATAAACAAAGAAGCCTTCC
>JACCLI010000058.1 GCA_013425455.1 Microcaldota archaeon | reverse complement strand
ATTGGAGGGGCTGAGGAAGATGGTTGGCACTTCCAAATCCCGCAGGCCCCACGTGGGAACGATAGTGAAGCCCAAGGTCGGGCTCACCCCCAAGGAATGGGCGCACGCCGCTTATGAGTCCTATGCCGGAGGCCTCGACCTTGTGAAGGATGACGAGAACCTCGTGGACCAGGATTTCTGCAGGTGGAAGGACAGGCTGCACGAAGTAGTCAAATCAATAGAGCGCGCCGGAGGGGAAACGGGACAGAACCACCTCTATTCCTCCTGCATTACGGATAAATATTCCCGCATGGTGGACCGGGTAGACCACTTGAAGAGCATGGGCCTCCAGAAGCACGTACTCGTGATGCTGGACGTATACATCCTCGGCCTTCCCCTGCTTGAGGAAATATTGGATGTTACCCGAAAATACGGATTCGCGACGCACGCCCACCGCGCTGGCTTCGCCGCCGCAAACCGCGGAAGCTTCGGCATCAACTTCCAGGTATATGAGAAGTTCTACAGGATTCTCGGGGTGGACCAGCTCCACATAGGGACCGGAGTGGGGAAGATGGAGGGAGACCCCCTCATCATAAAGAGGTACCATGACATCGCAGACCAGAGGAAGGTTCCGGAGAAGTTCTACTTCGGCTCCTTGGAGATGGAATTCGCGCCCAACATAAAGCCCGTCCTCAGCATCGCCTCCGGCGGCCTGGATGCGAGCCGCGTGGATGCGCTCATCGCCCTGCAGGGAATGGACACGAACATCCAGGCAGGCGCAGGGGTGCACGGCCACGCATGGGGCACAAGGTGCGGCGCCATGTCCATGAGGCAGGCGGTTGATGCGGTGATGGAGGGGGTTTCCGCCCCCGAGTATGCGAAGACGCACAAGGAGCTTGCCCAGGCTTTGAAGCAATGGAAATACTTCAGCCCGAAATCCATCGAGAGGGAACTCGCCTACGAGAGGGATAATTCGAAAAAGCTCAAGGCAATCGCCCTCAAGAAAGGGAGGCCGGGGCTCCTGATATAGAAGGGAGAAGATGAGAAAACTGTTCTGGGAAGACCCTTACCTCAAGGAGTGTGTTGCAAAAGTGGAGTCAATCAACGGCAATAAAGTCCGCCTCTCCCAATCCGTATTCTTCGCCTTTTCCGGAGGGCAGGAATCGGATTCCGGCACGATTAATGAGATTCCTGTAAAGGAAGCAAGAAAGGAGGCGGACGGAGGCATAACGTATGTTCTGGAATCCGCGCCCACATTCGCGCCTGGAGATGAAGTAAAAATAACCATTGACTGGGAAAAGCGCTACCGCATAATGAAGCTGCACACCGCCGCGCATATGGTCTGGTTCCTTTTTGAGAAGAAAACCGGAGTGAAGAAGCTAATCGGTTCGAACGTTACGAACGAAAAGTCCCGCATCGACTATGAATTTCCGGAATCCGTCTCCTCCATTCTTCCGGAACTGGAAAAGGAAGTGAATGAACTCATTTCCAAAGGGATGGAAATCAAGACATACGACGACCCGCAAAATCCCGGGCGCAGATGGTGGGAAATGGGAGAGTTCAAGTGCCACTGTGGAGGGACGCACCTGAAGAATTTGAAGGAAATCGGGGCCCTGAAATTGAAAAGAAAGAATACCGGAAAGGGGAAGGAGAGAATAGAGATTACTCTAGCCTGATTCAGGCAAAAAACCTTTCTCCTTCAATACTCTTTTCAGCTCAGGATCCGTAGTCACGGCTCCAATTATTTCAAGTGTGCCACAAACAGCCCAGTCGCATGAATCATCGCATAAATCCACAAGCACCATTGCTACTGCCCGCCAATCATACTCCGGATGTTTCTCTGCAATCTTTCCAACTGCTTCAATAATGCCATACTGCAATTCGTCTCCCGTGTGCTTTGCCGCTTCAATCAATGCAGGCACTGCGCGGATGTCTCTTATCTCACCGAGTGCATCCGCAGCTCTCATCCGCCCCTTTGAATTCTCATCCTCCAAAACAGCCATAAGAGGCAAGACTGCCGGTTCTCCCATCGCAGCAAGCATATCCTCGGCATCACTTTGTGCTTGCTCGGATCCGTTGCTTAGCCCGTTTATGAGCACCGGAATCGCCTGCGGCCCAGCATTCAAAATCATCGCTTGTATTCGTTCGGATATCGGCAAGCATAAATGCATAAGAGTATCAAACAGATATTCGTCCATCGCGCACATTATTGAAAACAGCTTTTCCACATCGTTTGCTTTGACATCTATAACTTCCACGTCACTAAAATCCTGGTTTTTGTAGCCACTATGCCCTAATTCTAGGAGTCTAAGATGCTGAGCTTCTTCCAAAAATCTCCTAAGTACTTCCGCATCCCTTTTTCCTAGAATAGGTTCGCCTTTTACACTGCATCTCTTAAGAGACTCAAAGTCCTCATCCTCATCAAGAAGCTTGCGGACATATTCTTTGCACTCACCGTATTCCCGACTGCGGACATTGTGATTATTCATCATTTCAGTGCAGTGTCTCTCAAAACCCATCATCATGAACGTAAGTCTAATTTTCTTTTCTATTTTGTAATCGCAATTAGGTGTTCCTCTTCCATATTCTCTTGACAATCCTATCAATGCTGGAACGGCTGCCCTTCCCATAGCCGCGACTTCCTTCATCTTGCTCTTTTCAAGCAGTTCAAGCACCGTTTCTCCGGGCACTTTCTCCAAAGGCGCTCTCGGCCGAGGTTTAGGCGCCTCCGCCACATTAGTTGCAGCAGCCTTCCTTAGCTGCCTAGTGTCGTTATTCATGTTCCTATCTGCATCTTTTACAGTATTTCTAGCTAACACCTCTCCACAGAGGTGAAACTGCCCTTTTTCCGCAAAATCAGCGAATCATTCCTATAACTTCGTTCAAAATCGGAAGGAGCTTCCTCTCGGCCTTCCTGAGAAGCTCGGCGCACGTTCCCTCGCTTATTCCCAGCTTCTGCGCAAGCTCTGCAATCGTAATCTTCTTCGGTTCTTCGTAATATCCATGCCTGCAGGCAAGGTCAAAGACCTCCATTTGCCTGTCCGTAAGAAGCTCGCTAGCGCATTTCAGTTTGGTAAAGCCGGAGGCACGGAACAAGTCCAGGGATACGCTCTCCTTCGGCTCAAGATACCTCTTGGACTTTATCTTCAAATCGTACCCCTTCTCCCCAACCAGCCCTATGAACTCCTTGAGGTTCTTGAAGCTGGGCGCGACCATCGTAACCTTGTCCACGCCCTTCTCGCTCCATGAGGGCGGAATCCACGCAACCCCCGTCTTGACAAGGTAAGGGGCGGTGGAAAACTTGCGCAGGTGCTTTATCGTAATAAGGGCGGTCTTACCGCCTTTCTGCACAATATTTACTTCCTTTACATGAGGATGCTGCTTTATCCGTTTAATCGCCTTATTCAGCTCGCTGGCCGGAACTTCATAAAGGCTGGAAATCGTCTTCTCATCCTCGCCCACAGTCGCAAGCCACTTCATCCTCACATCCTTTAACTTGTCGCTGACATCTATCGCAAAGCAGTTATGCGTCTGCTCAAGTTCCACGATGAGCGGCTGCTTCTTTGCAGGCATAATCTAGATAGTAAAAACTGCCTTAATAAAACCTATGTTTCTAAATTCTAGAACTTATTAGGGGTCGTGAGCTAACCTGGCATGCTGCCAGCTTCGGGAGCTGGTTGTCTGGGTTCAAATCCCGGCGACCCCATCCTCCTTTTTACATCGTGAGCCTCGCCCAAGCTCGGTTCACTCTGCCGTTGGGTTGCCTCGCTCGCGCCCCAGCACTCGCTCGGCGCAAAAAGGAGACCAAAAACCTCCAGCCAGTCCCGGCGTTTTCCATGCACTTACACGAACGATTACCGGAAACAAACCACCCATACTTTTTATAACCCTCCCAACCAAATCAATTCCGCACATTCTAGGTGGGCGGAATGGCGGACAAAAACCAGGACTTATCATCTCTCATCTCCTCTTTCGAGGAGTTCTTCACCACCATCCATAAGGAAAAGATTACTGATGTCCTTCTTGCTTATCCGAGAATACGCAGCGTGGAAGTGGATTACAACGATTTGGAGAGGTTCGACACTTCCCTTGCGGATGCACTAATCGTTACTCCGGAACTCGTAGTAGAGGCAGCCGAACAATCAATAAAGAACCGGAACATAACGCTCCCCTCCGGAACGGGAATATTCGAGCCGCATGTAAGATTTTTCAACGGCCCGGGCGCCGAATCCACGATGATCGAGCACATAGGCTCCAAGAGCCTCAATGAGTTCGTAACGTTCAAGGGCGTCGTCACCAAGCGCACGGACGTGATGCACAAGGTGAAGATGGCCAAGTACAAGTGCCAGGCCTGCGACACAGAATACAAGGTCCTGGTGGGAAGGAATTTCCACGAGCCCAAGAAATGCGAAGCGTGCAAGAAGTTAGCGCTGGTCCCGGTGGAGGAAGAAGGCACCTTCACCGACCTCCAGAAGGCCGAGGTTCAGGACCTTTTGGAAAAAGTGAGTGGCGGCTCGCTCGCGGCAAAGATGGAAATCTGGCTCGAGGACGACCTCGTGAACAAGATAACCCCCGGAGAAAACATAGAGGTATGCGGAATTCTCAGGCTTAAAATCCCCACAAACGTGAAGCAGAAGAGGGAGTTCATATACGGAAGGTGCGTGGAGGCAATCCACGCCCGAAGCCTCAAGAGGGATTTCGAGGAAATAGACATCAGCAGGGAGGAGGAAAAGAAGATAATAGAATTATCGCACGACCCGGCCCTGGAGAGGAAGGTAATCGCCTCGGTCGCCCCAGCAATTTACGGCTATAGCGAGGTAAAACAGGCGCTCGCGCTCCAGCTCTTCGGGGGAACTAAGAACAAGATGATGAAGGGCGACGCCCCTCTGAGGGACGATGTCCACATACTTCTCATCGGGGACCCGGGCATCGCTAAATGCACGGACGGGGATTCCGAAGTTCTTCTGGCCGATGGTTCACTTGTAAAAATAAGGGACGCTGTGGAGGAGGTCCTGAAAGAAAAGGGCGAACAAAAAGTAAAGGACGGCGTCTATGCGGTCAGCAACCACGACCTCCTTTCCCTGGATTTGGACGGAAAGGTCTCCGAATCAAAGGCAACCTATTTTTGGAAGCTGGAAGCCCCGGAACACATGTATGAGATAGAGACCGGTACGGGAAAGAGGGTCACGGTAACCCCGGAGCACCCGTTCTTCATCTCTTCCGGAGGGCATGCCGCTTCCAGGAAGGCAAGCGAGCTGAGGGAAGGGGAGTTCATCGCAACCCCGCATTTCATCCCGGTGAAGGGGAAGCCCCAGCAACTTCCAGTCCCCAGGAGGGGAAAAACAAACGCAAATGCCACAAATCTGCCCAGCCACCTCAATGAGGGTTTTGCCAGGCTGCTCGGCTATCTGTGCGGGGATGGTTATTTCAGGAAAACAACCTCGTACGAAATCAGCCTCACCAACAACGACGAGGATGTGCTGGAGGATTTCTCCTCCATCCTGTCCTCATACAACCTGCCGTCAACAATAAGGGTTGACAAGCGCAGGGGCGTAAAAACAGCGGTCGCGTTCTCGGTGGAGCTCGGCGAAATCCTCGCGAAGCTCGGGATGGAAAAGACCTCTTTCGGCAAGAATGTTCCGGATGAGATAATGCGGAGCCCTGAAGATGTTGCCGCATCTTTCATAAGGGCCTATTTTGACTGCGAGGCGAGCGTAGGCAAGGAAGGGCTCACGGTGGTCTCGGCAAGCAGGGGCATGCTCAGCCGCGTGCAGCTCCTTCTCCTAAGGTTTGGCATAATCTCCCAACTGCACGAAACATACTCCCGTGCGACCAATGCGAAGAACCACCAGAAAACAGAATACCACAGGCTTTTCATACTTGGAAAAAATGCGATGGAATACGGAAGGAGGGTAGGGTTCACATCAAAAGAAAAGCAGGGGAAGCTGGATTCGCTGGGAAAGAAATTCAACACCAATTTAGATGTGGTTCCGAACATAAGCCGGCTCCTCAGGGAAACAAGGGTTATGCTCGGGCTCACGCAGGAGGAATGCGGCATACCCAAGCCCACATGCCGGCACCTGGAGAAGGGGGACAGGAACCCGTCCAGGGAAACACTTGCAAAAGTGGCTTCCGCGTTCAGGAGAAGTGCTTCCCCAGGAGCGGAAAAAAACATCCGCCTGATCGAGCTTCTTTCCGAATCCCACATCTTCTGGGACAAGGTAAAATCAATAAGGAAAGTGAAGCCGAAGGAAAAATGGGTTTATGACCTGCAGGTGGACCCGGTCCACAACTTCATCGCGAACGGGATGGTTGTGCACAACACAAGGTTCCTGCAATCAATTACAACACTAGCACCAAAAAGCATCTATGTGAGCGGAAAGAGCGTTTCCACCGCGGGCCTTACCGCCAGCGCGGAGAAGGACGAGCTGGGCGACGGCGGGTGGACCCTGAAAGCAGGCGCGCTGGTCCTCG
>JACCLI010000030.1 GCA_013425455.1 Microcaldota archaeon | reverse complement strand
CTCCCTCAAATCCAGCGCCTCCAGCATGAACGCAACCACGGCCGGCGCAGAAATGGTCTGCCCATGCCCGATCGGGATCGCGCAATCATAATAAGCAAAGCTCTTCTCTCCCTCGGGCACAAAAAATCCCCTGTCCACCCTCCGCATCGCCCTCTCCACCCGTTCGCTCTTCAAAAAAGAGGTCTCCCTGAGAAATCGGAACATCCTTTCTTTCTCTTCCTCCTTCCCACCCATCAAATATTTCGCGCATGCTAAATTTTTTAATTACACCCATCCAAACTAACCCATGAAAAATTCGCTAGTTCTTTTGGTTTTGCTCGGCTTTGTTCTTCTTTCTGGCTGCTGCGCCCTCCCCGGAACCGGAGGCGGAGGCACAAACCAAACCCAGCTCCAGGAGGAGGTGGAAATAGAGACGGAGCCCTTCTCCGCGCACACAGGTTTGGTAGAGGCAAAAGAAGCAATGCTTACTTATGCCTCGGATGCAGTGCTCATCTCAGTATACGGAGTCGCGGAATCCGACGGAAAATCCGTCCAGTGGGAATACACCTTCAACTCCATGCAGAACGGAAAAAGCTACACAGTCACAATCCCGGGCAAATTCGTCCGCGAGCTCCCCTACTCCTTTATGGACGCACTCGGAGAGAACTGGATGGACAGCACAGATGCCTCTTCCCAGTGCCACACGCCCGGCGAGTATTCCCTTGAGATGGTCGAAGGCTCGCCCGTATGGACCGTAAGCTTTGAGCGCAATGTATGCGAGGCATCTTCCTCCGCATCCCCCAGGTGATTGATATGAAAAAACTAATGTTTGTTCTATTGGCCCTTCCGCTTCTCTTCGCCCAATTCAGCGAAATAGAATCCGCCCCAAGCGGCAAGAGCGCCTACATCACCTGGAAGACCGATTACAACTGCACGGGCAAAATCCTCTACGGAAAAACAGAGTCCCTCGGCTCCTCAGCCACTAATTCCACCAAATCCCTCTCGCACGGAGTGAAGCTTTCCTCCCTCACACCGGACACTAAATATTTCTACAAGCTCCAGTGCGTCTTCAACTCCACAACCTACGATTCCGAAATCTCCTCCTTCACCACCCCCGCGGTCTACCCAGACCTCACAATCACCAACGTAACCTCCACCCCAGCCTCCACCGCCCTAGGCAAAAACATCACCATAAAGACAACAGTGAAGAACACGGGCGATGAGAAAGCCACGGAAGTCCTCCTTCGCGTCACCTGCGCGGACGGCTCTTCCCTCACAAAAACAATCTCATCCATAGGAGTGGGCAGCTCAAGCACGGCCTCGCTCACATGCACCCCCCCATCCGAGACCGGAACCCAGACAATCTCGGTCTCCGTGGACCCGGAGAACGCAATTACAGAAAAGAATGAGGAAAACAACCAGGGCCAGGTCTCCGTGCTCTACACTGCGCAGCCCAAGCCCGACCTCTCCATCTCCGCCTCGGACATCACCTACCAGATAAAGGAGGTGAGCGGGGAGCCAAGCATCTCGCTCAAGATTTATGTAAATAATATAGGGACCGAAAAAGCCACCAATGTATGGGTGCGCGCCAACAACAAATACGCAAAAATCTCCTCTATCTCCGCAGGCTCCAAGGGCTACACAACCATAGTCCTTCCCGCAGATGAGACCCAAATCGCCATCACCGCAGACCCCAACGGGACAATTTCCGAATTGAATGAGGAAAACAACCGCGCCGAGCTCTCAATCTCCGCAGAATCCACGCTCCCCGACCTCTACATAACCGATACCCTCATCACCCACTCGCCCTCCACGCTCAAGACCGGCTCCACAGTCACAATAAGCGCAAAAATCTACAACGGCGGCCCGGTCACCGCAGAAAACGTGAAGGTTATTTTCCAGAAGGTGGATCGCATACAGGTATACAACAAGGAAGAGGAAGAGACCGAGCACACTGAAATAGACGCCGAGGCCCTCCACAGCGGCATAATCGCCGACCTCATAAAGGAAGGAAAGGTGAAGGAGGAGCGCACCACCATAATAGAGGGGGAAGAGATAGGCAAAGCCACAATAACCTCCATCTCCCCCGGCGCAAACAAGGTCGTAAAGGCCACCTTCACCATCCCCGCGGACACAACCTCCATCACCATCGCAGTGACCATCGACCCCGAGAACAAAATCCGCGAAAAGGAGGAGGGCAACAACATCGGCACCCACCCGCTCGCAATAGAGGCCCTCTACCCGGACCTCACGATAAACACTTCCAACGGAATCACCTTTAGCCCCGCGGACCCCGAGGTGGGCGAAACGCTCAAGGTGAAGGCAAAGATAAAGAACCAGGGCACCCTTCTCGCCCAAAACATCCCCGTCCAATTCTACGTCTCCACTGATGGGGGCCCGTTCCGCCTTTTCCAGTCCAAAACAATAGACAAGATTAATGCGAAGAGCTTCAAGGACCTCACGGTGGACTGGCCGGTTCCCACCGGAGCCAAGAGCGCCACCTTCCTCGTGCAGGTGAATCCCACAGGCGCCATCTCCGAGAAATCCCTCACCAACAACGCCGCCAACAAGACCATAAACATCTCCCTCCCGGACCTTTATGTGCAGTCCCTCACCTCCACAGGCACCGTTTCCGTTGGCTCAACCGTCACTGTGAAGGCAGTAGTGAAGAATTCCGGCACAGCCAAGGCAACCAACGCCCAGATAGTATTCTATTATGTCACCCCTTCCGGGGATGAGCGCGAAATCGGCTCCAAGACCGCAACCATCTCCTCAGGCGGCTCCACCACCCAGAGCATCCAGTGGACGGTCCCCACCGGCATATCCTCCAATCCAATAGTAATGGCAAAAGTAAACCCATCCCACTCCATTTACGAAAGCGATTTCGGCAACAACCAGGGATCCCTCGGCCTGAACGCCCAGCTCCCTGACCTCACTGTTTCCCTTTCCACCGACCGCCCCACAGTAGTTATCCCCACCGCCTCCGACTACTATGCCTATGCGCACATAACCGCCTCCGTCCACAATGTTGGCAACGCACGCGCCAACAACATAGTGGTCCAAATCTTCTCTGATGGAACGAAAATAAAGGAGGAAACAATCCCCCAGCTCAACGCAGGCGCAAGCGCGGACGTGGCCGGCTACATCCGCGTGGACCGCAACTATGACCCAGGCACCATCACCTTCTCCGCAACCGCAGACCCTTCCAATTCCGTTACTGAAACCCTCGACACGAACAACGATGCAGATATCACCTCCACCCTTGCCGACAACCAGCCGCCCAACGCAGCCATAGCCGTTGACAAGGATTCCGCGCTCCGCGGCGAATACTTCACTTTCAACTGCTTCGACACCACCGACCCCGAGGGGCCATACTTCTCCTGCGAATGGAGGTTCGACTACTCCGGGGAATGGGAGCAGGATACGGAGGTATACAAATATTTCACAATCCCGGGCCAGCACCTCGCCAGCCTCACCGTTACAGATTCCGGGGGCGCCACAGACACAGCACAGTATATAGTTACCGTGCAGCCCAACCAGAACCCAGTCGCAATCCTGGACGGCCCGTACACCGCTTACAAGGGAGAAACAACCTGGTTCAGCCCCCACTCCTCCACAGACCCTGATGGGGGCATAACCTCCGTATACTGGACTTTCGGCGACGGCGCTTCCCTAACCGAATCCTTCGACTCCGTTCCCCATACCTACTCCAGCACCGGCACCTACACCCTCACTATGCGCGTCACGGATACGGATGGCGCCACCTCAACCACGAGCACCACCGTCACAGTTGTGAACGCGCCGCCCACCACCACCAAGACCGGAACCGAATACTTCATCAGCCACACCTACCATTCCCCCTGGGAAGCAGGCCCCCAGGCCACGGTCTATTACGGGATTTACAAGGTGGATTACAAGGTAAAGTACACAACAAATGACAACGTAATCCGATACCTTGAATACACAATCTCCTCAGGCCCGGCAATAGTCACCCAGGTAACAGACAACGATGCGGAAAGCCTCTACCAGGACCTGACCGCCACCGCAGTGAACGGCAACACCGCCATGCAGGTCAACGGAGTGGAAATCCGCAACGACAACACCGCAGTCTGGAGTGATAGCGGCGGCCCCCACATAAGCGGCTCAGAAACGCCCCGCACCATGTCCTACTCCGGTTTGGAGGTTCCCATGGCCGGCACCCACAATTATGTGGTCGTGGACATGGACATCACCTTCCCAGGGGATATGTGCGCGGCGGAGCAATACGACTGCCAATGGCAGGTTGCGTTCTGGCAAATAAATTAGAAGAAACGCGGAGGGGGTAAACCATCGCTATTTTTCCCGCTGGAAAAATGCGCACAGTTTCGCTGTTGCGAAACTATTGCCTCATTTCTCTCTACGTTTCTGATCCTTCCCCCACTTCACCTTACAACTCTTTGCACGTACTCCTTACGCCCTTCCGTATCATTTTTAATGTAGTCCATGCTAACATATGGTGGGGTGTGTTTCATGGATAATGACAACGCAACTGCAATGCTGCTGAGAATAGTTGATGATTTGAAGGCCAGGGGCGATTTTCTAGAACTAGCTAAACTTTACCCCATGGCAACCGACCCGGTGCTGAAGGCGACGCTTGAAGCCTCCCTCAACGAGACTTTAAGATCTTTTGCAATGCTCCGCAGCATATGGTGCCCGGAATACACGCAAAAAATCGTAGTCCTTATCCGCAATTATGACCTTCCAGAAACTACACTCGTCATGATAGCCGGATTTTTGGACCGCGTAGACCCGGACCTGATTTTCGCCCTTCGGGATAAATCCCACTCCGAAAAAGTAACGGAGGCCTGTGATGACGCCCTGGTCAGGGCCATAGCAATGTATGAGTATGCAGTTAAAACAAACAAGGATGCCGCGCAATCCCTTGCCACGGACTGGAAAGGAGAAGAACTCTCAGCGAGGGTCATCGAAGCACGCGATGCCGCTTTGATAAGGATGATACAAAAATGGGGCGGGGAAGCAAAAGACGAGAACATACTCCATTTGAGCGCCGTAGAAGGCATCTCCTCCGTAGTGAAGGATGCGGCAGCCGCCGCCCTTTCAAAACTAAACAACATCACGGAGGCGGAGTTTTCTGGTGCCATTGATGTCCTTGCGACCTGTGGCAAACTTGATGCCCTTGCGAATGCATACGCCGAAGCAAGGCTTCCCAGCACAAAACAGCTAATCGAGAATGCACTGGACAAAGCGATGGACGTTGCCGCCTGTCTAGACTGGAGAGAAGATACAACTTATAACGGGCACGCGTGCTCCTCGCCAAGTTTCTGGTATGGCCAGGAACCTTTCAAACTGCTACTCCAAATCGATTGCCCGGATCCGCTGAAACAAAAAGCAAGAAGGATTTTGGAAGAAGGCGGCACTCTGCAGGATCCGCGTGGCTTGGTTGTGAAAGCTTCGGAGAACCGCAATAAGGCAGATTCGTGCCTCAGAATGGCAAGGCTCTACCTCCTCCAGGAGCGTCACAGGAACCGGGACCAGATTTTAGAGGGCGCCACGGTAGAACCTCCGGCAAGGGGCACCTCCTCGCCCGCAGGGCGCACAATGCAGCACAGAAGGGTTCGCTGAGGATAAAATCACAATTATAAACTCCGCCTGCGGATATTCCTCCATATGCACCATCTTATCTGCCCAAAGTGCGGCATCACAAGCGACAAGGTCCAGTTCATCGGTCCCTTCTGCCTGAGATGCTCGCCCATCCGCTTAGAGGCTCCAAGGGCCTTTTCCATCGAATTATGCGGCAAGTGCGGGAAGATGCGCATCGCCCGCGACTGGGTAAAATACGAAGACGAGATAATCAACAAGCTCTTCAAGAGGAAATGCAGGGGAGATTTTTTCAAAGTGGAATACGACCCCAAAATAGAGACAGCCACCTTCTTCGTGGAGAAGGAGGGCAACATATTCAAGATGGAGCGGGTAGTCAAATACGAGCCGACCAAATCCATCTGCACAAACTGCACGCGCAAGGGCTCCAACTATTTCGAGGCGATAGTCCAGCTCCGCGGAAGGCCGGAGAGGATGGCCAGGTACGAAAAGATACTCACCGAGGCCCTCAACAAAAAAACCTTTATCATCAAGACCGAGGATTTGAAGGAGGGGAGGGACCTCTATGTAGGTAGCACGAAAGAGGTGCTGTCGCTCTGCCACGAGCTCGGCATCCGCACCGTGATCTCGCGCAAGCTCCACGGGGTCAAGCAGGGAAAAAGAATCTACCGCACAACCTTCCTACTTCGCCTTTGAGAATTTGTACCTTCCTTTTCCGGATTCCTTTTTCATGTCCTTTCCCAGCGCCCCGATTGATTCCAGCGCATACTTGTACCCGGGTATATTCACCGCTATTGTCTTGAATCTCGCCACAAGCATGAACGCCGTCGCCTGCGCCGCCCCCACGCCCATCAATCCCAGCACCAGAGTCCCGCCGGTCTCGCTCAACCCCATTCCCGCAAGCGTAGGGGTAGGAATAAACTCCAGCATAGTAACTAATGGCTGGAAGAAATAGAAGAAGAACACCTCGTGCACCGGGAAGTCTATTGAAATCCCCACGCTCTTCGCAACCGCCCACCACGAGAAAGCCTTCAGGCTCCACGTTATCATCAAAAGGAAGATTATCACAGGCGCCTTCCTTATTATCACGTCCGAGTGCTCCTGCATCCTGTGCGCCATCGCCAGCAGCTCGCCCACCATCGGCCATTTTATCGCAAAATCAAACAATTTGAGAAATTTCTTTGAGAAAAGTATCAGCGCCATTACCAGAATCATCACGGAAATCCCGAAAACCCCTAGGTACATTATCCATGCGTTATCCATCATCATTACTGAATTAACCAAATAGAACACGGCTATTCCCCCGGCCGCGACCTTGTTCAGGAAATCAAACATCTGCGGCCCCAATATCGCAACCATCGCCTTTTCCGAGGGCACCCCGTACTTCTTGTTCATCACGAGCGCAGATGCGATATACCCGCTCCGCGCCGGCGTAAAATCCGCCACCAGCATCCCTGCCACGTGAGCCCTGAATATCTTCCAGAACCCTATGCCCGCCTTCATCTCATCCAGCAGTATCTTTATCCTCAGCACCATCACGAGGTACATCACAATCAGAAGTATTATCGAAAGCGCCAGCCACCAGAGGTTTATGTTCGCCACATAGCCAATGAACTCTTCAAACCCCGCAAAATGGAGGAGCAGCCCTATGATTATCACGGATATGAGAAGCTCGGCTATGAAATGCGCCCTGTCCACAAAAAATTTCTTCAATAAGCCACCCTCTCCCATCTTTACGAACGCTGGGTTAAAAATACTTGCCGGAGCATCCTCCCACATGATAAGAAACATCGCCTTCCTGGCCCTTGCCCTCCTCCTTTTCGGGTGCGCCGCCCCCCAGAACGCAAAAGGCACGCTGGAGGGAAAAATAACCATTGGCCCCCTCTGCCCCGTGGAGCCCTGCCAGCTCACACAGGAACAAATCGACCAGGCCTACACCTCCCGCTCCATAATAATCTACGCATCAGACCGGACCACCATCGCCAGGCAAATCAGCATCCCCCCCGGAGGCAATTATGAGATAGAACTCACTCCAGGAAGATATTTCGTGACCATCCGGCCCGGAGGCATCGGCGACTATCCCTTCCAGGAGATAATTGTCTCTTCCAATCAGACAACCAGGCTGGACCTGAATGTGGATACCGGAATAAGATGAGGGATACCGGGCCACGACCGAGATTCGAAACCCCTATATCGGATAGCCCATATTCCGACCTATCCGATACCACCAGGTTATAACCACGTTTTGTGGGCTGCTTTGTGGTTGTAACTTTAACTAAGGTAGGCCACGACCGAGATTCGAACTCGGGCTAAGGGCTCCACAGGCCCCCGTGCTGCCGCTACACCATCGTGGCCGAATAAAGACAGAACAATAGTTCTGCCTGCTTTCGCATTATTAAAAGCCGCAAAACCCTTTTTATTACTTCCCAAGGTTTTCACTTTATCTTCCCATACATTATACCGATTACAGCCCCGGCCATCAGCACTCCCGCCAATCCGTTGAACGCCTCCACCGCAACCAGCAAATCTGGATAGCTGTGCAGCAACCAAGTATTGTATGCAGTAGGAAGCCCTGAAACAATCCAGAAAAGGAACCCGAAGAACAATCCCTTCTTCCAGTTCGGCTCAATCTTGATTCCTTTCTCAGTGTAAGAGTACAATAATGTAAGTAATATTGAAGACAAAATCCCTCCCGCAAACATCAGCAAAAGCCAGTTCCCAACTCCTCCGAACGGCTCCATCGGCTTGGAGCAGTAACTTGCCGCAGAAGCCGAATAAATATCAGCAACCCACGGATTAAGGTAAAGGATATTCCCGACAATAAAAGCAGCCACTTCCGCAACCAGCCCAACCAAGATTATTTTCTTCCAGTTCATTTTCCCACCTCTCGGAAAAACGCGGAGGGGGCGCCCTCCCCATTTTTACCGGTCATTCTGACCCTCCCCATCAACCAAGCTTCTTCTGCAATACTTTGCGCAGATGCTCTCCTTCACCATGCACGAAATCCACCCTTTTCGGATTCACCGCATCCATATATTCCACAATATCATAGAAGTCCGCGTGGTCGCTCAGGGGAAATGCCGCATCGCAGTTGTGCCTCATGCTCATCACCCATCCCGTTGCCACCGCACAAAGCGCCTGCCTTCCAAATGCCTCGCTCAATTTCCTCGCAAATCCCCTGTTGGATAATTTCGGGGGCACAATCGCCACAAATCCCCCGCGCATGATCTCTTCGGCCTCCGGGCTCCCGACCACCGCCCTATCCAGCCCAACCCCGTACTTCCCATAAACCTCACTAAACTTCTCGCTCTCTGGCATCACAATAGGAGTTATGGAACAATACGAATTCAGAACCCGTATAATCTCCTGCGCCTTCCCCAGATTATACGCCCCTATGAGCATTATGCTCCCCTCGTTCTCCTTCGTCCATTTCGCAATCTGCTCATAAACCTCAAACGGATTAGGAAGCCTGAACCTCGGGTCCCCATAAGTGCACTCCACCACCAGCCGGTCCGCATTCCTCGCCTTCGCCCCCTTCCCAAAAATCCCGTCTTTTACTCTAAAATCTCCGGTATAGAGCACGCTCTCCCCATCCAATTCCGCATACATCTGCCTGGAGCCCAGAATATGCCCCGCATCCAGCAGCTGAATCCAGCTCTCCGTATGCTTCTCCGCCCCAAAGCCCGCAAGCGCAAGCGTCTCCTCGCTCGCAACAATCCTATCCTTTTTCCTAAAGCCGGAAACATGGTCCCCGTGCGCATGCGAAAGGAAAGAAATGTCTCCCGAATTGCAGTCTAATCCGATGGATTTGCCGCCCAGGGAGACTTCCATGCCGGGATTAGGCAGATAAGGTATTTATCCGTATCTTTTCCCCACCGCTTCCCAGTCCGCCGCCTTCATTAAAACCACTAAAACCCATAAATACAAACATTTAAAAGCTTTTGATGGGTAGTAATAACATGGTTTTGGTAGCCCAGGAGAGATGATGCCATGCATGTCGCCAGATTAACCAACATTGGCAACCTGACATTGAAAAATCTATCCAGGTTAGATGATAGATACAAGGAAAATGCCGAATTAAAAAGAAGGAAGCTCGCCGCCCTCTGGCCTTCCGGGAGGGCAATGGCAGATTTCCAAAGGTTCTTCTCGTCATACCATTCTGATTCTGCAAAACCAATTATCATAGGCGGTGATGGCATTTACTCATTGATGGGCCCCGGGACAAGGACTGGGCGTCACTTAAGCCGGGAAACTTCTGCCCTCATGGACCTCTTCATAGAATTGGGCTTGGTGCGCATAGAGCATATGAGCGGCCCAATCGGCGAAGTTGCAGCCCAGCTGCAGGCAGATGAGCGTTCAAACCCGGCAAGGAACATTGATTCCGTTACGATAGAACTAACCGGCCTCTGCAATCTCGCCTGCAAGCACTGTTACCGGGGAGGCTCAAGACAGGGGGAGTATGGCTTGCCAGTTGACGTTTTGAAAGTGGCTTTGGCGCCCCTGCTCAGGGCAGGCATCCACTTGATGGACATCACCGGAGGGGAACCCACCCTGCGGAGGGCGGATATGCTTGAAATAGTGGATTATGCGGGCCAATTCCTTGTGCTGGATGGTGTTTCTCTGGAAGATAGGCTACGATTCAAATACGGCACTCCGACCCCTACGGTGGAAGACGTCTTGAAGTGCGATTGGATGGTCAGATGGAGGAATGTTCTCATGGCCCAGTTGGCCCTGCCAGAGGATCAGATCCGCATAGGAATGTACAAGATATGCGATAAAAACACCGCCGCGGATGTAGAGCGGATCTTGATGGATATGGCTAAAGACCAACTGAAACATTATAAACGAGAAGTTTCCGCGCCGGATGGGGCACATATCCTTTCCAATGGCTGTTTCCAAAAGCCGGAAGAACTGGTCAAAAGGCTGAAGGCATACGGGCCAGGAGTAGTGATGCAGACCAGCCTGGATTCCTACAATGAAGAAAGAACGGATGCGAACCGTGGAAAAACCGGCGTATTCCGGAAGGTCCGGGAACTGGCTGGAATATGCCACAGAATCGGCTTTCCACTAGCCATCGAAGCTCACTGCATGGGAGGGATAAGGACAGATGCGGAAAGGTCTGCACGTGCTTATTTCGGAAAAACGGCAACTTGCGTCAAGGAGTTGACGTCCATGCTGGGTCTGGGAAATGCGGTCCAGATGAATTTCGGGGATGTTCAAACGCTAGTGCCGCCAACCTTGATCGGCGGCCTCAGTTCATCAAAGCCCAATGGCGATGGCTGGTGCAAGGGGTTTACCCGCCCATCCGTTGTCCACATAAGGCCGACTGGAAACGTGGGGAACTGCTTATATGCTTATACCCTTCCGGAAGAGTTCGGAAATCTGCATTCGCAGCAAATGGAGGGGATAATCAATGGAATCCAAAACACACGGGTTTACCAGATGTTCGACGATGGCAGGATTGAAAGATACCAACATGAGCTCGACATGTCTATCTTCCCACAGAGCTTCGAAAGACCCTGTGGATTGGTCATATTAACTCTTGCGTACGGAGTAATCAAGGAGAGGATGGTTGAAAGGGGAGTCGATAATCCTACTCAGAGGGCAAATGAAGAAGTGGCGTTGCTCTACAAATTTAGGTGATTGGAAGCTAACAAATTGTTACTGCATTTTTCTAACTGATGCTTCGCAAACATCGGCTAATAGTTAGCTACTTTCCTTAGAATCTTTTCCCCACCGCTTCCCAGTCCACTGCCTTCATGAACGCATTTATATAGTCCTGCTTCTTCCCGTACTCCAGCATGAAAGCGTGCTCGAATACATCCATTACAAACAAGGGAACTGCTCCGCTCAAATGCCCCACATCATGCTCATTAATCCAAGTATCGAACAGCTTCTTCCCCACCTTATCATAATAGAGAATAACCCATCCAATTCCCCGCATCCCGCCAACCGCACGGAAGTCCTTCTCCCAGTTTTCATAGCTCCCAAAATCTTCAACTATCTGCTTCGCCAGCGCACTTTTCGCATCCAGCGCCTTCCCTCCCTTTTTCAAATTCCCAAAATAAAGCTCATGCAATCTCATTCCGTTGAACTCCCACCCGAACCTCCTTTTCAATTCCGCATACTCCGGAGTACCCGCCTTCCCCTCCTTTGCCATCGCAGCCAGCGTCTCCGCCAGCTTGTTCGTATTTGTGACGTACCCTCCGTACAGCCCAAAATGGTTCTTCAAAAGTGCATCGCTGAATCCCTCCATCCCCAGAATTCCGTCAAAATTCTTCTGCTCATACGCCATAATAATCACTGCACAAACAATGTAAGTCGCAAATAAATATCTTTTCTTTCATTTACCCCACAGGCCATTCCCATGGACATTATACAAATCAATAATCTCACAAAGAAGTTCAACTCCCTCGCCGCAGTGGATTCCGTCTCTTTCAGCGTCTCCGAGGGGGAAATATTCGCCCTCCTCGGCCCGAACGGCGCAGGCAAGACCACCCTCATCTCCATGCTCGTCACCATGAAGAAGCCCACCTCCGGCTCCGCCTCTGTAAACAATTTTTCCATCTCCAAAAATCCGGACGATGTGCGCAGGAGCATAGGGATAGTGTTCCAGGACCAGTCCCTTGATGAGGAGCTTACAGCATATGAGAATTTGGAATTGCACGCCGCCATGTATGGTGTGGAAAAGAAGGAGAGGGAAGCCCGCATCTCCGAAGTGATAAGGATGGTCGAGCTGGAGGACCGCCTCCATTCGATAGTGAAAACATTCTCGGGGGGAATGCGCCGCAGGCTGGAAATCGCCCGCGGCCTCCTCCACTATCCAAAGATACTATTCCTGGACGAGCCCACCCTCGGCCTTGATCCCCAGACCCGCAACCACATCTGGGAATACATAAAGAAGCTCAAGAAGGAGCACGGCATCACCGTTTTACTGACTACTCACTACATGGACGAGGCGGACTCTCTTTGCGACCGCGTCGCAATCATAGACCACGGCAAGATAATCGCCCTCGGTAAAAATGAGGACCTCAAGAATTCGCTCGGAGGGGACTCCATCCTCGTAGAGACCGGTCATGCGAAAAAGCTCTGCTCGCTCCTTAAGAATTTCGGCTGCAAAGGCAAGCCCAAAACCCACGACGGCAGCCTCACCCTTTACGTTGACCACGGGGAAAAGAAAATCCCAAAAATAGTGGAGCTCGCAAGCAAGAACGGAATCCATATCTCCTCTATTGTTTTGCACAAGCCCACGCTAGATGATGTATTCCTCCACTACACCGGAAAGACAATCCGGGAGGAGGAAGCCTCCACAAATGAGGGGATACGCGGCAGGGTCCGCGCAATGAGGATGAGATGATGCACCACGAGCTCACGGCCATTTATTTCATGTGGAAGCGCGAACTCATCCGCTTCTACCGCTCCAAGAGCCGCATAATAGGGAGCCTCGGCATGCCCTTTTTCCTGCTCGCCGTAGTCGGAGCGAGCCTCAACGGCGTCTTCCAGCTTCCCGGAGGCGGCACCAATTATCTCCAGTTCATGACCCCCGGAATTTTGGGGATGGTCCTCCTTTTCGGCTCCGTTTTCTCCGGAGTTATAGTAATCATGGACAGGCAGTTCGGCTTCCTAAAAGAGACCTTGGTTGCGCCCGTAAGCCGCACCTCCATCGTAATAGGCAAATCTCTAGGGGGCGCCACCACCGCAGTAATCCAGGGCCTTCTTATGCTAATAATCGCCCTCCTGCTCGGCGTCCAACTGGACCTCGCCAACATGGTTTCAGTAATCCTGCTGATGGCCCTCGTCTCCACTGCCTTCGTTTCTTTAGGAATAGCCCTCGCCTGCACGATGGAGGACATGCACGGCTTCCAGCTTATCTCCAATTTCCTCATAATGCCGATGTTCTTCCTTTCCGGCGCGATGTTCCCGCTTTCCACCGCCCCGGAGCCCGTTCGCCTCATCTCCTACATCGACCCGCTCACTTATGCCGTAGAAGCCCTCCGTTTCTTCCTCATAGGCTCCTCCTCAATCCCGCTCCTCACATGCATCGGAGTCCTTTCCGGCTTCCTCATCGCCTGCACGCTCGCGGCCAGCTACATGTTCGGAAAAATAGAGAGCTGACCGTGCAGTTATCCTTTAAAACCTCATTTCCGTTACCCCTCCGGTGATTCGTTGGCAAAGGATGATGACAAAATCCTGTCCGTAAAATTCAACAAGGCCGCCCTGGAGAAAAAAGTGGCCATGAAGGAGAAGGCGGTGGAACGGAAGCTCGGAAGCATAGGTGCAAGCCTGGAGGAGAAGCTCAGCAAAATAGACATGGATGCCCTGGAGAAGGACATAAAGCAGAGGCCAATGATCTACCTCGCGGTCGCCTTTACCGCTGGAATCGCAATAGGCGCCATGATAGGCGGCGCAAGAAGGAGGGATTGAAATGATTGAAGTATTCAAGGACCTGATGCTCGGCGTGGCGCAGTCATACATAAACGAGGTCGTGGAGACCACTTCCGAAAAGATAAACGTGAAGGTCGACCTTATAGTTGCCAAGGTTGCGGTGATGATGAAGGAGGTCCTTCCCGCGATAATATACAGCTCGCTATTCTACGGGGTCGGGATGATACTCTTCATCCTCGGGCTCGGCGCATACCTTGACACGATAATCGGAGTGCAGGGCGCGGGCTCAATGATCGGCGGCGCGGTCCTCCTGTTCCTCGGCCTTTATTACAAGATGCAGCTGGACAAGGCCCTGGCGAAATTGCCGCAGCCAAAATAATCCCTTTCTTTATTTCTATTTTTCTGCCGTGTGCCCGGCAAAACCTTTATATGTTCTGAACTTGAGGCATATCTAAGCATAAGAGGTGCTAAAATGAGCAAAACAAAAATCGACCCAAGAAAACAGGCGCAGGCAGCGGCAAAGAAAGCATTTGCTGCGGCAAAAACAAAGTTCAACAAGGCAGAAAAAGAGGTAAACAAGCACATCAAAAAGGATCCGGCAAAAGCTGTGATGCTCGCAGCCGGAATCGGGGCCGCGATTGGCGCGATTACAATGCTTGTGCTGTCCAAAAAAAGGAAATAATGATTGTCTTTTCATTTCTTTCTTTTTAGGAATAAGAATACCAGAGTGAAAAATGGTGATCCACATGGCATTGAAAGGATATGTCGCGAATATTGAAAAGTTGACCGAAAAGAACACTGATTTCAGGCACGTTCTCTACACTGGCAAGCACAGCCAATTGGTCCTCATGCTCCTTAAGCCGGGCGAGGAAATCGGGATGGAGGTGCACGAACACATAGACCAGTTCTTCAGGTTCGAGTCCGGAGAGGGCGAGGTCTACATAGACGGCGTTAAGCACAAGGTAAAGGATGGCGACTGCGCCATAGTCCCTTCCGGCGCCCAGCACAACGTTGTGAACACCGGCAAGAAGGAGCTGAAGCTTTACACAATCTATTCCCCCCCGGAGCATATAGACAAGACCGTGCGCCACACAAAGAAGGACGCGGAGAAAATGCCCGAGGAATACGACGGCAAGCCCACCGAATAGGCAAAAGGAAATAAAATAAAAAATATGGGGGTGCTCAGCCCTCAAGCTTTTCCAGGGCCAGGCCCGCAACCAGGATGTTCACGAAAGCGAAGAGCGCCCAGGAGAGAACCATAACCGGGGAGACCAGGAAGTTGCTGTAGTAGACTATGAATGTCGGGACGGCAACGAAGAGGCCCACCGCAACACCGAAGTCAGCCCCGCTCTTCCAGGATTTCCTTGTCCTGAGCCATAAGTAGGTCGCAAGAACCCCGGTCAGGATTGGGTACAGGAAGATCAGGTTCATCAACGGGTCGCTCCACGCCCTGAAGGCCGTTGATGCGGCGTACTCCGCACTCAGCAGCGGGAAAGCCACGTTCAGCAATACACTCAGAACCTGGTTGGCTACAAGCACAATAATGCCAACCACTATCGCCAGCAAGTAGTTATTTTTCATAGCATCACCCTAGTGCAACTATCATAAATTTATTAAATCCAGCCAGTGCTCCGGGAAGCCAAAAAATAGAATGCAGGGGACGAGATTCGAACTCGCGTAGGCACTAAGCCACTAGACCCTCAATCTAGCGCGTTTGGCCGCTCCGCCACCCCTGCGCATGGCCGCTAATCCCGTATAAATAATACGTTCATATAAAACGGCATCTTATTCTAAGGGAAAAACTCTTTATAAAGATGCCGTCTTTGTGAGCCGTAAAGTTAGCAACACCTATGCTGGGTGCAAAAGTCCAATCGGGCACCGACACCTTTAATTCTCATGGCTATTCCTCAGTTCAAGTAAATGCCGGTATTGCCAATCCCGTTCTTTGGCTATGGCAGCATCGGCATCAGAGGAGTTGGTGGCCCTATGAATAGCCTGTAAGGCATAATTTGCAGCACCAACTGAATGAGTGGGAACATGTGCAGTTGCCACCGCTTGACCTGCGGCACGGGCAGCAGAGCGAGCGGCATTATCTTCTCCTACCTCGCGAGCAGCCGCATGAGCATCAAGTGCAGCTTTGCGTACATCTGCCATCTTGAATATCCCGGTACGTATCCATTTTCGGAGTGCTTCAATAGCTTTTCGGGGGCGCCGGTCTTCTGGATATTTTTCCTCAAAGTATGGCATGACACGCTCGACACAATCAACTGCCCAGACGGCTAATGTTTTATGGCCAGTTTTTCTCACAAGCTCTACAATCGACTCGTCTTTGTGCGTAACTGAAAATTTGGATTTTTCTTTCATATTCTCATCACGTCTTTGCATCCATGAACTCGCGCAAAAGGGAAGTTGCATAGCTCCCCGAAGGCAGAGAAAACCTGAACTTATTCTCAGAAAATGAGAAATTCACATAAGGCGCAAATAGTGTTCTATACGCCCCCTTGGAGCTAATCTCTGGAATAGACTTAATCTTGAAATCCCGCGGAGAAATTCCGTGCCTGTCCAGTATCCCCTGCTCCCGCGGATTCGGCTTCGTTTCATACCCCACTATCCTCCCGCACAACCAGTTATCCCCTTTCTCCTCAATCACCGGGAATCCCGCTCTCTCCGCACAGAAATACTCCCCCTCTTCCGGCGCCATCTCCCCCTCCTTAATTCTTTCCGAAACCATTTCGTTGAACAAATAGGACTGGAACGCATGCACAAACATCAGCAAAGTAGGCCGCGGCAACTGCCTGAACGCCCCGATAAAATCATTCGCGGATTTAGCCAGCCAGGTGAGCATCGTCCTCTCCGGGCGAAGATGCTTCGGGAATTCATTCAGCGCACGCGCAAAATCCATGTGCTCAGAGAGCGCCTTCCTCGCCTCCACGCTCTGGGGATTTCTCTCCCCCTCAGTAGCGCAAAGGAACTCCATCGCGGCCTCCTCAAACTGCCTCGCAACCATCATTTCCCCGATTATATGAGTATTATGCCTCGTGCTCCCGAACCTCTGCGGCCCAAAATAATTGGGAAACCTCCCGCCCAGCTCCAAATGAATTGAATTTACACTCTCTTCCGCCTCCGCATTTTCCCCTTCTGCCGAACCCCTCCATCCAATAGTAAACCTGTTCCCGAGCAAGTCCCCCATCTTAACCTTCTCAGCCGCCCCCCACGCCCCAAGAATAGAGATGTCCTTTGCCCGCACCCCAATCATCTTCTCAGGAGGAATGTCAAAAACCGACATCAACTGCACAGAAACCGCAGTCTTGTCCTTCGTCCCCGCATAATCGAACCTGCTCTGCCCCACATACAATCTTTTCGATATCTCCTTCACGGCAGCCGCAGTCGTCCAATCCTTTTTTTCCACCACAAAATGACTAAACTTCCCCTCCTTCCCTTCCCTCTGCACCCCCTTTCCTTTCTCCAGCACCGTCCCGTCCAGCATTATCTCCTCCACAAGGAAGGAGTCCGCATCGAATTTTATCTCGCCGCCAATTCCCGGAGAGGGAGAAAGGTAAGACCAGGAAAAGTCCCTCACTTATTCTCACCCTGATACTTTCCAGAGTAAAGTTCCTTCGCCACTTCAGATAATTTCACAAAAACAAGCTGCCCGACCTTCGCATTCCTCTTGAACTTTCCTCCGTGCGGATTAGACACAATAAGAAGCGCCTCGCTCCTCCCCTCATACCCCGGGTCCCACACCGCGCACTCCAGCGTCATCCCGCACCGGAGCAAGGAAGACCGCGGAAAGCACAGCGCTGCCGCATCCGAAGGAATTTTCACATATTCATTGAACATTATCTTATAGCATCCCGGAGCAAGGTGCACCCACTCATCATCAAATGGAATCTCATGCGTCTCCGAAATCTTCCTGTCCTTATTGTCGAAATCTATGCTTCCCGGGTTTGAGAAAGCCAAAACCTTCTTCAATGTCATGTCCACGCCCGCGGGCTGGAACTGCGAATCCCCAATGAACTCGGAAACAAACGCGGAAGCGAGTATGTGCTGCTTAGGTATAATCATAAGAACCGCCAATCCTGCTTTTATTAGAAAACGTTTAAAACCTCATAATCAATCCATTCCCCATGGCTGATGAAAGGACCTGGCTGGCCACAGCGCGGCTGGAGGCATTGACGGACGGAATATTCGCCTTCGCAATGACGCTGCTCGTGCTTTCGATAATGATGCCGGACGACCCCGGCGACAACGGCTACATGCCAAACGCCACCCTCCGGGAGATGCTGCTGCATGAATGGAGGATGTTTCTCAATTATGCCATAGCCTTCCTGCTTCTCGCAAGCTTCTGGATGAACCATTCCAGGGAATTCCGCATGATAAAATCCACAGAGCACAGGCACACCTGGATAAACATCATCTTCCTTATGTTTGTTGTGCTCGTCCCGTTTACCACGGACCTCATAGGCGATTATAGCGAAGACAGGATCTCCTGGTTCCTTTTCGGGGCGAACATGTTCATCCTGGGCTCCTTGCTCTGCCTCAACTGGTGGTATGTGAGCAGGAACCGCCAGCTAATACAGGCGGATGTGAAACAGGAGCATATAGAAGTAGGGAAAAGAAGGGGCCTGCTCGTCCCTGCGATTTCCCTCATATCTATAGGAATCGCCTTCTTTGACACGAATCTGGCCGGCTTCGCCTATCTTCTCATACCAGTCATAATGATGCTTCCCTTCTTCCATGTAAAGGATTACAGAAGGCAGATGCTAACAAAGAAGAAATAGAAAAAAGGAAAGAAGAACTATTTCAGCTCGTCTTCCGCATAGAAATACTCGTGGAGCGCAAGCGTATAATCAAAAAGTTCCTCCTTTTTGAAGAACCTCGCAATCTCCTTCTGCGCAGCCTCAAGAGTATCCGCGGCATGTATCACATTCCTGCTTGTGGAATTTGAGAAATCCCCGCGTATGGTCCCTGCCTCGGCCTTCCTCGAATTCGTGACTCCCGCGAGCTTCCTCCCCACTTCCACCGCTTCCACCCCCTCCACGACCATCGCCACAATCGGGTGGTGTGTCATGAATTTCTCCAATCCAGGGTAGAAAGGCTTGGCAGTAAGGTGCGCATAGTGCTCCTTCGCAGTCGCCGGGCTCATCCTGAGCATCTTCAGCCCAATGATTTTGAGCCCCTTCTTCTCAAAGCGGGCGATAATGTCCCCAAGAAGGGCCCTCTGCAGCACATCCGGCTTGAACAGCACCAGTGTCTTTTCCATGCGCTCACGCCTTCCTTGTCTTCTTCGCCCACTTTATCTTCTTCCCGACCCTTCCAAGCTTGAGTTGATTCTTCATGCATTTGGAAGAGCAGAAATAGAACAGCGTGCCGTCCTTCTTGGCGTAAAGCCTTCCGCTTCCCTTCGGGAGTTCTATCCCGCAGAACGAACATCCAGCCACAGCAATCACCTTGCGCGGATTTCCTTCGCTTCCCTCTCGGGCT
>JACCLI010000025.1 GCA_013425455.1 Microcaldota archaeon | reverse complement strand
CCTAAAGCCGGTTGTTCTCCTATCAGTGGCCCTCCTGTTCCTTATGCTGCTTTTCTCCCTCCTCCGCACAAGCATATTCTTCGGTAGCGAGAACCCGGACGAGCACGTAATATTCGAGATAGTTTTCCTCCTGCTCCTCGCCATAGTGATGGGCCCCAGCTTTTTGGGCGAGGCGTGGGGCGTGTTGCATCCCTTCTTACCCTTCCTTCCCGAAGAGGCGCCAAAAATAGTCCTCAACACTCACCTTGTGGACGTTTTCGCGCAGCTCGGCGCGATAATACTCATGTACAAGGTGGGGCTGCACTCCTCCATCTCAAAAATCTTCAGCGGAAGGAATTTCGTGATAGCATTCCTCGGGATAGTTGTCCCGTTCCTTGCCGGATATGCCTTTGCAATCTATTCCGGCGGCGGCTTCGTGTACGCCCTTTTCCTCGGCGCGGCCCTCACCGCCACAAGCGTAGGCGTCACAGTGGCGCTCCTGAAGGAGGCAGGGCTCATAGACAAGGATTTCGCGCAGGCGATAATAGGCGCGGCGGTGATAGACGACATACTCTCCCTCCTTGTTCTCTCCCTCGTGCTGAACATGCCCGCATCCTTCGACCCGGCCGCGCTCCAGCCCTTCGCCCTCATCCTCGCCTCAGCCGCCATATTCATGGTCGGGGGGGTATACGCCGGCAGGTGGTTCATAAAAACTAGGATAGACAAGAGAGAGATGAGCGACAAGCGCTTCCTCTACGCGCTCGCGTTCGTATTTTTCTATGCATATTTCGCGGAATTCATAGGCCTCTCCAGCATCGTGGGCGCCTTCCTCGCAGGGCTCCTGCTCAACTACAGCAGGCACAAGGAGGAGATAGAGAAGCGCTCCTATGCGCTGGAGATTCTGTTTATCCCTATATTCTTCATCTCCCTAGGGATGCTGGTGGACGTTCCCTCCCTTTACCAATACGCGATCCCGATACTCCTCATAACTGTAATCGCAATCCTCACAAAAGTGATTGGCTGCGGGCTCGGGGCTTACTTCACGGGCTTCAAGGGCAAAGACCCCGCACTCATAGGGGTTGGGATGAGCCCGCGCGGGGAAGTCGCACTAATCGTCGCCCTTATAGGGCTTACTGCCGGCGCGCTCACACAGTCCGAATATTCCATAATCTCCGCAATGGCGTTCCTCACCGCAGTGGTGACCCCCCCGTTGATGGGCCCGTTCCTGAAAAAGGCGGTCTGAATGGAAGTCCCGATAATCCTTGTGAAGGGGAAGCAGGCGTTCAAGAAGAGCATGGGCTCGATGCGCCTCCTCGGGAACGCGGCGAACCTTGTGAAGAAGCTTTCCGAGGAATACGCCCTCTTCCACATAGTGGACATGGATGCGCTGAACGGGAACAAATCAAATTTTGATTTGTATGACAATCTCACATACTTCACGCACGTGCAGGTGGAGTGCAAGCCGGATGAGAAATTGATTGGCGCACTGCTCGCGATGGAAGCCAGGGTTGTCGTGGACCTGCCGTCTAAACTTGACTTTGAGAAGTTCGGTAAAAAGAAGAGCCTTCTCGTGGGGAAGGTGAAGCCCGGGTTTGCGGAACCGTTCCCTCCAATCCGCGAAATCCTCTTAGATGGAAAAGACGACGAGCTTGCAAAGCGCATCCTCTCCGAGGACAAGCGCCTCTTCGTCCTGAAGGAGCACTACCCTAAGGGATTCCGGAGGGCGTTCGGAGTCCTCTTCGAGCTTTGAGGATGTTTTATAAAATCTTATTCAGATAGAAAACCGATGCGAGAAGAAGCAAAAGAATGGATTGGGAAGGCCAAGCGCGATTTGGACGCAGCCAGATATAACTACAAGGGAGATCTTTACGAGGTCGCCGCCTTTCTTTGCCAGCAGAGCGCAGAAAAGGCATTGAAGGCATTATACATTGAGAAATTCGGCGAGCTGATAAAGACGCACGACCTGCATTTTCTTGCAAAGAAGCTTGGTGCAACCTCGGAGATAATGGATTCATGCAACGAGTTGAGCACGTATTTCGTAGAGAGCAGGTATCCGGGCGGGTACGCAAAATTCGGGGCACAGAATGTGATTGAAGCCCTGAGAAAAGCTGAAATGGTGTTGGAATGGGCAAAAGGGAAGATTTGATCACAGGCCTCGAGAGCTTCAGAAAGAAGCTTTCGGGCTTTATTCCGGTAACCGAGATGATACTTTTCGGCTCAAGGGCAACCGGAAAAGCAGGAAAAGAGAGCGACGTGGACCTGCTCGTTGTTTCCCCTGCTTTCAAAAACATGAAAAGCGCCAGGGGAAAGGGGCTTTATGATGTCTGGGACCTTGATTATCCGGTGGATTTCGTCTGCTACACGCCGGAAGAGTTTGAAAAGCAGAAGAAGCAGGTTTCCCTTGTCCGCATGGCGTTGAAGGAAGGGATAGAAATCGCATGATTTGGCCATGGTGCTCTTATGAACATTCCAAAGGAAAATTTCTCCGAATGGTATAATGAGATAATAAAGGAGGCGAAACTCTGCGACCTCAGGTATAATTTAAAGGGATTCGTGGTCATACCCCCGAATGCGGCGCAGGTGATGAAGATAATGTACCGCATCTACGAGGAGGCGCTCGAAAAGAAGGGGCATAAGCCCACCTATTTCCCCGCCCTCATCCCGGAGAGGAACCTGAAGGCGGAATCCGAGCACGTCGCCGGCTTCGTCCCGGAGGTGTTCTGGGTAACAAAGGCGGGAACCGCGGACCTTGAGGAGCCCATGGCCATGCGCCCCACTAGTGAAACGGCGATGTACCCGATGTTCGCCCTCTGGATAAACGGGAAATCCGACCTTCCGCTCAAGATTTACCAGAGCTGCCAGGTCTGGAGGCACGAAACGAAGGCGACGAAGCCCTTCATACGCACGCGGGAATTCTACTGGATAGAGGCCCATGATGTGTTTGCAACAGAAGAAGAAGCGCTCATGCAGGTGCGCGAGGATATGGAAACCACGGAGGAAATCCTGCACCAGCGCTTCGGAATTCCATTCATATTCTTCAAGCGCCCCCAGTGGGACAAATTCGCGGGCGCGGTGGACACATATGCGGCGGACACCCTGATGCCCGATGGAAAAACCCTCCAGCTCCCGTCAACGCACATGCTCGGGCAGAACTTCTCCAAGGCTTTTAATGTAAGGTACATGAACGAGGACGGCTCCTACACCTTCGGTTGGCAGACCTGCTACGGGCCGGCGATTTCCCGCATCTATGCCGCGCTCTTCTCCATGCACGGGGACAACAAAGGGCTGGTTTATCCGTTTGAGATGGCTCCGGTCCAGGTGATAATAATTCCGATAATGAAGAAGGACACCGAGGCGGAAGTGCGCAAAAAAGTGGAAGAACTGAAACAGCGCTACCCGACGACCCAGGCGCTTACCCTTCCTGTGCTCTGGCTTGCCCAAGAGCAGTTTGGCTACATTTCGGAAGAAACCATGAAGTACGTGGCCACGCTGTTGAACGTTCCTTTTGGCCATGTGCTGGGCGTCGTTTCGTTTTATACCATGTTTCATCGAAAGCGAGTGGGGAAACATCACATTGAAGTGTGCACCAATGTCTCGTGCATGCTGCGGGGTTCGGCTGAGATCGCGAAGCGCCTCGAACGGAAACTTGGCATTCAGATGGGAGAGACATCTCAGGACAACAAATGGACTTTGTCAGAGGTCGAATGCATGGGTTCGTGCGGTTCGGCGCCGATGGTCGCGATCGGTGAAGAGTACTATGAAAATCTCTCGGTCGACAAACTCGATAAA
>JACCLI010000022.1 GCA_013425455.1 Microcaldota archaeon | reverse complement strand
AAAAAAATTGAATGGAAATAATGCGGATACGCCCGCACGCCCACAATGAATTCCTGGATAAGCGCCTTCCGCTTCCCTATTTTTTCCCAGTACTCCTTCTCGCTCTTCACAATCATGTATCCGTGGCCGCCCTTCGCCCCTGGGAATTTGACAATTGCCATCCCCTCTATCTCCTCCGGCTTCATGGTTTTGGGAACGCGCAGCCCTGCCTTCCCCATCCACTCAAACATTTTCATCCGGTCCCGCTCAAACATGAGGCTTCTCCTGTTCCCGAACACAGGAACCGCCATCCCGTCCAATCTCTCGCCCACATACTCCACAAAAGAGCCGTGCGGCACGACCACAGCATCCCTCGCCACCAATTCATCCACCGGCACATCCCCCAGCGAGTCCACCACAAGGAACTCATCCGGCTTCGCATAAGGGAAGGATTTGTAGAATTCCAGCCGGTCCTTTGTGCATATCCCTATTGTATGCAGTTTCTCCTGCCTCGCGCCCTGAAAGATCTGCAATGCGGAATGCGAACAAACAGTGGCGATGCCGAGCTTCTTATAATTAGATAATATGCCCTCTATTTTCCCTTTTTCTATTATTCCCATATAATGAATGGAGGGCTAAAATATAAAAACCTGCAATATCCTCCCAAAACTAATTCTTGCACTTGAATCGGAAATCCGAGATTTCCAATAGCGGACAAAGTCGCAGACTTTGTCCCTCCACCCCTACATATTTTTAAACACTTTTAAACACGTATTACCTATGGCCTCAACCCCAGCAGCCCCACCGAAGGAAGCCCTGGATGTAACCATCCCGGCAAAGCCCTTCGCGCAGGCATCCCACTGGCTGCTCAGGGCCAAGCCGCAGCCCGAAAGGCCCAAATCAAATTCAGTGCTTTTCTACGAGGACAGGTGCGACATCTGCCTGGACCTTCTTTTCGACAACAGGACGCTCCCCCAGCAGAAAATAAAAGCCGCAATAGAGCTTGGCGGCCTCATCGGAAAAATAGAAGATGCGGACATGGCGCACAACTCCATATATATCCTCAGGGAAATGATGATTGACGACTCCGAGCATTCCTCCGTCCGCATGGTGTGCGCCGTTTCGCTTGGTTCTTCCGGCTACAAGGGCCTGGTCGAGGATATGGAAAAGGAGGTTCTGAAGTCCAACGCCTCGGTCCAATCCAAGCTCCTTTCCCTCAAGGCGCTTTCAATTTGCAGGAGCGAAGAGGCGATAGAGCTGCTCGGCAATGTAGCCCTCTACGGCGATGTAGACCAGATATGCATCGCAGCCGCAAGGGAGCTCCTGAACATCCCGCTTTTCCCGGCGCAGAAGATAGTCAACCAGGTCCTTTCCCACCCGCCAGAAGCCTACCTCCGCAACCCTGATTTCATGGCCGAATTCCGCAGGCTGGCAGGAGGATGCTACCTCCCAACCAACTAGGCTTTCCGAACGCGCACGCGTCCTTTTTTAAACTCTTCTCTCAAATTATCTTCTCTACCTTATTCGGCATGCTCGAAGTGCTCTTGCACTCACCGGGTTTTGCTCACGGCATCCCTCTCCGGAGGGCTATGCAAAAAGGGTAATCACATGACGGACATACATAAACCCAGACGGGGTTCTCTAGCGTTCAGGCCCAGGAAGAGGGCGTACTCTCAGATGCCCTCGGTGAACTTTTGGCCAGCGACCACCGACGTGAGGCTGCTCGGCGCGGCCGGCTACAAGGCCGGCATGGCGCAGATCTGCCACATTGACGACAGCGAAAGCGTCACCAAGGGGCAGGAGATCACCTCCGCGGTCACGGTCGTTGAAATTCCGCCCATGTACGTGTTCGGGTTCCGCGGCTACAAGCACACCCACAACGTCACCGACGTCCTCGTCCAGGATGAGGCGGTTCTGAAGAAGCTCGGGATAAAGAAAAAAAACAGCCGCGAGCTCGCGCCAGAGGCGGTGGATGAAATCTCCCTCCTCGTATTCGCGCAGCCCGAAAAGACAGGAATCGGGAAGAAGCACGTGGAGAGGATGGAAATCCGCGTAGGCGGCTCCGATTCCAAGGCGAAAATAGATTACGCAAAAAGCATGCTCGGCAAGGAGCTCTCCCCCAAGGACATCTTCAAGCCCGGCGAATACGTCGACGTAATCTCAATCACAAAAGGGAAGGGATTCCAGGGCCCGGTGAAAAGGTTCGGCATCGCAAAGCAGAGGCCGAAGGCCACGGGGAAAGTAAGGCACGCCGGAACTTTGGGCCAATGGCACCCCGGCTACATCCTCTACACCGTACCGCGCGCAGGCCAGATGGGCTACCACAAGCGCACGGAAGTAAATAAGCGCATTCTCAAGATAGGCGAAAACGTGGATGACGTGAACCCGAAGGGAGGGTTCCCCCACTACGGTTTCGTCAAGAACCACTACGTCCTCATAAAGGGTTCTGTCCCAGGCCCGGTGAAGAGGCTCATCCGCCTCCGCATCGGCACAAGGGCGCCGGCAACCATGGAGCCGAAGATAACCCAGCTTTTGTAGGTGTGAAAAATGAAAGCAAAACTCCATTCACTCGACGGCTCTTCCGCCAAGAGCGTGGACCTCCCCCCTCAATTCGAGGAGGCGGTCCGCGGGGAGATAATCCGCAGGGCGGTCCTGAGCGACGAAACCAAGCTCTACCAGCCCCAGGGAAATTTCTACAAGGCAGGCTTCCAGACCTCCGCCCGTTACAGGGGAAGGAAGGACGACTACGGCTCTTTGAAGAACAAGGGGCAGGCGATGCTTCCGAGGGAAGTCCGCCCCAAGGGAGGCGCGGGAAAGGTGCGCAGGATCCCTTCGTCCGTGGGAGGCCACAGGGCCCACCCCCCAAAAGTGGAATCCATTCGCGTTGAAAATGTAAACAAGAAGGAATACAAGAAGGCGATAAGGAGCGCCCTCGCCGCGACGACCAACGCAGAGCTTGCGAAGGCACGCGGCCACCTGTTCGACTGCGAGCTCCCGCTCGTCTTCGACAACAAGCTCGAATCGCTCTCCAAGACAAGTGAAGTCCTCGCCGCGATTGAAAAGTTCGCGGGCAAGGATTTGGAACGCGCGCGCGGCAGCAGGAAATCGAGGAGCGGCACCCGCTCGAGAAAAGCCGGGATCCGCACCGCGAAATCCCTCCTGCTCGTAGTGGGCGGAGGCCACATCCTCAAGTCCGGAAGAAACATCCCGGGCGTGGACGTGGTGCAGGCGGAAAAGCTCCGCGTGAAGGACCTGGCCCCGGGAACGCATCCCGGCAGGCTCACCCTCTACACGGAGAACGCCCTGAAGAAGATTTCCGAGGTGTACTGAATGATACTTAAAGCCCCGATAAAGACGGAAAAAGCGATAGGGAGGATTGAGTTCGAAAACACAATAACCTTCCGCGTGTCCGTAAAGGCGACGAAGCCCGAGGTGAAATCCGAGGTGGAAAAGACATTCGGGGTCAAGGTCCACTCCGTGCGCACCTTCATCACTCCCGCAGGAGAGAAGATGGCGATTGTCCGCCTGGCCGAGGGCTCCAAGGCCGAGGACATCTCTTCGAAATTAAAGATGGTGTAGTTATGGGCAAGAAACTCAAGCAGCAGAAGAGAGGAAAGGGTTCCCCCAGGTATCTCGCGCCAAGCCATAAGTACAAGGCGGAGCTCCTCTACCGCAATTACGATGACGTCGAAAAAACGAGCGTGGTGAAGGGCCAGGTCATGCAATTCGTGGACGACCCGTCCCGCGGCGCGCTCATCATGCTGGTGAAATACGACAACGGCGAAGAGGGCTTCCTCCTCGCACCCGAGGGAATCTGCCTGCACGACAACATCGAGCAGGGCGCACAGGCTTCCCTTTCCATGGGCAACGTGCTTCCGTTATACAGGATTCCGGATGGCGCGTTCATCTACAATCTCGAACTCAACCCGGGCGACGGCGGCAAGCTGGTCCGCACCCCGGGCTCATACGCAGTGCTGGTCTCCAAGGAGGGCCCGCGCGCATTCGTAAAGCTTCCAAGCAAGAAAGTGGTCGCACTCTCGTCCGACGTGCGCGCCCAGGTGGGCGTCGTATGCGGAGGGGGGCGTTCCGAAAAGCCAATGCTCAAGGCCGGTAACCAATATTACAAGAAGAAGGCCCAGAACAGGATCTGGCCCGTGCCGAGGGGTGTGCACCAGTCTGTGTACAACCACCCGCACGGAGGTAAGCAGCACCACGAAGGAAAGCCGACCACCGTTGCGAGGGGTTCGCCGCCCGGAAGCAAGGTCGGCCACCTAGCCGCAAGGAGCACCGGAAGGAGGAAGGCCAAAAAGGCCAACGAGGGTGAATCATAATGCCAAGAAAAGAAGTATTCCGAGGTTACGAGGAAGAGCAGATCCGCGACATGACGGTGGAGAATTTCATCCCGCTGCTCACCTCCAGCGAGAGGAGGACCCTTAAGAGGATCAACCAGAACCCCGCCTACAAGAAGCTCGTGGACAAGGTGAGGAAGCTCAGGAAGGAGGGGAACACCTCCAAGGTCATAAAGACCACGGTGAGGGAGGCAGTCATCCTCCCGGAATGGCTCGGCCTGCGCTTCGGGATCCACAACGGAAAGGAATACAAGCAGGTGCAGATAACGCTCAACGCCCTCGGCAAGAGGCTCGGCGAGTTTTCGCACTCCACAGGGAGGGTGCTGCACTCCGGCCCCGGTGTGGGAGCCACAAGAGGCAGCAAGTTCGTCCCGCTAAAGTGAGGTCTTCAATATGTACTCATATATTATAGAAAAAGGGAAGGAGGGCGATTTCGCCCGTGCGCGTGTTGAAGGCGTGGACGCATCCGTAAAGGACCTCGTCGAGGTCTGCGGAAACATCCGCTACAAGCCCGTGGACAAGGCGATAAAGCTCCTCGAGGCGGTCGCGGACGGCTCCATGCCGATCCTTTACCGCTCCAACAACAAGAGGCTCGGCCACAGGCGCGAGCTCGGCGGAAAGAAGGGGAGGTACCCGAAGAAATCCGCAAAGATAGTCCTCGGGGCCCTGAAGAGCGCCATCGCCAATGCGCAGCAAAAGGGCCTCAGCGAGGAGCTCATCGTGACGCACGCGTGCGCCAACAAGCTGGCCACCTACATGCGCTACGCCTCCAAGGGAAGGCGCAACATTTCCGCGATGGAGACCGCCCGCATTGAAATCGTCCTGAAGGAGAAGGAGGGCGCAAAACGCCCGGCGAAGAAGCACGCCCACAAGGAGGAAGCCCAGAAGGCCCCTTCCAAGGGGGAGAAAAAGGAAGCGGCTAAGGAGGCGGTGAAAAAAGAAACGGCCGCGGACAATGCCGGGGCGGTCAAGGCCGAAACCAGGGCCGGAGACGCACAGCTCGAGGAGAAGAAGGAGGACAAGATTAACGCCCACGTGAGGGATGACAAGAATCTCCCGGGCAGGAAGCCGTCCCAGAAGGTGAAATGATGACAATAGAGAAAAAATTCATAGAGTCCCCGATTGAAAAATACCGGGTGATGAAGTTTTTGGAGAAGGAGCTCGACAAGGCGGGAGTCGCCAACATAGAGATCCAGCGCACCCCCGTGGTCACCAGAATCTCCATAGAGGTCCTGAACCCCGGCCGCGTCATCGGCCGCAAGGGAAAGACCATCAACACGCTCACCGAAACGCTCAAAACGAAGTTCGGCCTCGAGAACCCGCAGATCAGCGTCGTGGAATCCAAGAACCCGTCGCTCGAGCCGCGCCTCGTGGCAAAGAAGGCGGCAAAATACATCGAGATGGGAAAGAAGGTGCGCGCAGTCCTTCACTTCCTCATCCGCGACACAATCCGCAGCGGCGCCGTAGGCGCCGAGATAGTCGCCTCGGGAAAAATAGGCGCAAAGGGGGCGAGGGCGAAATCCCTCCGTGTGGCCGTGGGATACATCCCGAAGTCCGGTGAGCCCTCCAGGCTCGTGAAGGAGGCGCACGTCGCCGCCAACACCAAGTCCGGAATAATCGGCGTCCTCGTGCGCATCGCGCCGCCAGGCACGGTATTCCCCGACAAGGGTGCGCCCACCGAAGTGGTTCTTCCGAAAACGCTCGCGCAGGCGAAGTGATTCCAATGGCAATCGCAAAAATCAACGATTTGAGGGCCCTTGCGCCCGATGAGCTTTCCAAGAGGCTCGAGACATACGAGCGCGAGATGCTCGAGGCCGGCGACAACCCGAAGAAGCCGCGCAACCTGCGCAAGGCAATCGCCCGCATCAAGACCATACTCAACGAGGAGAAGAATGCCCCTAAGAAATCGGAGGCCCACAAAAAGCAAGAAGCGAAACCCGAAAAAAAGAAGGTGAAATGAATTGCCTGAGATATGCAAGAAATGTGGAATGATCAAGGATCTCTGCGTTTGCGAGATTCTCGACAAGGAGGAAGCGACGAAGATTCGCGTATACACCATAAAGGCAAAGTTCCAGAAGCTTGTCACGATTGTGGAAGGAATAGACCGCAAGAACATCGGCGACACGGCCAAGGAACTCAAGCATGCGCTCGCCTGCGGCGGCTCCGCGAAGGGCGGGCAGATTGTGCTCCAGGGGGACCACAAGAAGAAGATGAAGGCCGTCCTTGTAAAGATGGGCTACACCTCCGAGAGCATCCAAGTGGAATGAAGTTCATAAGGTGATGAAATTGGCAGAATGCAAAGATGAGAACTGTTATGTTCACGGAACGCTCGCAGTCCGCGGCTCCCGCATCAGCGGAAGGGTCGTCAGCGACAAGGGCAAGCGCACCGTAATCGTGGAAAGGGACGTTACCAAGAAGGTCACCAAATACAAGAGGTGGGCCCGCGGGCGCTCCCGCATCCCGGCGCACAACCCCGACTGCATCGGGGCGAAGAAGGGGGACATGGTCAGGCTCGGCGAATCCCGCAAGATAAGCCACACGAAGTCCTGGACGGTCCTCGAGGTATTGAAGGGTGAAGAGAGATGAAAGCACTTGCAGCGCATGTCACAAAAGGCCTGAGCGTCGGCTCGAGGCTCCTCTGCCACGACAACAGCGGGGCGCGCGAAATCCAGATAATCGGCGTGCTCCACTCCAACACAACGCGCAAGAGGGTCCCGAGCGCCGGCGTGGGAAAAGTCGTAATCGCTTCCGTGAAGAAGGGCAACCCCGACATGGTGAAGAAGATCGTGAAGGCGGTGATTATCCGCCAGAGGAAGGAATTCCGCAGGCCGAGCGGCCTCCGCATATCCTTCGAGGACAACGCCGCGGTCCTCGTCACCGAAGACGGCCTTCCCGTCGGCACGGAAATCAAGGGAGTGGTCGCGAAAGAGGTCGCAGAGCGGTTCCCGAAAGTGGCGGCAATCTCGCCCGGAATCGTATAATTGAGGGATATTTATGCAGAGACGAAGGGAAAGGAGAAAGGTTTACCAGGGAAAGATACACAAGAAGAAGAACATGCTCCATGTGCACATCTCCAAGGAGCTCAAGGCGAAGCTGGGCACGAAGGTCCGCGCCCTTCTCGTGAACAAGGGCGACGGCGTCAAGGTGCTCCGCGGCGACAACAGGGGCAAGGCCGGAAAGGTCGCCCGCGTCAGCGTAATGAAAAAGAAGGTTTACCTGGAGGGCGTGACTGTCCGCAACAGGCGGGGCGTGGAATCCCTCGTCCCGTTCGACCCGTCCAACCTCATGCTCACCGAAGTGAAGGATTCTCCGTTTAGGAAGGAAATACTGAAAGGTGCGTCTTCATCTTCAGGCCGCCAGCAGGGCGAACATCGCTCAGGCGGTCCGAGGGTGCGACCAGAAGGTGAATAAGATGGCTAAGAGAGGAAGAAGCAATCATATGAAGCGGCTTGCGGCGCCCAAGGCGGTGCCCATACATGACAAGAAGGCAAGGAAGTGGATGGCCAGGTCGGTTCCGGGCCCCCACGGGACAGAAGGCGCGATACCGCTCTCCGTCCTGATGCGCGACGTGCTAAAGCTGGCGGACACCCTTTTCGAGGTGAAAAAGATACTCAACGCGCGCAAGGTCCTCATCGACGGCGTCGCACGCACCGAGCCCAGTTATCCCGTGGGCCTGATGGACATAATCTCCATCCCCGAGGCGAAACTCTACTACACCATTACGGTAGTCCGCGGCAAGCTCGAGCCGCACAAGATAGATGAGAAGGACACGCACCACAAGCTTTTGCGCGTGGTCGGCAAGCGCACCACGCCCGGGGGGAAGATAAGCATACTCTTCCACGACGGCCGCAACGCCTTCGCCGACTCGCACGTGAAGGTCGGGGACTCCGTGCTCTTCTCGCTCAAGGACAGGAAAATAGAAAAGCTATTGAGGAGGGGCACGAAGGCGAAGTGCCTGATAGTGAGCGGAAAGCACTCCGGAAAGGAGGCCCAGATAGAGAAGTTCTTCGAGAGCAAGGAGGGGAGGCCCATGGAGGCCCTCGTGAAGACCAAGGAGGGCGAGGTCCGCACGCTCGCGGATTACCTTTTCATAACAGGTGAGGCCCATGAATGAAACCAACCCGATGCGTAGCATCATGATCGAGAAGGTCACCGCGAACATTGGAATCGGCGCAAGCGGCGAACGGCTGGACAACGCGAAGGAGCTTCTGGAAAAGCTCACCGACTCAAAAGTTGTGCTCACCCGCGCGAAGAAGAGGAACCCCACGTTCAAGCTGAGGGTCGGCCTCGAGATAGGCGTGAAAACCAATCTCCGCGGCCCCAAGGCCATGGTGTTTTTGGAGAAGTCCCTCGCCGCGAAGAAGAAGGTGCTCCACGAATCCAACTTCGACAAGTTCGGAAACTTCTCGTTCGGCATCCACGAATACATCGATTTCCCGGGGGCGAAATACGACCCCAAGATAGGGATGATGGGCTTTGACATATGCGTCACGCTCAAGAGGCGCGGAAAGCGCGTAAGCGAAAGGCGCATAAAGCGCTCTTTGGTGGGCAAGTCCCACCTTATCTCCAAGGAGGAGGGGATCGAGTTTGCGAAATCCGCGCTCGGCGTGAAGGTAGAGTGATTTGATGGTCGCTTCTCAAGACACGAAATTCAAGGGGAGAGGGAAAAGAAAATGCAGGTTCTGCGGCACGTCCCGCGGCCTCATAAGGAAATACGGGCTCCAGATATGCAGGAGATGCTTCCGGGAGTCGGGAGAGTCGATAGGATTCAGGAAATACTGAGGTGTTATGATGGCAATTGACCTTTTGGCGGACGCGCTCAACACGCTCAAAACCCACGAGATAAAGGGCGAGGAGAAGTGCGAGGTGCGCGCCTCGAAGATAGTGCGCGAGGTGTTCAAGATACTCTCAGAGAAGGGGTACATCTCCGGCTACGATTTCGTGGACAATGGAAAAGGGGGCTTCTTCGAGGTGAAGCTCTCGGGAATGATAAACGACTGCGGAGTCATAAAGCCCCGCTTCCCGGTAAAGAGGAGCGAATGGGCAAAGGTGGAGGAGAGGTTCATCCCCGGCGTCGGGGTGGGCCTTCTTGTGGTCTCCACCTCCCAGGGCGTAATGACGAACACCGACGCCCACGACAAGCAGATAGGCGGAAGGCTCCTTGCCTTCATTTACTAGGTGCATGCAATGATAGAAGTCACAATCCCGGAAGGAGTGCAGTTCTCGCTCAACGGCAGGACCGCCAAGGCAAAGGGAAAGGTCGGCGAGGTCGAGAGGGAGTTCAAGGGCGCGCCCGTCTCAATAAAGCACGAGGGCAAGGCCATAAAGGTCTCGTCCGAGGACAAGGCGATCGAGGGAACGGTCGCCTCCCACCTGAACAACATGTTCCACGGAGTGCTGAACGGATACGAGAAGAAGATGGTCATCCGCTTCGCCCATTTCCCGATGAGCCTAGAGATAAAGGGCACCGAGCTCTGGATAAAGAACTTCCTCGGGGAGAAGAAGCCCCGCAAGGCGAAAATTATTGGAAAAGTTAAGATTGAGGTCAAGGGCCAGGACGTAAGGGTGCACGGCCCGGACAAGGAGGCGGTGGGCCAGACCGTGGCGAACATACGCACCGCGACCCGCATACGCGAAAAGGACGGGCGGGTTTTCCAGGACGGAATATACATCGTAGGGTGAACCAAATGGTCAGCAAAAAAACCCATCCATACTTCAATAGGCCCAACTACCGTGGAAAGCACGGCAAGAGGAGGGTGAAGAACACGTGGAGGAAGCCCAAGGGAGTGGACAACAAGAAGAAGGTGAGGAAGGCGTCCCATGGCGCGTGCCCGCGCGTGGGCTACGGCAACCCCCCTTCGCTTAAGCACCTCCATCCCAGCGGCCTCCCCGAGGCCCTCGTTTGCAACCTCAAGGACCTTGAGGGCGCGAAGGGCAAGGTCGCACGCATCTCCGCTTCCGTCGGGAAGAGGAAGCGCCTGCTAATGCAGCAGAAGGCCAAGGAGCTCGGCATCCAGACCATAGGAAAGGTGGTATCATGACCGCACAGACAGTGAAAAGGCTCGCAGCAGACATTCTCGGCGTAGGCGTGACCAGGATACGCCTCGACAAGGACAACCTCGCGAAGGTGGAGGAGGCGCTCACGCGCACGGACGTCCGCAACCTTCTTGATGAGGGAACGGTTTACGCGCTCCCGCCCAGGGCGGGCCACCGCAAAAAGGAGAAGCCCCGCAAGGGCAGGGGAAGCAGGAAGGGGCAGAAGAAGGCGCGCGGCGAGGGCGGCAAGTCCGCCTGGATGGTGCGCGTCCGCTCCCAGCGCAAATACCTCGTGGAGCTGCTGAAGGGCGGGGAACTCCCGAAGGAAAACAAGCACGCCATATACATGAAGATAAAGGGCGGCGCTTTCAGGGGAAAGGCCGCGATGAGGGCATACCTCGCAGAAAACAAGATGCTGAAGGAGAAGGTGATTTAGATGGCAAGAGCAAAAGGTCCAAAATATGAGTCCGCGTTCCGCAGAAGGCGCGAGAACAAGACCAATTTCGCGAAGAGGCTCGCGCTCGTGAAGAGCGGCCTCCCGCGAATGGTCATCCGCAGGGGGAGCACCTCCCTAGTCGTGCAGTTCGTGAAGTATTCCGAAAAGGGCGACAAGGTGATAGCCGGCGCGAACTCCGCGGCGCTGAAGAAGTTCAAGTGGGCGCCCCGCGCGAACGTGCCCACGGCATACCTCACCGGGCTGTATGCGGGCAGGCTCGCAAAGAAAAATGGCGTGAAGGAATTCGTGCTTGACATGGGCCTCTACGCGCCCGTGAAGAACTCAGTGGCGTTCGCCGCGCAGAAGGGAGCGCTCGACTCCGGCCTCTCCGCTTCGCACGGCGAGGGCCTTACGGACGAGGGGCGCATCTCCGGCACGCACATAGAGGCGTACGCCAAATCGCTGGATGAATCCGAATACAAGAAGAGGTTCTCCAGCTACCTGAGGGACGGCTTCAAGCCGAGGGACTTCGTTTCCCATTTCAAGGCTTCCAAGGAGGCCATCCTGAAAGAGGCATGATACTATGGCAAAGGGAAGAAAAGGAAAGAACACGAGCAAGAGGGAGGAGGTCGAGCTTCTCGACATAGCCTCCTGGACCCCGCGCACCAGCATCGGGAAGAGGGTCAAGGCAGGGGAAATCTCCAGCATCGACCAGATTCTCGACGAGGGCATAGCGATACTCGAGCCCGAGATAGTGGACTCGCTCATCCCTGAGATGGAGGTGGAGACGCTCGCAGTCAATCCGACGCAGAGGTCCACGGACTCCGGAAGGAAGATGCAGTTCCGCGCCGTGGTCGTAATCGGCGACAAGAAGGGCCACGTCGGGATAGGAGTGGGCAAATCCGAGGAGGTAAGGCCCGCACTGGACTACGCGATGAAGGACGCCCGCAAGAACATGATACACCTGAAGTTCGGATGCGGAAGCTGGGAGTGCAGGTGCGGCCAGCAGCATTCCCTCCCGCAAAAA
>JACCLI010000020.1 GCA_013425455.1 Microcaldota archaeon | reverse complement strand
CGATGCGGGAATACAGGATAAAGAGGCTTCCAGTCATCAACGAGAAAAATGAGCTCATCGGGCTCATAAGCGAGGGGGACGTCATGAGGATATTCCCCTCCATCGTGGACCTGCTCGAGGAGCGGGCCGAAGTTGGACAATGACCGGAAACCCGAAACGGGGAACCGGAAACGTTAATGGGCTGCGCATAGGATGGCGGCGGGAGCAAAGCAATGACCTGCCTGTCAACAATGCGCAGCACATTATTCTCCTGCTAATTTTCCGAGGCCCGTGGAGAGAGTGGATGATAGTTGAAGTGAAAGTGGTTCCAAACTCACGGGAGTTCAGGATTACGAGAGAGGGAACGGGGTGGAAGGTCTGCCTCACACAGCCCGCTGAGAGGAACAAGGCAAACATAGAACTCGTGAAAGAGATGGAAAAAATAACGGGCAGGCGGGTGAGAATCCTGCGCGGAGGAAGCGGAAGGAAAAAGGTGCTCGAAATTGAAGGCCAAGAAAAGGAAAACACTGAATTACTCGCAAATGCACAAAGACCGTAAGGAACTGCAGAGGCTCATGGAAGAGATGGGCGACTGCGTCGTTATGGTCGCGGGGAAGAAGGACGCCGAGGCCCTCCAGAGGTACGTGGGGGGAGTAATCGAGGTGTCCGGAAGGACCAACTACGCGTGCGAGAAGGCCGCGCGGGAAGGCGCCTCGGAGGTGGCGGTGCTCACGGACCTGGATGGGAGGGGAAATGCGCTGGCGAACGAGCTTAGCGACAAGCTGCGCTCCTGCGGGATAAAGCCAAACACTTTCCTGAGGAGGAAAATCGCAAGGGTGCTGGGGATTTCCCAGATGGAGAATTTCGAGCGGAGATACAAGGAGAGATTGGGTGAGACAAAACTATAGGTGAGACATATGGCAAAGACATACATTGACACTGTAAAATACATAATTTACGCTGATACGGAAGTGGACGGAATGGTGGACAAGCCCGACGTGGTCGGAGCGATTTTCGGGCAGACCGAGGGCCTGCTGGGAGAAGAGCTGGACCTGAGGGACCTCCAGAAGAACGGGAGAATCGGAAGGATAGAAGTGGATATGAACCCGAAGGGCGGGAGGACCATGGGGCAGATAAAGATCCCGAGCTCGCTGGACATGGTGGAAACCTGCATCATCGCCGCTGCGGTGGAGACCGTGGAAAGGGTCGGGCCCTGTGAAGCCCGCATAAAGGTGAACAAGGTAGAGGACACAAGAAGCATAAAACGTGAGAAATTGGTGGAGAGGTCCAAGGCGATTTTGCGCAATCTGATCCATACCGAATTGCCGGAGAGCAAGGAAATCTCCGAAATGGTGCGGGAGGAGGTGAAGGCCGCGGAAATAAACGAGTGGGGGCCGGACAGGCTTTCCTCAGGGCCGAAGATAGAAAGAAACGAGTCCATAATCATTGTGGAGGGAAGGGCGGATGTGATCAATCTGCTCAAGAAGGACCTTCCGAATGTTATTGCGGTGGGAGGGGCGAAGGTGCCACAGAGCCTCCTGAAGCTCTCCAGGGAGAGGGAGGCGACCGCGTTCCTTGACGGGGACCGCGGGGGGGACATAATCCTCCGCGAGCTCGTGAACGGCGGTGTGGACATCGATTTCGTTGCACGTGCACCTACTGGAAAAGAAGTGGAAGAGCTCACGCGCAAGGAAGTGATGAAGTGCCTCAAGAACAAGGTTCCCTTCGAGCAGGAGAAGGAGGCAACGAGAGCCGTGGTGAGGGACAAGATTACCCCTTACCAGTCCCATGAAGACAAGAGGAAGATTGCGATAAGGAAGGCGGAATTGGAAGCGCAGTATGCGCGCGAGCGCGAATCCCCCTCCATAAAGGAGATAGCGAGGGAAGTGGAGGAGGAGGTGAAGCCGATTTTGCGCCCCTTCGTTCCACATGTTCCGCCGGTCCGTCCGGTGGAGAGTGCGCCGAGAGCTACCGAGATAAGGGAGATTGCGGCCGAGCCGCAGAAGACCTTCTCGGAGGAGCCGCGGCCGTCCAGGGAGATTTTCGAGCCGGAAGCGGAGCCCGAGCCCTCAGAATCTTCAGGGAAGAAGGTGACCAAGGAGGAATTGAGCGAGGAGCTCAAGGAGCTGAAGGGAACAATGAAGGCGAGGTTCTACACCGAGGATTACGGGCTCATAAAGGAAATGCCGGTCCGCGAAGTGATAAAGAGCCTGGAGGAGACTCAGGGGATACACGCAATAGTTTTCGATGGGATAATCACACAGAGATTGGTGGACCTTGCGGAGAACAAGGGCGCGAAAATCCTTGTGGGCGAGAGGCTCGGGAACGTGAACAAGAAGCCTGAGAAGATCGAGCTCATCACCAAGAGCAAGTGAAGGCCCCATGAAAGTTTACCTGGAAACTTACGGATGCACCCTCAACCAGGCTGATTCCGACATAATGGGGGGCATCCTGAAGCATGCTGGTTTTAGGTTGGTGAAAGAGGCTAGCGAAGCTGATGTAGTGGTACTGAACACCTGCACGGTTAAGGGCCGGACCGAGAACCGGATCATTTCGCGGATTGAGGCGCTTAGGAAGCAGGGGAAGCGAATTGTGGTTGCCGGATGCCTCTCCATAAACGAGAAAAGGGTGAGAATTGCCTGCCCGGAGGCGGTGCTCGTGCATCCGGGGGCGGTTTCTTTTATTGCCGAGGCTGTGAGGAGGGCCGCGGAGGGGAAGGGCGGCGAATTCAAGGAGAAGGCGGCGAAGGAGGGGCTTCCCAGGCTATTTACGAAGCCTATTTTGCGGGTTCCCATACAGGAAGGGTGCGTTGGGAATTGCTATTTTTGCCAGACGAGGCTCGCAAGGCCATACCTGATGAGCTATAGCGTAAAATGGCTCAGGAGCTGGGTGGAGGAGGGCGTGAAGAGGGGCGCAAAGGAGATTCAGCTTACTGGAATGGATTCGGGGGCGTATGGGCTGGATTTGGGCACTAATCTGGTTGCATTATTGGACGAGGTAAGGAAAATAAAGGGGGACTTCAGGGTGCGGCTGGGAATGATTAATCCGGGGCATGCGAAGAAGATGCTCCCCAAAATGATGGATATTTTTGAGGATAAGAAGTTCTACAAATTCTTCCATCTGCCTGTGCAGACCGGGAGTGAGAAAGTGCGCGGGGATATGAACAGGGCGCACTCGGTCGCGGATTTCAAAAAAGTTGTGAAGGCGATAAGGAAGAAATTTCCGGATGCGTCCATTTCCACGGACATAATTGTCGGGTATCCCACGGAAAAGGAGGAGGATTTTGAAAAAACGCTGAAATTGGTCAAGGAAATCAAGCCGGACATTGTGAATGTTTCCAAATTTGCCTCGAGGAGGGGCACGGTTGCGAGCAAGCTGAGGGAAATCCCCACGGAGGAGGTGAAGAGGAGGAGCACGGAGCTCGCGGAGCTTGTGCGCAGGATTGGCGCGGAGAAGAACGGGAGGTTTGAAGGGAAAAGGATGGAAGTGCTGATTACGGAAAGGGGGAAGAAAGGACTGGGAAACGGAGAACTGGATGGCGGAAACCCGAAAGGTTTCTGCCAGTTATCGCGCGCGATTTTTCCCGCGGGAAAAAGGCGCCCATTTTCGCTGTTGCGAAAATCGGGAAGCGATATGGAAACTGTGAACTGGAAAGGGCGGGCGGATAACTACAAGCAGGTCTGCGTTTCCGGGAAGGCGAAAATGGGCGATAGGGTAAAGGTAAAAATAACGGGCTCTAATTTTGGCTCATTGTTCGGAAAGAGAATCTAGGAGCGCCTCGGCTCGTAGACGTATATGTCAACATATCCCAGGGTGGTGTTCCCGTCTTCGGAAACATAGGAAGTCGTCCTGCGGAAGCGGTAGATGTTGTCGGAATTGAAGGCTGTTGATTCGCCCCACCTGCACACTTCCTTAACACCGTACTCTGAATCAACTGTGTTGAAGGAGATTGAAACCCCGTAGCCTGAGCCGAACGCCTCCTGCGGGCTGACCTCCCACTGGCAGCCGTGGCCTTCGCCTATTTTCGTATAATTCAGGTGCTGGTCCCTCCAGCCCATTGAAAGGCCGGGCTCGAGTGGGGTGTTTATCATCTCGGAGATGCGGAAGGCCTCCTTCGCGAGCATCTCGTGGCTCTGGTCAAGCGTTCCGGAAATTCCGTACCAGTAGGAAAAGAGGGCCATGGCGGTGAGTATGAAGATTACGCCCCCGATTATCGCATCAAAGCTGAAATACTGTCCCTTCAAGCTAACCACCGCAATGCACCTTTATGACTA
>JACCLI010000001.1 GCA_013425455.1 Microcaldota archaeon | reverse complement strand
CTATGTGCCTTTGCACCTTTGTGCCTGCATCGCGATGCAAAAACAAAACTGAAATTTTCGCACGAAGGCGAAGGCTTTTCTACCCTTGCCGAGAGGGGTAATAATCCTGAACCAATAGTAGGTTATGGAAGAAATGTCAATAGCAGGATGAGTTTGCCCAAGAGCTTGAAAATGATTATGTTGAAGCGGCTGCGGAAAAAAGAGTATGGTAGTGCGATTTTTTTCTTGAAAGGATGCACGAATGAAAACAATCTATCTCGACAACAATGCAACGACTCAGGTGGCCCCTGAAGTCCTTGAAACGATCCTCCCTTATTTTCACGAGTTCTATGGCAACCCTTCAAGCGCCCATTCCTTTGGCGGGCAAGTAGCGGAAAAAGTTACAGAGGCTCGCGAACAGGTCGCAGGCCTTCTGGGAGCCAGGCCCGGAGAAATTATTTTCACGAGCGGTGGAACGGAGAGCGACAATGCCGCGGTTCGCTCAGCCCTTGCCGCCTATCCGGAAAAACGACACATCGTCACCAGCCCGGTGGAACACCCTGCCATAAGGTCTCTTTGCCGGCACCTTGCAAAACAAGGTTACCGCGTGACAGAAGTCCCGGTGTCCAGCCAGGGCGAACTGGATATGGACGTTTACGCAAAAAGCCTCACTCCGGATACGGCCATTGTCAGTCTTATGTGGGCAAACAATGAGACAGGCGTCATCTTCCCCATAGAAAAAGCGGCGGAAATGGCCAAAGACAAGGACATCCTTTTCCACACGGATGCGGTTCAGGCTGTTGGGAAAATCCCGATCAACCTGCGCAACAACGCCGTGGATATGCTCTCCCTTTCAGGCCACAAACTCCACTCTCCCAAGGGTATCGGGGTGCTCTTCTGCCGCACGGGTTTGAAATTCAAGCCCTATGTCATCGGCGGCCATCAGGAACGCAATCGCCGGGCAGGAACGGAGAACACGGCAGCCATCATTGGGCTTGGGAAGGCTTGCGAATTGGCGGCTCTGCGCATGAAGGAGAAGAACCCAAGGGTAAGGCATCTGCGGGATAAACTCGAAAAAGGAATCCTAGAGAAAGTTCCTCACACCAAGGCGAACGGGAGCACTGCGCCCCGCCTCCCGAATACGAGCAACATCAGTTTTGAATTTGTCGAGGGCGAATCCATTCTTCTATCCCTCGACGCTGAAGGGATTTGTGCATCCACTGGGTCAGCCTGTTCTTCCGGCTCCCTGGAACCCTCCCATGTTCTCCTTGCCATGGGACTCACGCCAACCACAGCGCAGGGTTGCATCAGGTTCAGCTTGAGCGTCTACAACACGGAGGAAGAGATCGATTTTGTCCTTCAGAAGCTCCCACCCATCATCGAAAGGCTGCGGAGCATGTCCCCTCTCTGGACAGGCCACCAAAGAGCATAGAGCAGGGGAAGGGGGAATTGGCATCAACGAATACCCTATCGGCCATAAAGGTCCTTGCGCCGGGGGTACTTCTCTCCCCGCCTTTTCATAGCCCGGGGAATCTGGGACAAATACTTCTCCATCGCGGCCTGGTAGGTCTTTTCTTCGATCATTTTTTCCCGGAGCATTTCCCCGATCCGACATGCCCTTTACGGCCTCCTCAAAAGGTATATCGAATCCCTATTACCCACGCATTGGAGGCGCCCTCAACCCCACTGAATACCCCACCCGCACCGGAGCGATGATGAATCCCAGTCACCAAGCTCCACTGCGGAACATGAGGAAGCGAAAAAGCAAATTCGAACATTAGCGCCCCTAAGAACTGGGCGGTCTCCTCATAGAG
>JACCLI010000006.1 GCA_013425455.1 Microcaldota archaeon | reverse complement strand
TTTATACTTTAACTAATATTTTTCCACAGGGTTGATTTGATGAAATACATACTAGCAGTATTGCTTGCGGCAATCCTCCTCTTCGGCTGCACACAGCCCAGCGGAGGGACGCAGACAGGGACCGGCGGAACAACCGGAGGCACAGGCGGCACTGGTGGCACCGGTGGCACTGGCGCAGGAACCGGCACCAGCGGAACTGGTGGCACGACCGGAGGCTCAACCGGCGGAACAGGTGGAACCGGAGGATTCAACATGGACACCTGGAGCATGGACGCCCTTATGGCGGCGGGCACTCCAATGCACTGCACCGTCCGATACGGCGGCGACTACCCGGGCTCATACGATATGTACATACTCGGGCAGAAGGCCCGCATAGAGGGATTCAGCTCTTCTGGTGGGCAAACCAACGAGATGCTGATGATATCCAAGGACAACAAGGCCTACATGGAGGGCTCAGCAATGGCGAGCTCGCCAGGCTTCGAGAATTGCGACTGGATATACTTCGAGAGCGAGGAGACCGAGCCCACCGGCACGTCCGAAGCAGTGTCTATGGACGACTTCGAGGCCCCTCCGGTTGAATACGACTGCGCACCCGCGGTATTCGGCGAGGAGAAGTTCGCCACACCGGGCACGGTCTGCAACTTCCAGGAGATGATGCAGCAGCAATATGCATCCTACTGCGACGACCTGACCGGGGATGCGAAGGCGCAGTGCCTCGCGGCATTCCAATAATCCTTCCCTTTCTTATTCTTTTTTATTTACGTTATAACTAGTGATAGTGATGCAGGAAAAGGACATCGGCAAGCTCATAGAAAAAACCGTAAAAGACGGCGGGGTTCTCGCCCTCCTCTATTTCGACCTGCACGGGAACCAGAAGGAAGCCCTCCAGAAGCTGGGCGTGGGTTTCGTGCAGAAGATTTTGCAGGAACAGGGAGTGAAATATGCGCAGGGGGAGATAGACGAGCCCATGGAGAGCGGGGGAATGTTCTCCACCTCCGTGGAAATCAAGGTTCTCACAACCGACCTCGCGGCGCTTGCGCGGCTCTGCGGCTCTTACAGCCCATTCTCAATAGAGATTCTCCAGCCCGGAGAGTTCGTAATCTCAGTTTCCGAAATGCATGAAATCCTCATGTTCCTTGGAGCGACCACCCACGATTTCAAGAAATACATAATGGAGAAGGTCGCCTCTCCGGAAGACAAAGAGAGATACAAAAAGAGCCTTGAGCAGAGGCTGAAAATCGGCGAGAAGCTCATGAGCAGGAAGGAGGCCGGATAATTATGAAAGAGGAAAAGAAAGAACTCGTAAAGACCGGAATCCCCGGCCTGGACAAGCTTCTCGGAGGGGGGCTCATCCCCGGCTCCATCGTCCTTGTGAGCGGGCCCACGGGCTCCGGGAAGAGCACCCTCGCCCTCCAATTTTTGGTCAAGGGGGCGCAGCTCTACGGCGAGCCGGGCCTTTACGTGGTCATAGAGGAGACCCGGGACTCCACCTACCGGAACATGAACTACAAGGGCTGGAACCTCGCGGAGCTCGAAAACTCCAAGCAATTGATATTTTTGGATTACCCGCCCTACGAAGTGGACCAGTTCGTGAACCAGAAGTCCGCCATAGGCGAAATCGTGGACACGATGGGCGTGGAGCGCATGGTGGTGGACTCGATAATGCCCGTCGCCCTGCTTTTCCCGAACGAGGATGCGAGGAAAAAGGGCTTCATCAACGTAATCGAGAACATAAGAAGGTGGAAAACAACAACGCTAATCGTATCAGAAGAGATGCCCTCGGCCGAAGGAGAGGCGCCCCGCACGCCCTACGGGATAGAGAACCTCGTGGACGGCTGGGTGCGCATGGACTATACCTACACCAAGGACAAGAGGCAGAGGCGCATCGAGGTCGTGAAGATGAAGGGGAGGAAGCACCTCATGCAGCGCTTCCCCGCGGAAATAAACGAGACCGGAGTCGTTGTAGAGGTGTAGCCATTGGCGCTTCGCGCGCACCTCCTGGTGCACGGTAATGTGCAGGGTGTGAACTACCGCTGGGTTGTGCAGGCCGCCGCCAAATCCCTGGGCATAAGGGGATGGGTCCGCAACCTTGACGACGGGACCGTTGAAATACTATGCGAAAGCGACACGGAGAAGGCCTACCGCGATTTCCTCAAGGCGATAGAAATCAAGGACAAGATACGTTCCGTGGAAAAGATACAAATCCTCGAGTTCAGCAAAAACTCGGAGCCCGAGTTCAAATATTTCGCAATCGAGTACTGATAAACCTTTTAACTTTATACATAAATAATAAGCCCATGAGAACATTGCTTTTATCGGTACTTCTTATGGCATCAGTCTTTTCAGCACAGATGCTGGAGCCCCTCACCCAGGAGATACACAACGGTGACAGGATATTCCTCGGGAAGATGGGCCCCGGGCAGACCATGCCCATCACAATCCACAACGAGGTTTACTCGGGCGGGATGCATGGTATAGGGGGAAACTACGACCTTGCGACCGTGGACTACGTTCCGGACGGATGGACATCCCGCAACAGCCTTCTCTATGGGAAGCCGCTGCAGGTGACCATTACCTCCGCGCGGGACGCCCCCGAGGGAAAATACTCAATTCCCATAACCATAAGGGACGAGAGGGACGAGGAGCAGCTCGGCAACGTCTCCTTCATAGCCGAGATGGAGATAAGCAATGATGTCCTCGGCATGGGAGTAAGCCCGAATTCCAGGCGCGTGGGCCTCGGGCAGCCCGCTGTTTTCGAAGTGACGATAAACAACAAGGGCAGCACGGGCGACCTTTTCGTGGTCTCCTCCGAAGGGGTCCCGAAATGGTCCTTCACCAAGACCATTTATGTCGCGGGCGGAAGCACCAAGACCATCCTTTACGAGGTCGCAGGCTTTGAGGAGGAGGAATACGCCGCAAAAATCCTCGTCCAGTCCGCAAACGCGCCCGCGGTAAGGAAGGAAGCCGGCATCACGGTCCGCGCGGTCCCGGACGTCCTCTCCGACTACAAGGCGACCATAAACGGGGCGCTGCTTTTCCCGATATTCGAAGCCCCGGTGTATGCGCTCGTGGGGTTAATCTCCAATCTCTGGTAATCGGATGAACGAGGCCGTCAGATACATAATTTCCCAGCTTCTTTCAGGCAGGAGGGATTTCGTTAAGATACGATGGGAAGCCGCAAGGAAATTCCGCATAGTTTCCTTCCCGAGGAATTCCGAAATCCTCGCCTCCTTTCCGAAGGATAAGCTCACCCCGGAGATGCGCTCCCTTCTCCAGAAGCGCCCCATGCGCACCCTTTCCGGCGTCACGCCCGTCGCCATAATGGTGCGCCCCGAGGGCTCCTGCAAATGGTCCTGCATCTACTGCCCCTATACCGGAAATGCCCCCAAGAGCTACACCGGTGAGGAGCCCGCCGCCCTCCGCGCGCGCCAGTCCAAATTCGACCCCGCGGTGCAGGTGCGCACGCGCCTCCGCCACTTCCGCGAGACCGGCCACCCCACAAGCAAATGCGAATTGATAGTGATGGGCGGCTCTTTCCTCCAGATGCCGGAATCCTACAAGCGTTCCTTCGTGAAAAACGCCTACGATGCGTTCAACCGAAGGAAATCTTCCTCTCTTGCAGCAGCAAAAAAGTTGAACGAAACCGCCCAGAGCCGCGTGGTCGGCTTCACAATCGAGACCCGCCCGGACCTCTGCGGAAAGGAGCAGATAAATGAGATTCTCGAATACGGCGCAACCCGGGTTGAGCTCGGCGTCCAGAATCCAGACGACAAGATTTACAAAAAAATAAACCGGGGCCACGGCGTAAAAGAGGTGGAAACCGCAACTTCCCTGCTCAAGGACTCCGCCTTCAAGGTCTGTTACCACATAATGCCCGGCCTTCCCGGCTCAGATGAGAAAAAAGACATCCTCATGTTCAAAAAGCTCTTTTCCGATTCCAGGTTCAAGCCGGACATGCTCAAAATTTATCCAACCCTAGTGATTCCAGGAACAAAACTATACGATATTTGGAAGGAGGGCAAATACGAGCCCTACTCCGCGGAAAAAGCCGCCCGCGTAATCTCCAGGGCATACAGATACATCCCGCCCTATGTGCGCGTAATGCGCATCCAGCGCGACATCCCCCTCCCGATGATCGGCGCCGGGGTGGAAAAAAGCAACCTCCGCGAACTGGTCGAGCACGAGGTGAAAAAAGCCGGAATCCCCCAGATGGAAATCCGCTCAAGGGAAATCCGCGGGGGGAAAATATCCCCGGAGGGCGCGGAACTCAGCTGCATAAAATACAATGCGAGCGGAGGGGAGGAGTTCTTCCTTTCCTACGAATCACAAAACAAACTAATCGGCTTCATCCGCCTCCGCATCCCAAACAACCCATTCAGAAAAGAAATCACAGGAAATACCGCACTCATCCGCGAGCTCCACGTCTACGGTTCTGAGGCGCCGGTAGGGCAGGAAGGGATTACGCAGCACAGGAATTTCGGCACGCTCCTTTTGGAGGAGGCGGAAAGAATCGCAAATGAAGACTTTGATTCCAAAAAGATGATCATAATCAGCGGCGTGGGAGTGAAGCCCTACTATTTCTCAAAAGGATACAAACGGGACGGCCCATACGTCTCAAGAAAGCTCTAGCCCAACAAACTCCTTTTCGTAAACATCGGTGAGGTCCTTCCTCGCCTTCAGCAGGTCTATGTACTTTGTCTGCAGGTCCTTGAACACCTTTATCTCGCTCTCATCGAAGGTTTTCACCTGCTTCTCCGCGTTCTTCACCTGCAATTTTATCCCGACGAGCTCCATCTCCGCCTCGTTCTGCACAAACTTGTCCAGGCTTTCCCGCGGAATCCATATGTGCGCATTATTGAGCAGCACCTTAGCCTCGTTCCAGGGCTCCTCCGAGGGCACAATCTTCCCCTCCTTCAGCCTGCAGCTTATCCCAATCCTGTTCAGGGATGCGACAATCTTCCCTTCCTTCCCCGCAAGCTCCGCCACCTCCATCTCCGGCGCCTTCCCCTCCTTCACCGCCTCCACAATCTTCGCGCGCAGCGCAGGGTAGGTCGTCTGCATCATCAGTACTATTTTCCCTATCTCGTTCCTGGCCTCCATATTCTTCTTGAGTATGGCTCCCTTCTTCTTCAGCATCTCATATAGCTCTCCGCTCTTTGCCCGCATCGCCGCGGCCACGTCCTCGTCATCATGCGTGGAGATTTTCACCTGCAGCTCTTCAAGCCTCTTCTGGAACGGCATGAATATCTCTATCCCGTCAATTTTTTTCTCCAGCGCCGCCTTCCTCTCCCCAAGGCGGTTCAGCTCGTCCTCCACCTCCTTCAGGTCCCTTCCGCCCTCCCCGCCGCGCTGGAGGCGGCCCTTCTTGAACGTCAGTTCGGCAACCTTTTTCCTCACCTCAATGAGGGCGCCGATATCCCGGGGTGTGAGTTTAGCCATCCACGATCGCCGCCTATATTACATCATTACATTTTTTATTAAATTGCAAATCCTGCCGGATTTCCAATAGCGGACAAAATTTGCGAATTTTATCCTCTTTTTTCGCCAACTGCGGCAAACGCGGCGAACAGCAAAAGGAACGCTGGCATGCACAAACTCCCCCCATTATCGCAGGGGCAGCACTCCTCTTCCGCCCCCCCTCCGATTATTACAGTGGTCGCATTCACCACGTTTATCCTCGCCGCAGCCGCATCCATGTTCCTCGCGAAAACAATCATCCTGTACGCATCCTGGGGCGAATCCGTCTGGTAAAGGTAAGAAGCATGCGCCCTGAAGGCCTTCCCCCATACGCTCGTGCTCCCGTTCTGCATGAGCGATTCGTAATCCGCCTGCGTCGCCCCGCCTTCCATCGCCTTCTCCCCGTCGTACATGCTCTTCGCGAATGTCAGCTCATAAATGGCGCCAGCATACATCCCCTTCCCATAAAGCTCCCCGCCCGTGTCCGCGTACTCCTGCCAATCGCCGTAATCATCCGTATAGTTGAGCAATTCTTCCGCAGCATCCTTCAGCACATTCTCATCCAGGAGGGGGCCGGTATTATTCCCCGCCACATACATGGCCTTCGCAGCCTCGCACCACGCCTTGCTGTAGCCCATCTGGTAAACCAACAGGTATTCCTCATCCTTCGTCTCCGGCTCAAGCACGGAGTATTTCTGGTAGTTCCTCCTCGCCCGCATCTCGCGCGCCTCCCCTCCCATGAGCCACTCATAATTGCCCGCCGTAACCTCCGGCTTGTCCAGGGAATCGAGGCATGCCTGCACCTCCCCTTTTTTCGCCTCCATGTCCGGGCTCTCCACCTCGCCTATCGCGGAAGCGGAAATGCCCGTGAGGAACGCCCCGTTCGCCGCTGCATAATCATACCCCAGCCCATACAGCTCCTCGTGCTGGCCAGCCCTCGCCTCAAAATATTCCCTCACCGCATTGTCTTCTATTCCTGCAATCGCATCCCTCTCGTTTCGTATGAGCGCATCAACTATGCCCCCCATCGCGGGAACCCTCTCCCCCTCGTAAGCGGTGAGGTTCTCAATCGGCTCCACCGTAAGCTCCAGCGGCCTCTCCTCCGGAATTTTGCCCTCAAAAAAGAATTCCACCGCCTCGTTCGCGTCCTCCACTTCCCGTATAGTTATTCCGGCCATCCCCTGCAGCATCAATTTCTCCTCGACGCTCTGCAGAGGGGTTATGAAATAATCGAATCCGCTCGCCTTAGCGCCCATCGCTTTTTCATACAGCCCGCCCACGGGCAGCACCAGCCCGCCTTCCGATATCGCCCCGGTGATGGTCGCATCGTGCCTCGGCTCCTCCCCTGTAAAAAGGGAATAGGACATCACCACAAAAGCCGCTCCCGCGGAAGGCCCCTCTACCCCGCCCGGGCTGTCCGAATCGTCCACTTTCACAAGCACATCGCAATCGTATCCGCGCATGGAAAGCTCCCGCGCCACATCCACAGCTGTGCTGAGGGATTCCTGCGTCCCTGTGCCCACAGTGGGCTCCGCGCCCACATATTCCATCCCTTCCCCGGGGATGCTCTTCATGGATATGCCCACAAGAAGCCCCTCACCGCCGCTTATCGCAGGAAGGCTCATGTTCACCTCATCCCCGCACGCGGCGAATGAAAATGAAAGCAGCAATAATAGTGAAACCAGATGTCGCATGCGCAGTATTCCAGGTTATTCTTTTAAAATTCGTTCCGTTTCCTTCCCCTCTTCCCAAAATTTCCGCATATAGGGAATTGGGTCCTCCGCAACCGCATACCTTTCATCCGGCAACAAGGTCCGGTAATTCCTCCATCTAAATCTCTCATCCATATATACTACAATCGCGCGGTCCTCATCCTTCCTTATCGCCCTTCCCGCCGCCTGCACCGCCCGGATCACTCCTGGATACAAATACCCGTAATCCCATCCCCGCCCGAACTTCTCGTCGTAATAATCTATGAGCGCATCCACCTCCATGCTCATCTCCTCCAGCGCAACCCCCACAACAACCGCGCATTTTATTTCCCCGTTCGCATAATCAATTCCTTCCGCCATGCTCCCTCCCTGCACTCCGCACAGCACCCCTCCCTTTGAGAAATCCTTGAGCATCGCCCCGACTTCCGAGGGCTTCATCTTTTCTTTCTGCACAAGCATCCTTTCGCTTTTCATGAGGGGCACGACTCCCTGCAATACATTATAGGATGGGAAAAACACCGCCGCCCCTCCCGGGGTTTCCGAGGCGATCCTGTCAATCATCCTCGCCATTTTCAAATACTCATCCGCGCTCCTTTTCGAATACCTCGTGGTGAACCCTTCCAATAATATGTTCATCCTATTCTTCTCAGGGAAAGGGGAAGGATAGCTCCTCAAAATGCACCTCGCCGGGTCCAATCCCAGCACATCCCGGTGCATTTCCAAAGGAAGAAGAGTGCCGCTCATCAAAATGGACGCGTGCGTCTCATTCAATTTGGAGGTGGAGACGCTCGGGTCCAGGAACTTCTTAGACAACACATATCCGCGCATCGTCTTCCGCAAAATGCGCACCGTCTCCCGCCTATCATTCTCATTCCATCTTTCCAAAAATTTCGCAAACCTTAGCGCGTGGCTCTTCCTCCCTGTGCGCTCCACGAACTGGAAGCCCAATTCAGAAAACATATCGATTAGTTCTTCCGGCTTCCCTTCCAATTTTTCCAGAATGGAATAGAATCCATCTTTGGAAACCAACTTTTCCCTTGCCTCGCCCAGCTCTTCCCTTGCCCATTTAGAAAACGCGCCTTCCAAATTAGTCTTCAGCCCCAGCGCCCTCGTCTCCTTGTCCAATTTTCCCAAATAGAAATTATTAGTAGAAGAAGATAATTGGTCCCTCACCCTTTTCGCCAGATTATGCGCCTCATCTATTATCACTATTGAATTCTCAAATTTCTTCTTTATCTTCATCAAAAGCAAATCCCTTATCTGCGGATGCATCAAATGGAAATAGTCCGCAATAATAACATCCGCGGAACTCGCCAGTCTTATGAGCCACTCGTACGGGCACGCCTCGCACTCCCTCCCCAGCGCAAGCAAATCCTCATGCGAGGGGCACGGGCCCGCCTTCTCGCTCATCTTCTTGAACAAATATTCCGCCTTCGCCTCTCCCACCTTCCCATACCCTTTCGAATTTCCGTAGAATATGCACTCTTCCTTCTTCCTCCTCCGCTCGCAGGACTGGTAGAAGCTCTCGTGGTCAAGGTCCGACAGCACCGGGTCCACGCACGCATACCTCCGCCCGATCAAATCCACAGCGCGCAAATCCAGCCCGTATTTCTCCCGCATCCCCCGCACAACCGAAAGCGCAATCCTGTGCTGGGAAATTTTCGGAGTTAGAAAGAATACGGTCTTCCCGTGCTTCAATGCATAAGTGATTGCGGGCGCGAGCACCGCATCCGTCTTCCCCATTCCCACGGGCGCGTTCGCAAGCAATAATTTCCTATTCTCTATCGCCTCGTTCGCATTCTGTATCAATGCATCCTGGTGCTTCCGTATGCTCGGGTGCCTGAAATACACTTCCACGGATGCATTTCGTCTTCCAGGTTAAAAGGATTCGCGGGGCGGGATTCCACTAATCCTATTTCTTGTAAATGTTCTTCCTGTGCCCCAGCTCGAGCACCTCAATCTTCTTCTCAGGCTCGTTTATGTCCAGTATTACCCTATAATCCCCCACGCGCATCCTCCATGCGTTCTCCCCGATTAGCTTCTCAACAAAATGGTAAGGCGCAAATTGGATATCCATCACTTTTGAGGCGATCCTCTCCGCCAGGTCCTTCTCCATAGACCTAAGGACTTGCCGCGCCCTTGGCGACCATTCCACATAATATGCCATTCAGATGTCCAACTCTGCCATTAGTTCTTTCGTGCTGATGCCCTTCCCTTCCCTTATCTGTTTTCTGGCGATTGCGATGTTCTTTTTGGTCTCTTCGCTCAGTTCGCCCTCGCCCCTCAGCTTTTCGTAAACTGTAATCAGCTTGTTTATCAGCTCCTCGTAGCTCTCCCTTCCGTATTCCTTGAGGTTCGCAAGCCTTTCCTTTGTTTCCTTATGCACGAGTATGGTGGTGTATTCAGTCATATATATCCCATATATATGTATATATGAAGCATATATAACGCTTTCGGAACTTTCCAATTCCTTGTTTTTCGAATGCATTATGCATAAATTACAAATCCGAGGTTAAAAAGATTCGCCGGGTCCCATGCCGCCAATATCTTATGCCCGGCATGGAATCCAAGGCGCATGAGCCGTTCCGTCGGAGGCCCCTCCGGCCTGGCAGGGGAGCATTTATAATTGTTAATATTGATTTCGGAGGGTGCGGAAACAAGCGGGAAGCATCAGCATCAGCATCCTTACTATATTCATACTTATTTTCCTCCCGCTCGGCTTCGCTGAAAACTGCCCCATCATAACCTCCGCAGGCACCTATAACCAGACCCAGAATTACGTTGGGGCGCCCAATGACGTTTCTGCATCCGGCCATGCGTGCGTGAAGATAGCCGCCTCCAATGTGTTCTTCGACTGCGGCTCATTCTACGAAATAACCGGCAATGGCACCTCTAACTCATACGGCATTGTAGTAGACGGCGCTTATACCAACGTCACCATAACCTCCTGCACTATAAGCAACTACTCCGAGGCAGGGATAAAGCTTTATTGGACCGAGAATAGCACCATTACGACCACGACGATGTCCGGCAACGGATACGGCGTCTATGTTGTTGGAGGAAAGAATAACAGCATTAAAAACAGCCTCGCAACCCACAGCTCCGTCTACGGCTTCTATCTGGAATCTAGCGACCTGAACAACCTCACCTACACCTTTGTCTACTACAGCACCTATGATGGCTTCATAGCAACGGGCTATGGGAATACAATCTATCAAATGTATGCCCGCCGCAACGGCGGAAGGGGCATCTATTTAAGCGGCACAGGGAACCTTTCTGGAAGCATCGCGGAACTAAACGGCGGCGCGGGCTTCTACATAGCCGGCCCTGGGTTCAACGTCTACAACAGCGAATCCAGATCCAACAACAAATCCGGCTTTGAGTTGTCCGGGCTTTCCTATGACAACAACATCTTCAACAACTTGGCGTATGACAACAACGGATCAGGCTTCTTGATAGGACTGGCCGCCAGGGCAAACGCCCTTTATAACAACACGGCCCGCAACAACAGCGGCGCAGGCATCCGGGTTGAGCACTCCACCCAGTCCAACTCCATATACGGAAACAGGGTGTACGACGGCGCAGGGGACGGCATCTACACGGGGCGCACGAACCAGCAGAACAATTTCACAAACAACACGGTATTCAACAACTCGGGGCACGGCTTCTTCCTGAACCAGAGCAACTACTCCCTCATCATCGGGAACGATGTGCACGACAACGCCGGTGCCGGCGTTTACCTATTGGGTTCCTCACGCAATACCGTGAACGGCACAAAGTCATACGCAAACGATCATGGTTTCCACCTTGAGTCCTCGCATAGAAACACCATTGACCTGAGCAACGCCTCCAGCAATACGGGGGCGGAGGGAGGCTTCTACATCAGTTTGTCCGACTACAACAACATAACCAACTCCAATTCGGGCGATAACAAGGATGGCTTCCGTCTCACAAGCTCGGATTCCAACAGGATATACAACTGCAACTCTTCCGCCAACGCTGCTAACGGTTTCAACGTTGTTTCCGGCAGCAGCACAAACTCCCTGGAGCGCTGCACGGCATCCGGCAACGACGCATCCGGCTTCGATTTGTCCTCCAACCAAAATACAATCCTGGTCAGCACCGCGAGCGAAAACCTGCAGCTTGGCTTCTCTATTTCATCGGCCTCAAACAACATAACCAACTCCATTTCCTTTGCAAACTTTGGTCACGGCTTCTCTGTGACTGGCATAAACAACACCCTCCTGAACAACACTGCCTACGGCCATGGAACTAGGGGGATTTACATAAGAGGAAACAACACCGTAGACAAGAACGGCCACTACTACAACAACAGCTATGATTATCTCATTGAGCCGGCAGCCTCAGGCTTCTTCATAAACGCCACAAACATCAGCATAGACAATCCATCCGGCGGATACGCCAACTACACCACGCTCAGCTTCAGCGACACCGCGCAGGCAGGGGAAGCGTATTCCATAAAATGGGCGAGCATCCCCTCACCCTCGGGCCGCACATCCTTCCGCGGGAAGTTCGTCAACATAACCAAAGAGCTCGGCACGCCCATCATCGATTCCATGACCTGGTCGTGGAAGGCTTCCGAGCTCACGGGCTATTATGAGCGGTTCCTGGAGCTCTGGAAGCACAACGCCTCCGGCTGGACGATGCTCAGCAACAGCCCTAACACCACCGCGCATACATTCAGCCTCACAAACATGAACCCGGCAAGCGAATATGGAATCCTGCAGACTTACTGCCCGGTGATAACCAGCAGCGGAAGCTACCAGCTTGCCTCCAATGCGGTCGGCGCGCCCAACAACGCATCTCCGATCGAGGGATTCGCCTGCGTAAAGATATCGGCGTCCAACGTGTTATTTGACTGCAACGGCTACAACATCACGGACAACGGCACCGCATTGCTGTACCCGACCTATGGAATACTCATAAGCGGCCCCATAAGCAACGTCACCGTCCAGAACTGCCCGGGCATCTCCAACTATAAGCATGGAATTTATGCCAAGAGCCTAACGTACAGCGTGATAACCGGGACCAATTCCTATGGAAACAAGGAGGCCGGCTTCCGCGTGGATTCCTCCACCAACGTCTACCTTCTTTATAACAACGCAAGCGACAATGAGATATACGGCTTCCACGTATACTCCGGAAACGCAAACTGGCTTAGCAACAACAACGCTGACCGGAACCAAAGGACGGGGTATTACATCCACTCGAGCCCGTCGAATCATCTCATAAGCAACACCGCTACCGGCAGCATCGAGAACGAAGGCATCATGGTCTTCGATTCGCCCTCCTGCACCCTTGACGGAAACACCGCCAGGGGCAGCGGCATGACCGGCTTCTACATCCATAGCAGCTCCAACAGCATCCTGATGGACAACGAGGCTTCGGACAACTCATATTACGCAGTCTACATAAACGCCTCCACCAACATCACGCTAAGCGGAATGGTGATAAGCAACCAGACCTATTGGATAGGCCCGCCGGGCGGCTCTCCCATAGAGATAGAAAACCTCACCGCCGAGAGCGGCACATCCAGCGTGGTGTTCGGCTCAGTAAACTATTCCTCCGGCTCCGCGCTTAACGAATCAAATCTCATAATCGGAGATGGCTTTGTCGCACTGGATTCCGCAGCAAGGCCGGAGTTCAACGTTTCCGCAAGGATAACAATGTGGACGCCGTCCTGCAGTCATCCGAGGATATACGTGTCGGAGGAGTTCCCTGTCACAAGGTATGACGTGCTCCGCGAGGGCAGAGTCTGCACCGAGTGCACCGTCATCTCCTGTACCGGCAACACCATAGTGTTTGATGTGCCCCACTTCTCCGGTTACGCGGCGGGAGGCGAGAATGGGCTCACCATAGACAACGACGGGCCCAAATACGCCAACGAGACAATCACCTTCAATGCGAGCTACGTGAACACGACCGACGCCTCGCACATACCGGGCGCAGACTGCAACCTTTCGCTCTGGAACGGAAGCATCTACCCGATGGCCGAGAATGTGGACCACTACGAGCTCAGCCTCAACGTGACGGATATAGGGGCGCACGATTACAACGTCACCTGCTCAAAGGCAGGGTTCACCACCCTCACGGCATTCGATACGTTCACGATTTTCTACAACGGAACCCTTTCTTTGGTTGACATTTTCGGGGCGAACGTGACCGTGGGTTCCACCGGAAGGTACAGCTCAAATATCACTGCCGGAAATGTCACGATAGAAGGGGGCAACGTGAGCGGAGTCGACCTGTCTTCCAACGAATCCACCGACAGATGGGCGGCCTTCTATGGAAATGTTACTGGAAGCAAAGTACTCGCCCAGTCTGTAGATGTGCAGATGATATATGTATGGCTTTGGAACTCCTCTTCCGGAGGCGTAGTGTGCGCATCCACAGGCCCCACGCCCCTTTCCTCGATAATGGGCGCAACCTATGCGGACATAGACGCAGCCTGGAGTTTCCCCCCGTCTTCGGCCGATTCCGCGGCAAACACATTCAACAACTCGAACTGCTCCCAGCGCTTTGGCTCCACGACCGTCTCCAACTCTTATTATGCGGACACCGGCTATTCAGGAGGCTTCACCACTTGCTCCTGGAAATCCGTCGCCGTGCCGTCCAAGGCTGAAATGCTCTTCTGCACCAACATAACCTACAACGGGCCCCTGTTCAACGGACAGCCTGGCGACTACGAGATCATGGTCCCGACCGCCTATGGAACCGGCGTATATGAGACGTACTATTTCTACGTAAATCTTGCGTGAGATGCGGATTTTGTTCCGGGTGAAAGCCATAAAAAAGATTCCGCAATATATCTAATCACATTATTTTAGCGGCTGTAGTCTAGCGGTAGGATTTTGGCTTCCCAAGCCAACGACCCGGGTTCGATCCCCGGCAGCCGCAACCAAAAACGCGGAGGGGGTAACAACCCCCTCGCTATTTTTCCCGCGGGAAAAATGCGCACAGTTTCGCTGCCCAATTTTTGCAACAGCAAAAAAGGGCGCATTTTCCATCAGGAAAATCGCGCTGCGAAACTATTGCCCCATTTTCTTCTATCTCTCTGACCCTCCCCCAACTTCTCTCTACAACTCTCTACCCGTACTCCTTACGCTCCGTGGCAAACTCCAACCCTTTTGTTCCTGTCCGTTTTTTAAAATGCACCCGCCAAATCTTTTTCCGGGGTCGTATTTATGTCTCTAATAATCGGTCTCACAGGGGAAAACTGCTCGGGAAAGGGAATCAGCGCGGAATATTTGAAGAAGCGCGGCTTCTATTATCTCTCATTATCCGATTTCATACGCGAGGAATTGGCGGAGGATAATGCGGAAATAACCCGCGAATCCATGATTGCGAAGGGAAATGATCTGCGCGCCCGCTTCGGCCCCTCCATTCTCGCCCAGCGCGCGGTCCACAGGATGGAGAAGGACAGAAATTACATAATAGATTCAATCCGCAACCCCGGAGAGGTAAAAGAGCTCAAAAAGCTCCGCAACTTCGTCCTGGTGCACGTGCACGCGCCCCCGGAAATCCGCTTCGAGCGCATGAGGGCGCGCAAGCGCGAGAGCGACCCCCAGACTTTTGAAGCATTCAAAATAATAGAAGAGGCGGAGATGAAAAAAGAAGGCCAGAACCTCGGCGAAACAATAAAGATGGCGGACAGGAAAATCGAGAACAGCGCGGAGGCGCAGGACCTATACGACAAATGGGATTCCCTCCTCTCCCAGCTCTCCAAGGACTTCCATTCCGACCGCCCCACCTGGGACGAGTATTTCATGAGCATCGCAAAACAGGTCGCTTCAAGGAGCAACTGCATCAAGAGAAAGGTGGCCGCGGTAATCGTACGGGATAAACGGATAATCTCCACCGGCTACAACGGCACCCCGCGCGGGACGAAGAACTGCAACGAGGGGGGTTGCCCGCGCTGCAACAGCTTCGCGGAGAGCGGCACAAAGCTTGAGGAGTGCTACTGCGCCCACGGGGAGGAAAATGCGATAGTGCAGGCCGCTTATCATGGCATTAGCGTAAAAGATTCCACCATCTACACAACTTTTTGCCCCTGCCTCTATTGCACAAGGATGATAATAAACGCGGGCATAAAGGAAGTGGTCTACAACGCGGATTATCCTTTGCACGAGAGCGCATTGAAACTGTTGGAGGAAGCGGGCGTAATAATAAGGAAGATGAAGATCTAGCTTGGCTTACTTAGGTTTCTCACCTAACTTCCTGTTCAGCCCCTCAAGCGTTTTCTTAAGTTCGCCGTAAGCATCAGAATTCTCCCTGAGTGCGCCCTTTAACTCGCCATAGGCACCGGAATTCTCCCTAATCGCCTGCGCCAAGGTGTAATAAACGTCAACCCCTTTTTCCAACTGGTTCATCTCGAGGGAATGGCTGAAAAGGCCCACGTCCAAAATAAGGAGCCCGCTTTTGAATTCCAGGCCGGAAACAGATATCCCCGGGTTCCCAATCATCTGCTTCAATCTCTCTTTGTTGCCCGTTTTCTCTTCCAGCCATCTGACAAGGTTTTCTCTGACTTCTTGGTGGAATGTTTCAACGTCCCTCCTGTTCCCCTCCATAAGCACTTCCACGCGGCCATCCGGAAGATTGAACACGCCCCCTTTCGTAAATCCGGCGTGTATCAGCCTTTCGGTCAGGACGAGCCGGCAGCCGATATGCTGCACCCTGTTGTGCGGCGTTTTGGGCTCTATGTAGAAGAGCGCCTGAACCGTTTCCTCATTTGCCATATTCCATCAGTCTCCGTAGTTAGTTACGGTGATGGCATTTATATGTTTTTTCCCGCCTCCCCGCCGCTAACTCCTCCCCCTGCTGTACCCCCACCATCCGGCAAGCGCTATCACGATGAATATTATGGCAAGCGCCCCCGTAGGTATAAGTATCTGGTTTAGCTGCTGCGGCGGCTCAACGTAATTAGGCCTCGTGATGTTCTGCGAAACGTTTCCCGCAAGCATTACTACCCCGCTTCCCGTTGCCTCGCCCAGTTCCTCCGGGCTCAACGCCCTGCTCAATAAACTTCTATTGTAAGTATAATTATGCAGGAAGTGGTCCGTAACCACAACAGTAAGATTATGATATCCTATCCCTTCATAGGAATAATTCTCCTCATACAAGTAGCGGAAGGTCTCGTTCTCCCTGAGCAAAGGAGTGGGCGTATAAACCTCATCATATTCCTCCAACGATGCGTTCGTATAATTGTTCTCCCTGCTCGTGTTGATGAACATCGTCCCCAGGGAATCGGTGTAGATGCTGAAATTGTAGATGCTTGCCTTGCCCGTTTCGTTTCCGTCCAAATAAACTTCGGTTTTGTAGAACTTCTTCTTGCTGAATATCAAATTATCGAAATGATTGTTCCGGAACCACTGCTCGCCCAGAACCGGGCGGGCGGTGAAAAACACCACGTTTCCATTTTCCACGTAATAGTAAAGTTCGGAGTGGCCTCCCACAGCCACAAACACGGAAACAGGATAGTTCCTGCAATAGCCGTCATATTTGTATTTTCCCTCGTATTCAAGGCGCACCTCAACCTTTTCCGTCGCGTTTATCGTCTCCAGCTGCGCGGCGGAAAGCGGAAAGTCAAACGCGGAGATTTCCGAAGGGGGTTTCCTGTAATATGCCGAACTTATGTTGTTCACCAGCACCCTGAACTCGTATTCATTCTCCTCTGGGCTTATGGTGAGGGTTGTCCCGGAGCAGGTGTCGTTGCCAACCGTAACAGTCCTGATTATGTAGGAGGAATAGTTCTCGCCCCACGTCCAGAGTATTTTGTGCGCATACGGGCTCGCGTCCGCGGGAATCCTGTCCTCCACGGACGGAAATACCCCGATGAGGGTCGCGTTGAAATAGACCGCGTCCCCCTCAGGGTTCAGTTCCAATCCCGCCGGCACCCGGTTCATCAGCGAATTAAGGAACGATTGGTCCAGGTTATGCCCCATCACCTCCGCTATCGGAGGGTCGGTGTAGGCGAAGGAGAGCGCAAGCATGCAGAGCAAAAGGAATATTTTTTCCACACCACTCTCTTTACTCCAAAATTAAAAAACCTTCTTTGGTGCAAAATAATTTCCCGTTCCACCACCTTTTTCACATGCTGTTCCAAACCTGCATATGCGCGCGTTCGGAGAGCCGGAAAAAGGTTTATAAATGTTATATGTGTGAAGTGGCGCAGTAAAAAATTACACAAAGGTGAAATGACTATGAATAAAGGATTGATGCTGGCCGCATTCGCGGTCCTGCTCCTCGGAAGCGCGTTCGCTATACCTCAGAACTCAAGCGCATCCGCAGGAACAACTGGAAACTACACCCGCCAGATAGCAGCTGCGGGTTCGGTCTACATAGAAGGAGGGAACGTTACAGAAACAAACGTTTCCAGGGCTGGTTCCACTGAAAAGTGGGGAGCCTTCTACGGCAACGTGACCGCGGGTTTGGCATTGGCGCAGAGCGATACTGCAGCCCCCGTTTACACATGGGCCTGGGATCTTACAAACGGCGGTGAGGTATGCGCGAGCACCGGCAGCGCATTCGTATGGGCTGCGGTTCTTCCAACGACTGCGTCGTTCATCGATGCGCTCTGGAGCTTCGTACCCGGAGATGTGGATAGCGCAAACAACACATTCAATGATGCTACCGCTAACTACGCATTTGCTGGTGACGGCTCAGGAACAACGACCGGCGTATTCACATACGACGACGTTGGAGCTGACACTTGGGAGACCTTCGCGGTGAACGAGTCTGCAAGCCCTGCGAGCAAGGACGATGTCGCGTTCTGCGTGAACATTTCCGCTACGAACGACAGGTGGGATGCGGTCACCGGTGGTTACCAGCTCATGGTTGCCACGAACGAGACAGCCAATACCTTCGAAAGGTATTACTTCTACGTAGAGCTGAACGCCTGAAGGGAAAAATCCCTTCTTTTTTCTTTTTATTTCCATTTTCCTGGGCTTTGGCTATAACTTTATATTCTTTTTCTCCAAAAGAGTGAGGCATGGGTGTTTTCAATAATTTGCTTCTTGCATGCCTGCTGATGCCGCTTTTGCATGCCTACGTTGTCATAAACTCGCAGGACTATATGGACGTCGCATCCGCGATTTTCTATGCAAATGCGAACGGGGATGTGAATTACCTCATATTCCCCGGGGATGATTATGCCCTTTCGCTGATGCAGATAGGCAACAGGGGCGGCATACTGCTTGTAGAGTCCCCAGGGAAGCCGGTCTTCGCAGGCTTCCGCAGCGCCCTGGAGGCCGAAGGCAATCTCGTGGAACTCATCTCCTCCACCGGCACACAGCTCAATTTGGAGCTTGCGAGGAAGTCCGGCGTGCGGAACTTCATCATCACCGACTCCGTGTATGGACACAACATAGTTTCGCTTGTGGCTTATGCAAAGAGCACGCACGCATACCTGATTTTTGCGAACAAGAGCAATGTTGGGGAAGTAGCGTCTTTTCTCTCATCAAACAGGCCCGATTCCGTAATGCTTTATGGGATTCTCGATGAGGAGGTTGTGAACGCAGTGGAAGGCTTAGGGGTAGGGACTGAAACAATAAACAACGGGGACAAGTATGAAGACAATATGGAAATAGTGGACAGGTACCTCTCATCCAATCCGGAACTTAAGGACGTACTGCTAAGCGACGGCAATGTGTTGGAGGTGTCCATAAACACCGGCGATGTCCCGGTCGTATTAGTTTCGACCGTCATACCCGACTCAACTTATAACTTCATGTTGGAAAACGCACGGGATGGCAGGATAAGCGCCGCGACGCTGATAGGCAGCACCAATCTGGATCCAGTTTATGACATGACGAAAAAGGTAAACACGCAACTTGTGGATAAGAGGCTCAGGGTGCTTGTGAAATTCGGGCAGGGGGCAACCGGCGGCTCTGGCGAGGTGCAGCCGCTAAGCACGTTCCCTTTGCCATCGCCGTTTGCAGCAGTATCCCTGGATTCTGCAGCCTACAATCCCGCATCCGGCGCTTTCGAGCTTGTTTATTCTAACAAGGGAAATGCGCAGGCATTCGTAAAATCAAGCATACAGGTCCTTCTTAACGGGCAGCAGGTAGGCACAATCGGGGATGATGAACGTTATACGATACGCAGAGGGGAGAGCAAAGGTGTCCGCTATCCGTTCGAGAACCCCGGGGAGGGCCAGCTGAGCATAAACGACACCACCTATTACGGCGTCTCCGCGCTCTCATTCGACAAGGCCTTCCTGAAATATATGGACGTAGGCAGGATATCCTTTGTGGACCAGAGCAGCATGGCCCTAAGCGACGCATCCTACTCGCCTCTCGAGGATAAGCTCGCGGTCAAGGTGAGGAACAACGGCACTTCCGAAGTGTTCTACCGGATTTCCGTCTCATACATAAATGACGAGGGCATTACAGTATACGATGAGGAGCAGGTCCGCAACATAAGCGCTGGCAGGAATGAGATAGTATCCCTAGGCGGCGTTCTCAAGCTACCAATGGACAAGGCGGACAAGACCAGGATGAACGTCACCGCTACATACGGCGCAAGGGAGGCTTTCCTTGAGAAGCGGGCCCATGTGGATGTGAATATAGAAGGGTTCCCATGGTGGATACTGCTGATTCTACTGATGATCCTTCTAGCCCTGGCTTACTGGTATTACAAGAGAAGGAAGGGGCAGGGGGCTTCTGCCAAGTCTTTGCAGTAGCGCCAAAATCAGACGGGAAAGCATAGAAAACCTTTTATACCTCATCATATTATTCTATGCATGAGGATGGCTCTCCTGTCGGCACTTTTATTGGTTTTTATCTCATTCTCCAGTGCAGGCAACACGTACACCGAAGGAGGTAATGTCACCCTTATCAATATTTCCAGCTACCCGCTCACAGAATACTGGGCAGCCATAGTCGGTACGATGAACACTGCAGCCCCCTCCAACCCTGCTTATCCAATTTCTTACGAGCAAGTAGGCGGAGTCAATGTATACACCAACAATCCGAACGGCACCTACTACAACATCTCACTGATTGTCACGAGGCTTCCCTCCAAGCCCAATTTGTCGGACATCTCCAGTCCAGTTCTCGCGGATTTCGCAACCGGAGGCATGTTCTCCAATTTCACCGCATTCGCGGGACTGGATTTCACCACGTTCATAGATAGCCCATTTCTCACTTTCCTACCTTCGCTCACAATGAACTGCACAGTTGGCAGCTCATCTTACCCATGCCCATATGTAACATTACTCCCTGGCGTAAAACTGGGCGTTCTCAAATACTCAAACGGGACCCACGATGAACCCCTCTTCGTTACAGTTATAGAAAATCAGCCCGGCTACAACGGCTCCTACTTCGATTTCGAGTATATGGTCCCAAGGGCGGAATTCTATTACTTCTACGTCTACCCCGAAGACTGCAACATAACCGTGTACATAGATGGTACCCAAACAACCGTTTTCCCAAAAACAGGAGTTCCCTACGGCACGAGGTTCTTGGTTACTTACCTTGACGGCTCCCCCCTAAGCGGAGCAAAGGTGAGGGTAGTGGAGGAAAACGGAAGGAACATCCTCTCCCCGAACCTTTATCCGAACAGGATTTTCACCGGCTCCGGCTATTCCACAGCGGACATAAGCGGCAACGCAATCTATGCGCTCTCCCCGACGAGATACAATGTTCCGGATTCCTATAACTATTCCGTATACGCGGAAGTAATAAGCCCCGCATACTGCAGGAAGAACCTCAGCATAGCGATATACCATTCCCTCAGCCCGACTTACCGCACCTCACTCATCGATGCGAATTACGGCAGCCAGGTAAAGAGCTCCGTGCAGAACCTGAACTCTCTCGCAAGCACCGCGAGCAAGTGGATTTACGCGAGGAAGATGAGGAACGCCTCGGTAACTGTTACTACGGCTGGAGTGGTTGGTACCATGCCTACTTTGAAAGCTGGAGCCCCGAACTACATGAACATAACCGTCACGAACCTCGGCGTTCCGGTAACTGCAAACCTCACGGTTAGAGAAACGGACGGCCTCATAATCTTCGTGCCCGCCCAGCCGGACAAGGACTTCTACAACAACTCCGGCCCCTTCCTCTCCAACGAAACCTTCATGCTTATCCCAACCCGCTACAACAACAACGCGAACCTAACGATTTTCGTTGAATACGGTGGCACAAACATAGCCAACCTAACCTATACGGTGGACACAGTTTTGGCAGACCCGGCCCCGTCTGAAATGGACATGGACGAGTATACAAACGCTTTAATAGGTTCTGCGCTACAGAACATCAACCTTGTGCTTTCCAACATAGGGAAGTCTATATCAACGGTGTAAAGATGAAAAGGATACTTGCACTCCTCTTGTTTTTCTCCTTTGCTTTCTCCCAGAGCGCAAGGATAGTTGATGTGAACAACGCGACGCAGAACGT
>JACCLI010000078.1 GCA_013425455.1 Microcaldota archaeon | reverse complement strand
GCTTATTTCGTTTGCGTATGTGCTGGTTTTCCCTCTTCAGCACGTGAACACGCTATATATGCAGGTGGGATTGGGCGCATTCGCAATTTATTTTTTATGGGACGGGCGGGAGAAGCTGCTCAACATAAAGAAGAAGATATGGTGGAGGGTGCTGGACGGAATTTTGCTTTTCGTCGTGATGATCGGAGCCGGGATTGTGATGAATGTTATTCTCAATATCATCGGGTTCAACGACAGCTCGAATGCGATAAATGTGGTGCAGGACCTTCCCATTTACCTCCTTGTGGTTGCGTTCACGCTCGTGCCCGTGGTCGAGGAGCTGTTCTTCAGGGCGCTGCTGATTCCGGTTTTTGGAAAATACACGAACATGTGGATTGGAGCGGTCATTTCTTCAGTATTCTTCGGGATTACGCACACCGCGTATGGCTCACTGGTGGAGATAGGCGGGGCGATGCTGCTCGGGCTTGTGCTGGCGCTTTACTTCGTAAAGAAGGGAGATATCCTTCCCTGCATGATTGCACATGCGATTTACAATTTCATTTCCATATTCGCAATAAAGATGCTTTTCTGAGTGGTTTGGATGATATTGGGGATAGAAAGTACCGCGCATACCCTGGGCATGGGGATTGTCCACAAGGGGAAGGTGCTTTCCAACATCGGGGATACTTACAAGCCGAAAAATGAGGGGATAATTCCCAGAAAGGCCGCGGACCACCACGCGGAGAAGTTTGCGGAATTATTGAGGGCTAATTTGCATAAGGCAGGAGTGCGCATGGAGGATGTGGATGCGATTGCCTATTCCGAAGGGCCTGGGCTCGGCGCATGCCTCAAGGTTGGATTGGTCGGCGCGAAATACCTTGCGCTGAAATACGGGAAAAAGATGATTGGGGTGAACCATCCATATGCGCACATAAAAATCGCGGAGGGGATAAGCGGCGTGAGGAATCCCCTTATTCTCTATGTGAGCGGCGGGAATACGCAATTATTGATTGAGAAGGAAGGAAAGTTCCGCGTGCTCGGGGAAACCCTGGACATGGGCGTTGGAAACCTTTTCGATGCGTTCGGGCGCGAAATCGGGATGGAATATGCGCACGGCGCGGAACTGGCGAAGCTTGCGGAGGGCGGGAAATATGTTCCCCTTCCATATGTGGTGAAGGGAATGAACCTTAGTTTTTCAGGATTGCTTACCCATGCCGCGAAGGAGGTGAACAAGGGAAACAAGAAGGATGTTGCATACTCTTTATTCGAAACTTCATTCGCAATGCTCTGCGAGGTAACGGAAAGGGCGTTATTCCTCACGCGCAGGAAGGGAGTGATTGTTTGCGGGGGGGTAGCCCAGAATAAAAGGTTGCAAGGGATGCTCCGCTCGATGTGCAAGGAGGATGGGGTGAAATTCGGCGTTGCTCCGGACGAATTCAACCGGGACAACGGGGCGATGATTGCGTACGCCGGCGAACTTATTATGAAAAAAGGGATGAGGGCGCCCGAGAAGTGCGGAGTGGACCAGGATTATAGGGTGGATAAGCTTAGGCTGCACTAATCAAGGGAGAATTTTTGCCAAGGAATCCAATTCCCCAATTACTTTTTCCGGGGTGTATACGCGGAGCCTTTTCAGAAGATTTTTTTCACCGAGCATTTCCTCGCTTATGGGGATTGCAACGCCATCCACGGTTTTCGGGTCGGACATGTGCAGCGAAAACGGGGAACGCGCCAACTTGCCAGGAGGGGTTTGGGACGGGTCCAGTATTATGCTTCCTTTGAGCTTTTCGTGGCCTCCGGAAATCTTCAGTCCCTTCTTCTTAACTTGCTCAACCCATTTTCCTGTGAGCGAGGCGAGCGGAGTATTTTTGGAATAAGAGAAGTGCTTCTCGTAAAAGGAGGCGTCCACCTCTTTCTTAAGCATCAGATAGATGTGGAAAGAGTTCCCGGTGTACATCACGAAGAATTTGAAATCCAATAAAGAATTCAATTCCTTATCCTTACGCATCTCCTCCAGAAGAAGGGCGGCGGCCCTCTGCGCGTCCTCCGCGGATACTCCTTCGCCCCGGTCAATATCAAAAAATATGCGGTCCAGCTTCTTGCCCTTTTCTCCGTTTGTTGCATAGAAAAGGTCCGCGAGCTTCCGGGGCGGAAAGTACTTCCAGATTTTTTCCTGCAGGGGAGTGAGCTTCTCCCTCGCGGCTTCCAATTTTGTGCCCCCGCTGCGCATTTTCAAAAACGAATCATCAACTTTTGAGAGCTCCTCCGGGGTAAGAAGAGGCAGCTGCGAGCCCCTGTTAAGGAGGGGGCGAAAACTCGGGATCAGCACCTTTGCGGCGATCTCCCTCCCCTTGAGGAATTTCCCCAGCTTCGGAGCAACTTTTGAGTAATAGGAAAGGACGTCCAGGTCCCCGAACGGATGAAGGATGTCTGCCATGAGGGAAAATGCCCTTATCAGGATTTAATGTTTAGCCTACCAAAAAATTGGTAAGCAGTCTTTAAAGCATTCGAAGCGCCATAACCTCATGAAATCTTACAAGCTTATTGCGTGCGCTTTCCTTGCTGCGCTTGCGTTTCTTTTGCAGGTTTCCAACAACGCACTTGGAATCTCGACCGGATTCGGGATGACCGTCGACCTCGCCGCAGTTCCGGTGATGCTTGCGCTTTTCGTATTCGGGGCGGAATACGCGATGCTGACCCTCCTCGCGCTGGGCGCGATAATACTCGTATCCGCGCCAACTGGCGCGGTGGGCGCGATAATGAAGATAGGCGCGACGCTGCCGATGATAATTGTCCCGTATTATGTCGGGAGGGCAAAGGGCCCCCTGGATTACGCATACCTGGCGATAGGCACGGTGGTGGGGGTAGTTGCATTGTTTTACCTGGCAACACAGGGGTTCATGCTTTCCAGCTATTTAGGCGGCGTAATACCTATAGGGGTGCTGCTCGGCCTCACTTATGTCATAACAAAGGAAAAGGGTAGAAGCGACCTTTCCCGCCTTGCGCCTGCGGTTTATGCGCTTGTGCTTGCGGTGCTCCTGAGGGGCGCGGTGGCGACCATTGCGAACCTCTATTTCGCGGGGCCGGTTTTCTTCCACATGTCGGCGGAGGAATTCACCGGTTACCTTAGCTCGCTCGACATACTCTTCCTCGGAAAAGGGATGGGATGGTTCGTGATTTTCTTCTGGAACGCGGTGCAGGGCGCGGTCGAGTTCGCAATCGCATGGACCCTTGCGTTCAGGTTCGGGCTCGCGAAAAGATATGGTGAAGAGTGATGCTGGACGTCGAGAAACTTTCCGTAAGCATAAAGGGCAGAAGGATCCTGCAGGACGTTTCCTTCAGCCTAAAAAAGGGCGAGAGCCTCGGGATTGCTGGCACCATGGGCTCGGGCAAGACTACTCTTCTCTACTCGATTAAGGGGATAATTCCCGGATTGAAGAGCGGGAAGGTGGACGGAAGGATAATTTTCTCTGGTGCGCCCCGCAAAGCGATGGACAAGCGCATAGGGATAGTTTTCCAGAACCCTAACGACCAGGTTTTCTGCAACACGGTTGCGGAGGAGGTCGGATTCGGCCTCAAGAACCTCGGGATAAAAGGGCATGCGTTGGAAGCCAGCGTGCAGGACGCGCTGAGGAGAGTCGGCCTGGAAGGGAGGGCGAAGGACGACCCTTTTGAACTCTCCCAGGGGCAGAGGCAGAAGCTCGCAATAGCCTCGGTGCTTGCGATGGGGCCGGAGCTCATAATGCTGGACGAGCCCACATCCAGCCTGGATCATAGGGCGAGCGTGGAGATTTATGATATTCTACGCGGCCTGGTAAAGGAGGGGAAATCCGTAATAGTTGTGGAGCATGATACCGATTACCTGGTGGGGCTGGGCGGAAAGTTCCTTGTGCTGGATGAAGGGAGGCAGGTTGCCCAGGGGGGAAAGGAGATATTCGGGCTAAAGGAAGTGAAGGGATGCGGGGTGAAGATTCCATGGACCCGTTGATCAAGTTTTTGGGCGCACTGGCTATTGTGCTTGCCGCGGTCCTTCTCCCGCTGGAATACGCTCCGTTCATCCTCGCCGCGCTCCTGCTTGTTGCGGCGAGCCAGAGGGTTCCGATGCGGGATTTCGCGCTTGCATGCGCCGGGCTCATAATCTTCATAGCGTTATTCAACGTGTTTGCGTTCGGAGGATGGGAGAGGGCGCTGCTAAATTCCGTGCACGCTGCCGTGCTGATGCTCCCCTTTTACATGTTCGCAAAAACCACCGAGCCGCACGAGATGATGGAGGGGATGAGGCGGGCGGGCGTTCCGCACGACTTTTCTTTCGTGTTCTCCACCTCCCTCCCGTTCTCAAAAGTGGTGAGGAAAAAGGCGGAGGCGGTGAGGATTGCGCAGGAAAGCAGGGGGGGCAGGGACATATGGGCTTTCACCGTCCCCATATTCCACTCTATTTTCCAGAAGGCGCGCGGGCTCGCCATATCCATAGAAAGCAGGGGCGGGCTTGGGAAGGAGAATTAGAGTTCTGCCAGCCTTTTCGTCTTTTCCGCTATTAGTATGGTCTTGCTTGCGGCAGCGCCAGCCTTCTCCATGGCGAACAAATCTGCTAAGATGGGAATTTCCGCCACCATCCCCTCCAGGCGTATGAACGAGAGGGCTCGGAAAATGGTGCCCCAGGGCAGGATTATGAGGATTTTGAGGGCGTTCTTCTTGAGGAACGCCTTTTTATCCGTGGATTTAAGGAATGAGAAGTAGATATCGGCCATGAGAACGAATGTGAAGATGAGGGTGAACTGCTCAAGGTTCTGGACCGATATGTAGGGGGAAAGCCAGTCCATTAGGAAAAATTCCGCAATCACTATGAATATCAGAAAAACCAGGGATATTGAAACAAGAACCCTCCAAGCCTTGGTCCCCTGAAAATCCATGGTAAATTATGCTGCCGGGATGGTATTTAAGGTTTTCCGTTGAAATGTGATGGGGGAAAGGATGCGGCATAGAAGACTGGTAGTCTATATCTTCGGGCTCATTGTGATAGCCATTCTCATCGCTGCGGGCATGAAATTCTACGAGACGAAGGTGCTCTCGGACGATGCGAGGACCTATGTTTTGGAGGATTTGAGGGCCAAAAACCCCGATGCGGACGTGGTGGAGATATTCGCCTGGGAGTCCAAAACCAACGACGCTGGAAGCCAGTATTTCCTCATTAATGCGAGGGCGAGCGAGGGGATGAACACCCCCTGCCCGAAAAGGACGCATTACACCTACTATTATCCGGCGGAGAACTTCGTCGCCGGAACCCCGGAAAGGGTGGTTTACGGATGCTCGGTTTGCGAGGGGGCCGGATGCGTGATTGCCTTCCCCGAGGAGGCGATAATCGCTTCCCATACAAATTCCGGAAGCTCTTCCATCGATGCGTTCGTGGCCAGGTACACGGATTCCGTACCCACCGTAAGAGAAGCGGGAGGAAACTGGGTCGTCACCTGGACCAGTGAGGCGGCGGGTTATGGATATAATGTGGAAATAGCCCAGGATGGGGAGATAAAGGGCATAAACAGGGCCTAATTTTCCCGCGCGTAGAAGTTTCCGGATGATCTCTGTTCCCTGTCCAATACGCTGTCCGGCTTGTTTATCCTGGGGCGCTTGGAATCCTTGTCCCTTCTCATGGTGATGTTGGCCATGGAGAGGAAGGCGTTCATCCCCTCGACCTTGTTGTGGGGGGAGGAGGCGTGGCCCCGGATTGAGCTCTGCCCGTCGAAAACAATCAGGCGGTTCGCAATAGAATCTATGAACACGACGTCGTGGTCGACCACGAAGGCGCTCTTCTCGCTTTCCCCAATTACAGAGCGTAAAAGGTCGGAGAAACGGAGCCTCTGTTCTATGTCCAGGAAGGCTGTTGGCTCGTCAAAAAGGAATACGTCCGCCTTCTGGGAAAGTGCGTAGGCTATGGAAACCCTCTGGAGCTCGCCTCCGCTCAAGGAGGTGAGGGGCTTTTCCATCAGTTTTATTATTCCCAGTTCTCTGCGCGCCTTTTCGGAAATGAATGAATCTATGTTTTCGGAAGAGAACATCTCGTCGACCGTAACCCCTTCCTGCGGCTCTATGTATTGGGGCTTGTATGAAATCTTGAGGGAAGGGAGGCCCTGCCCCTCGTCCGGGTCTTCGACTCCGGCGAGAAGTTTTATGAAGGTTGTTTTTCCGACCGCGTTTTTGCCCACAATCCCGACTATTTCCCCCTCACGGATGTCCCCTACCTCGCAGGAGAGGGAGAAATCGCCCAGTTTCTTCTTCAGTTCCGGATAGGAAACCTTTACCTTTCCCTTGCGCTCCCGCTCGCTGAAGCCGGACATGCGGATTTCGCGCTCCCGGAATTTTATATTCTCTTCCTTCAGGAATCCGAAAAGGTATTCGTTTATCCCATTTCTTACAGGCTTTATGCCGGAGGAGGTTCCGTAAGCGTTCTCCTCTCCGTAGAAAATGAAGACGTAATCGCTCATGTAATCCAGAATCGCGAGGTCGTGCTCCACGACCATGAGCTTTCTTCCCTCGCCGAATTCCCTAAGGATGAGCGCGGATTTGAGCCTTTCTTCTATATCCAGGTAGTTGCTGGGCTCATCCAGGTAATAGATGTCCGCATCTTTTAGCAGTGCGGCGGCAAGCGCGACCTTTTGCAGTTCCCCTCCGCTCAATTGTGTGATTTTTCTTTTCAGAATAGGGGTGAGGCCGAACTTTTTCACCAATCCCTCTTTCGCGTTTCTTTCATCCATCTTGGAGAGAAGGGAATCCACGGTGCTGCGGGAGGCGGCTTTCCGTATCTGCTCCACGTTCTGCACCTTCATGCTCACCTTCTGCTTCTCTCCGGCAGCCTCGAAATACCTGCGCTGGGAGATTGTGAGCCTCGGGATTATCTCTTCCCACGAGTGTTCCTTGAATTCTCCGAAATTAGGAGTGATTTTTCTGGAAAGTATGCCGAGTGCGGTTGTTTTCCCGATTCCGTTCTTGCCCACTATTCCGCATACGCCCTCCGCGGGGAGCGGAAAATTGTAGAGGCGGAATTGATTCGTTCCGTATTGGTAAATGGGCTTCCCTTCCTCGCCCGCGAGGTTGATTATCGTAATGCAGTTCATCGGGCACTTCTTCACGCAGAGGCCGCAGCCTATGCAGAGAGTCTCGGCAATCACCGGGAATTGCGTGGATTCCTCTACCACTATGCACTCGTCGCCCATCCGGTTTGGCGGGCAGACCTTTATGCATTGGTAAGGGCAGCGCTCGCGTATGCACAGTTCCCTGTCCAGAATAGCGACTCTGGTTGCCATATCGATGAATAAAGCTCCTAAAGGATATTAAAAGTATTCGCACCGAAAGGAGGGTTCCGCCATTGCGCCTTTCAGCATTTATTAATGCTGTTAATTAGTCTCCTGAGCGGTGCGAGAATCTCCTCGCTTACGACCCCTTCTATTTTTTCCAAGGCCTCTGAAGCGGCTTCGACCAGAGATTTTTCCGCATTTTCGGATTTTTCCGGTTTTCGGGCGAATCTATTCTCTTTTATGGCAATGATGGTTTTAGACGCATCCATGAGTTTGCAGAATGTCTCCCTGTCCAGGCAGTGATGTTCGCCAAACTTGGTCAACTCGAAGGTTTTTGGCTTGCGGGGATTTTCGCGTATCAGGCCGCGGTTAACCATCTGCCTGATAATCCTGTAAACGTTTGCGATATCTGTTGGAACCATGCAGCCCTCTGCACAAAGGTACTTGACGATCTCATTTGCGGTTTTATGCGGCCCGTACTTGATGCAGCCGAGAACTATAATCCTCTTTGGGTCGCGGCTATTGACCGGACCGGTGTCTTCCTCGTCTTTGAAATGGGCCCTGAAAGCACGGCCAGGCCTGCTTCCGCTCAGCTCTGCGCCTGGATTCTGTCCGGTGCCCATTCTTATGTGCCTAGTCATAATAAGTGTATTTGCAGGGTTATATTTAAAATACATGTGTTAACATCTATGAACATCAGATTTCTACGCAGGGGCGGATGCGGCATGAGCTAAATCAATATAAAAGTATTCTTCTAAAGAATGGAAAGGGGAGGGCGCGGTTGCTGCCATCCCACTGTGACTGCAGGAAACAGGTGAAAGCTATGGAAGGGGAAAGGCCTGAGAACACGATATACGTAGGGAAGAAGGGCGTGATGAGCTACGTTCTGGCAGTGGTGACGCAGTTCAACAACGGCGCGCCTGCCGTGGTCATTAAGGCGAGGGGAAAGCTCATCTCCCGCGCGGTCGACGTGGCGGAAATAGTGAGGAACCGCTTCGTCCCGGATGTGAAGGTCGCGAACATCTTCATAAAGACCGAGGAATTGCCCTCCGAGGACGGGACCATGAGCAAGGTTTCCGCGATGGAGATAACTATTTCAAAATGAATTGATTTTTCCATTTTATTTTATAGTTTAAGGTGGTGTGGACATGCTGAGAACTCATTACATAAAAGAGGCAAAGAAGAATGCCGGCAAGGAAGTGCAGGTGGCCGGATGGGTGCACGAGATAAGGGACCTCGGGAAGCTCATATTCATCCAGCTGAGGGACCGCACCGGGATCGTCCAGGTCATCGCGAAGAAGGGTGCGGTGCCCGAGGAAGTGATGGAGGCGATGAAGAGGAACAAGGAGGACGTTATTAGCGTCACGGGAACGGTGAAGGAAAACAAGATTGCGCCGGACGGAATGGAAATTTCCCCGTCAAAAGTGGAGGTTCTCTCCAAGGTGGAGAGGAAATTGCCCGTGGACCCCACGGGTTTGGTGCCGAGCGAATTGGACATCAGGCTGAACTACCGCTACCTGGATTTGAGAAAGAGGGACGTGAACGCGGTATTCAACATAAAAGCCGAGATTGCGCGCAGCTTCAGGGAGAGGTGCGTGCACAACGGGTTTATGGAAATACACCCGACTTCGATAGTTGCCGCGGCTACGGAGGGGGGAACTGAAGTATTCGCGGTGGAATATTTCGAGCAAAAAGTGTTCCTGGCGCAGTCGCCGCAGTTGTACAAGCAGATGGCAGTGGTTGGAGGATTGGACAAGGTTTTCATCACCGCTCCGGTTTTCCGGGCGGAGAAGCACCACACCACCACCCATCTGAATGAAGTAATACAGATGGACATAGAGATGGGGTTCGCGGACGACAATGACGCGATGGATGTGCTTTCGGACGTTTCCCTGCACATCCTCAAAAATGTGGAGAAGATGAAGGACGAACTTGCGCTCCTGAACCCGGAGTTTGAGGCGCCCACGGAGGTGCCAAGGCATACTTATACGGAATTGGTGGACCTTCTGGGCGAGAATAATTTCAAGATGGAGTGGGGCGAGGACTTCAGCAAGGAGGCGGAAAAGAAATTGGGTGAAATACTCCAGGAGGATTTGTTCCTCATAAATGACTGGCCTACGAACGTGCGCGCCTTCTATTCCATGCCCAAGGAGGGCGATGAGAAGGTGTGCAAGGCATTTGACCTTCTCTATAAAGGATTGGAGATTGCCTCGGGTGCGCAGAGAATCCATATCCCGGAGATGCTTGAGAAGCAGTTGGAAAGCAGGGGCCTGAACCCGCGCAACTTCGACTTCTATATAGATGCGTTCAGGGTCGGAGCGCCACCGCACGCGGGATGGAGCATCGGCCTTGAGAGATTGACGATGAAGGCGACGAACAGGGAGAACATAAGGGAGTGCATGCTGTTTCCACGTGATAGGACAAGGGTGCATCCTTAGACTAGAGAAGTGGCCTGCCCTTCAGTTCGTTTAGCGGAAATCTTGTGTAGGAGAATTTTTCCTTTCCGCTCGCACTTATGAGGATGGAGAAGTTCCAATCCTTGTCCTTTATTGCCGCCCAAAAGAAGTTTTTGGATTTTCCCGCGCCAAAAATCGGGGCGCGGAGCTTCTCCTCGGTAATCTCGTTAAGGTTTATCTCCGCCCTTTCCCCTCCCAAAAAAAGGAATATCTTTTCCGCATCGCAGGCTATGCCGCCGTCCTCGCCGAGGACCGCGCAGCCAAGGCACTCCTTCATTTTGAGCGCGGCGGAAACCCGCTCGCCCTTTGAGTTTATGAAAACGTATTTCTTCTGCTTGGAATCGATTATAAGGAGGTTCTCTCCGGATGCGGAAGCGCAAAAGCTCTTTGAGAGCGCGAAAGGAAGCGAATAATCCTTGGAATAGAAGCAGAAATAGTCCCCTTCAAAATAGAGGTCGAGGCGTACGGCTTTTTTGGAGCCCGGGTCAAGCACATATATGAAATCCTCGTCTTTTGAAGGGGCGTGGAGCAGCAACGCGTCCTTGGAAAGCTTCCAATCGATGCCCACATCAGAAGGTTTTAGGAAGGAGATTCCGCTTCCCTTCACATCCTTCGCGGCAATCATCCCGGATTCTATCAGTATGATGAGGTTGCGGATTGGGATGGATGATGAGGGCCTTGGGGCTGGAAAATCCCTATACCACCTGCGGAGCGTATCCTCCGTGATTTTTTCCTTCACGAACCCACCAAATCCTCAGCTTCCTTCTGCGCATTTTCTATTATTTTATGTTCGTCAAGTTGCGTGAATTTGCCTTCGCGCAAAATCGGTTTGCCCGCTATGATAACGTCGGTTATGTTGCCCGGATGGAATGAGAAAAGAAGGTTGCGCGCATCGTGGAGCGGGGCGAGGTTGGGGGAACCCAGGTCCGCAAGGACGATGTCCGCCTCCTTCCCCGGCTCGATGCTTCCGCAGTTGAAACCAAGCGCCTTCGCCCCGTTTATTGTAGCAAAATCCCATACATTTTGGATGGAGACGCGGAGCGGGTCCCAGTAAAGGTGGGATTGCACAAGATGGGCAAATTTCATGGTCTCTACCATGTTGTGGGAATTATTGCTCGCCGTGCCGTCCGTTCCGAGTGCGATGTTTGCGCCTGCCTCAAGATACTCATGTAACGGGCAGATTCCTCCGGTGGCGAGCTTGAGGTTTGCGACGGGGTTGTGGCTTACGGTTGCGCCTGCCTTTCCAACCAGTATGGATTCCCTTTTTGTTACCCAGGAACCGTGCGCAAGCACGGTATCGTCATCCAATACGCCGAGGGAATGCAAATACTCAATAGGGCGCTTCCCATTCTGCTGGAGGGAATCAAACACTTCCTTCCGGGTTTCGGAAACGTGCATATGGAACCCGAGGCACTTTTTGCGCGCGTATTCCTTTGCGAGAAGAATGAGCTCTTTTGAGCAGGTGTAGGGCGCATGGGGCGCCATCGAGATTTTGAGCAACGGGGATTTCCCAGACCATTTTTCCGCGAGGGAAGTGCCCTTTTTCAATTCATCCTTTGCATCCGTGCCTTTCACCAAATCAAAAAGGCAGAATCCCACTGAAGCGCGCATCCTGGCCTCCAGAACCGCTTTGCAGGCCTCGTCCATGTGGGCGATGTACATCTCGTTGAAGCAGGTGGTTCCCGAGCGCACCATTTCCAAAATGCTGAGCATCGAGCCGGCGCGTATGTGCTTCGGCTTCAATTTTGCCTCCGCGGGCCATATTTTCTTCGCGAGCCATTCCTGGAGGCGCATCCCTTCCGCATAGCCGCGGAAAAGGCTCATCGGAATGTGGGTATGGCAATTAACCAAGCCTGGGAAGGCAAGTTTTCCGGAGGCGTCTATTCTCTCCTCCGCGCCCCCGCGTATGGATTTGGCTACCTTTGTGATTTTTCCATCCTCTATTAGGATGTCCCCCCTCATGATTTCCCGGTTTTTGTCCTGGGTGAGGACGAGGGCATCCTTTATGAGAATGTCCATGAGGTAGGATTCCGAAGGAGAATATAAAAGGGTTGCGCGGTGAAAATGGCCGTATGCTTGTGCTTGTGCAATATGGAGAGATAGGAATCAAAGGCAAGAACCGGAGAACCTTCGAAAACATGCTCATCAGGAACATAAGGAAGGCGCTCGGAGCAAAACTCAAGGATGCGGAGCTGAGGGAGTCCCGCGTGTTCCTTGAAGTGGAAGGGAAAGAAAAGGAAATCAGGAAGGCTCTCCTGGCCGTTTTCGGGATTGAGTGGTTCGCATTTGCATATGAATGCAGGAAGACCGCGGACGAGATTTGGAAAGTGGTGCAGAAGGCTAAATTGAAGGGGAAGAAAATAGCCGTGGAGACCAAAAGGGTGGACAAGTCCTTCCCCATGAAATCCCAGGAGCTTAGCGCGGAGATAGGCGCGAGAATAGTGGAGAAATTCGGGTGCGGGGTGGACTTGGAGAACCCGGATGCGAGGATAAGCATCATAATCGCAAGAAATGCGTATGTTTATTTTGAAAAGATTAGGGGGCTGGGCGGATTGCCGGTGGGAAGTTCGGGCAGGGTTTTGTGCCTTCTTTCCGGGGGCATAGACTCCCCGGTGGCCGCGTGGATGCTCATGAAGAGAGGTTGCAGGGTGGATTTCCTGCACATTTACCCTTTTGAGAAATGGGACGCGAAAAAAGGGAAGAAGATACTGGAATTGATTGAAAAATTGGAAGAATACGGCGGAAAGGCGGAATTGCTCACCATTCCTTATGCGGATTTCTATGCGGAAACCGGAAATATTTCCCCGGGGTATGAATTGGTCGTCTTCCGCAGATATATGTACAAATTGGCCGAGAAAATAGCGCAGGAGAAGGGTTACGGGGCGATTGTGAGCGGGGATTCGCTCGGGCAGGTGGCCTCGCAAACACTGGAGAATATAGGGGCTTCCCAATGGGGGCTTTCCGTTCCGGTATTCCGGCCCCTCATCGGAATGGACAAGAATGAAATCATAGAGCTCGCGGAAAAAATAGGCACTTATGAGATTTCCATAAGGCCGTACAAGGACTGCTGCTCTCTCGTTTCCATCTCAAACCCAGTTACAAGGGCAAGAAGGGAGGAGGTGGAGCGGTTTGCGGAACTAATTGGGCTTGAGAAGCTTGTGGAGAAGGGGGCCGGGCGCCTAAGCAAGCATATTTAAACATAATTTGACATAATTATATCCATATGGAGGATTTTGCCAGGCTTAAGAAAGCGTGGGGTACGGCGGACGATTTCCAAAAAGAAGGGATAATCACTGAAATGGAAAAGCTCTGCGTCCCAGAAGCCGAGGAATTCATCCGCGGGGTGCTTTCCAGCCAGAAGGAATACTACCATGTGAGGGGCTGGGCCGCCCGGGCGTTGAGAAAGACGGCCGAGCCGAAGAGCATCGGGGCCCTGGCTTACAGGCTCGAGTGGGACATCAACCCGTTTGTAAAATCCATGTGCGCGGATTCAATCGCAAAAAACGTAGAATTCATAAACACGCTTGAGGGTGCGGTGAGAGAAAAAATCATCACGGTGCTGAGGGAAGCGTCCGCCAGCGACGATTTTGATGTGCGGAGAAAGGCGGTCCTCGCATTGGCCGGGTTCAGGGACGAGAAATCCCTGGATGCCATGGTGGATGTGGTAAGAAAGCTTCAGATGCAGGAGGGCGTCACGGATTATGAGGATATTTCTCTTGCGCTTTGCGAGATGGGAAGGGTTGAGCTGGCGAGCGTGCTCGCATTTGCAAAGACCATGGAGCACAGCCTCAGCATGGAGATTGCCGAAAAAATGATGAAAGCCACTGGAGAGCTGCTCAGGAAGCGCCACATGGACGAGACCTGGAGGGGCAGGCTGATGGGTGCGATGAGGGTATGCAAAAACAAGCTCGCCGCAAACAGGAGGCCTCCTGGGGAAAGCTTTGTGGATAATAAGCTGGGCAGGTTTGCCAGGCCGAGCATAGCCGAACCGATTACGCCCGGGTCACCCAGTAAGAAAGCTAAGTAATTCCTTCAAATCCACTGCGTTCAGGATGGGTTTGCTGAACATTTCCGTGTCTTCGGAGAGGCGCGGGCATGCGGTGTTCACATAGCATTCTATTTTCCTGAAATTTTCAAGAGAGATCGGGTTCAGCTCATTCGAAACAAGCAAATACGCCTTCCTTCCTTTTGCTTCCAACTCTTTTTTCGCCCATTCCGCGATGTGCGGGCAGAACTGCCCGGGCTTCGTGCTGATGAGAATTCCGAATGTTTTCGCGTCAAGGGCCTTCGCAAGGGCGCCCTGCCTCCTTTTCCTTAGCTTTTTTATTTCCGGGGATAAATCCGTGAATGATTTGCTGAACGGGTCGAAGGAATACACCGGCTTTTCGGAAAGGATGGAGGTTGGATGGAATTTTCCCGTCCCTATGAATACTATGCAGTCCGCATGCTCCGCAACCGAAAGGGCGGCGGTCGGGTCGCAGCCGAGAACCTGACCTTCGTATTTTGCGAAGCACCCCTTTCCCATGATCACGGAGATTCCGTTCTTCTCCAAGAATTTCCTAATTTCCGGAAGCTGGTGGATATGCTGCACCGTGGTCACGAGGGCGATTTTCTTCACTCCTTTCAGGTGGGGCAGGAGTTCGGATAAATTATCCAATGGAATATCCACTTTCCATTCAACATATTCCACGGGAATCTCGGGCTTCTCCTGAAGATATTCGGAATGCCCGAAATGAATTATCTTGTCCACCTTTAGCGCTCGCGCCTCATCTAGGCATAGGTCGCACGCCCCGTAGCAGGGCGAGGAGGAGATGAAAACATGGTGGCCCTCCTTCTGGAGCCTGTCCGCCTCCTCGAATGCCTTTTGCTTTAGCCCTTCCGGGAACTGGAGAAGTATTCTCATGGATGGATAATTGAAGGGAAAAATTTAAATCAGGGGAAGAAAACGAAAAGTGCGTAAGGAGTACGTGCAAAGGGTGATGAAGTGAAGTGGGGGGAGGGTCAGAATGACGTCTAAAAATGGGGAGGGGGTTGTTACCCCCTCCGCGTTTTTGACCACTACATCTGCCAGTTGCGGGTGTCCTGCACCGGGGTGCTCTCCCCTTCCTTCTTCCCGTTGGAGAGTTCCCTCAGCCTCTTGAGCATAATCTTCTGCTCCGCGGAGGCGACTATTTTCCTTGTCTGGATGACCGCATCCGGGTTCACGGACATGGAAGTTATTCCAAACTCCACTAGCTTCTCCGCGAAGTCCGGGTATACGGAGGGCGCCTGCCCGCAGAGCGAGGAGGTGACCCCATATTTGGCTGTGGTTTCGACCACCTGCTTCACCGCCTTAAGGACCGCTTCGTTCCTCTCATCAAATGCGGAGGCGAGCGTTCCGTTATCGCGGTCTATCCCAAGGATAAGCTGGGTGAGGTCGTTGGAACCAATAGATATTCCATCAATCCCTTCCTTGCAGAAGTCCTCTATGAGGAAGACCGTGGAGGGCACCTCGACCATTATCCATAGGCGGAAGTCCCTTGTGCGGTAGAACCCTATGGACGCCATGATGTCTTTTATGGCGCGGAGCTCACCTATCCTGCGCACGAACGGAATCATCAGCCATACGTTCTTCATCCCGAAGTCATCCCTCACTTTCTGAAGCGCGCGGAGCTCCAATTTGAACACATCGGGCTCCGCGATGTAACGGGAAGCGCCCCTGTAACCCATCATCGGGTTCTCCTCCTTGGGTTCGTATTCCTCCCCGCCCTTCAGGTTCCTGTATTCATTCGTCTTGAAGTCGGTTGCGCGGTAAACGACCGGGCGCGGGTAATATGCGGATGCGATTCTCCTTAGTCCGTTGGAGAGTTTTTCCACATATTCCTCCTGCCTTCCCTCGGCCATCATCTTCTTCGGGTGCTCGCCTATCTCCGCAATCATGAATTCGGCGCGGAGCAGGCCCACCCCGTCCGCGGGAAGGTAGGCATATCTTTCCGCCGCATCCGGGTCGGCGATGTTCATGTAAATCCTGGTGCCGCAGATGGGAACGGCTTCGGCAGCCGCAACCGCGCCGGCCGCAGCGGGCCTTTCGGCCTTCGCTTCCAACTCCACCTTCCCCTCATAGACCATTCCGTGCGTCCCGTCAACAGTAACTATCTGCCCTCCCTTAAGGAGCACCGTGGCGTTCTTGCTTCCGACGATGCAGGGGATTCCCAATTCGCGGGAGACTATTGCCGCATGGGATGTCATTCCGCCCGTATTTGTTACTATTGCGACCGCCTTCTTCATCGCCGGGACGAAGTCCGGCGTTGTCATGTCGGTTACGAGCACCGCGCGATCCTCCATCTTGCTTATGTCTTCGGCTGTGGGGATGAGGTTGACCCTGCCCACCGCAGAACCCGGAGAGGCACCGAGCCCCTTCAGGAGCAATCCTGCCTTGGAAACCGAAATCATCTCGCCGGAAGCCGGGGGCGCCATTGCGAATTGCTCTATCCCCTCATGTATAGGCTTTATCGCAGAAGCCGGCTTCTTTTCCCCAAGCTTTCCGCTCTTGAGCGTGGTGATGGGGCGGGACTGCACTATGTATAATTCTCCCTTGTTTACCGCCCATTCAATGTCCTGCGGGAATTTGTAGTGCTCCTCTATTTTTTTGCCCAGCCTCGCAAACCCGAGCACCTGCTCGTCTGTGAGCTTCTGCTTTTCCTGGGCGTCGTCCTTTATCTCCGCCTTCACGTTCTTTTCGCCGTGCTTCACGAGCATCCAGGTCTGCTTCGCGATGTCTTTTGTGAGGATCTTCATGGTTTTCTTGTTCACACGGTAGGTGTCGGGGGTAACGGAACCGGAGACGACCACTTCCCCAAGCCCGTACGCGCCCTCGATCATTATCACATCAGGGTCTTCGGAAATCGGGTCCACGGTGAACATCACCCCTGCCTTTTCGCTCTGCACCATCTCCTGCACGACCGCGGCGAGCCCGACCTTCATGTGGTCGAACTTGTTATGCACGCGGTAAAAGATGGCGCGGGGCGTAAATAGCGAAGCCCAGCAGTCCTTCACCGCCTTCACCACATCGTCCTCTCCGTGCACATTGAGGAAGGTTGATTGCTGACCGGCGAACGAGGCGGTGGGCAAATCCTCTGCGGTCGCGGAGCTCCTCACCGCAACGTAAACGGTCTCTCCGCGCATCTCGCAGAGTTTCTTGTAATTCTTCCTTATCGCCTTCTCAACTTCGGGGGGCATCTCCCCGTTGGTTATGAGGTCCTGTATCTGTTTTGCAGCCCTGTCAAGGGAAGTCGTATCATCAACATCAAGAGGGCCGAGAATGGCCTCCATCTTCCCCTGGAGCTCGTTGTAATCAAGGTGCTTGTAATATGCGCCGCTGGTGGTCACGAAGCCCGGCGGCACGGGGAAACCGTGCTTTGACATCTCGCCGAGATTTGCGCCCTTTCCTCCCGCTTCCTTAAGGTTTCCCCTGTCCAGCTGCTCAAACCAAAGAACATCTTCCATTAATGCCACCGATGGGGAATTTGGAGAGTATCTTTATAAAGATTAGTTATACGCCCCAGCCCTCGAAGTGGGAGAGTTCGGGCTTTGCACCAATGGAGAGCAGAATCTCCCTCATCTCGTCCACCATCTCCTTCTTTCCGCAGGCGAAATAGTTGAATTTGCCGGGAGAGGGGAGGTTGGCAAGGAAATCCTTGTGCTCGAACCTTCCGCAGTGGAAGGGCCAGCCCCCGCAGACCTCGCGGCTGAGGGAAAAGAATATCTTTATGCCGGGCAGTTGGGAAAACGCCCGCAATTCCTCGAAATAATGCATCCTTTTTATGTTCGCGGCGGAATAGAAAAGTATGACCTGGCCGCCCTTCCTCCTTGCGCGGTAGCGGAGGATGCTCATCATTGGGACTATTCCCACCCCTCCCGCAATCAGCACGAAATCCTTCTTCTCGTCGTAAAATGCGGGGCCGAAGGGGCCGTCCACGGAGAATTCCGTGCCTGTTTTGAGCGGAGGGAGGAGGGAGGTGAACTCGCCCCCCACTATCTTTATGCAGAATTCAAGGTTTTTGGAATCCGGGGAGGAGGCGATGGAATAGGGGCGCTTCACTATTTTTCCCTTATCCATGAGGCCGAGGTTCACGAATTGCGCCGGCTTGAATTGGAGTGGTTTCCCGTCCTTTGGCGAGAGCTCCAGCCGGAGCATGTTTTCGCCTATCTGCTCCTTTTTGACAAGAATGAATGCCTTTGCCATGCTCATCCCCACTGTTCAAAGAAAATGTTCTTCTCCTGCACGCGCAACTCATTAAGAATGGAGCGCATGCGGTTCACAAAGGGGACGGGCCCGCAAAGGTAGAATTGGGCGTTCCCGTAATTCTTCACGTTCTTTGTGATGTCCTCTGAGGAAAATTCGCCTATTTTTCCGTCCCAGAGGAGCGGCTTCTGGTTCAGGAGGGAGATGAGGAGGAAAACATTCTTTTCCTTCGCGCATTTCCGCAGTTCCTGCTCGTCCGGGATTTCCTCACGGTTCATATTTTCGGAAAAGATGTAAATCGGCGGGCGGGATTTTTTGGAAATGAGGGTTCGTACCATTGAGCAGATGGGCGCGATGCCTGTTTTTTTGGAAAAGAAAACCTGCGGGGACTTCGAAGCGCGGAGCTTGAACAGCCCGAGCGGCCCATCAACAAAGAACCTTTCCTTCGGCTTTAGTTTTGCGAGCTCGTCCTTTATGCCGCCTTCGTGCGGATGGAAAAGGAACTGCACTTCTTTTTCATCCTCGGCCGAATAGAATGACAACACCACGAAATCCTGGGAAGAAGGCGAAAGGAAAACCTTCGCGAACTGGCCCGCGGTGAAGGAGAACTTTTTTTCAGGAGTTGCCGTGAGTGTGCAGAACTGCCCATGCGCCTGGGCGGACTTCACCACGAATGGCACGGGTGCCATGCCCTCATTTCAAGGGGAAACATTAAATGGATTTTGCTAGTCTGGGTTGTCCCTGAATGCCTCAGAATCAAGGGCATTTTCCCAGTCCAAGGAGAACGCGGCGGCAAACGAATTAAAGTCGCTTATGGGAAGTTCCTTTATGTGGAACGTAAAGCTCTCTAGCATGAGCCTCGCGCTCTCCGGGAAACGGGCAAGCCTGGAGAAGAGCCCCGCGATGCGCAGCGCCGGGGCTTCGCCGCCCTTCTCATATGTGAGCAGGATTGTGTCGGCGTAGGTTTTGAGGCGGCCCGGATCCGTGAGGTCCTTTCCGAAGGATTCGATCGTTTTCAGCACAAATAGGGGGCTTTCCTCGGCCAGGGGCAGCATCCTTCCGAAAAAATAGGAAAGATGGTCCTCCCTGCATCCGGCGAGCCTTCCCATGCCGGAGGCAATCCTGTACGCGTCATCAGGGGAACTCTCTAATGCGGAAAACAGGAGCCTCACCGCGGAATCGAACAAATCGCGCTTTGAATCCGTGAGTTTGAATGGTTTGTTGACTTCTATCCGGAGCAGTGCGCAGATGCTGGTTGCGGCCCTCCAAGAGAACGAAGGGGAGCGGGTAAGTTCGTTGAGGGCGGATGCCAGCCATATTTTCGGGTTCCTGCGCCCCGCGATATTTTCAAAATCAGACAAAAGCGGCTCTGGAGGCTTTGGAACTGCCGGACGGTTGGAAAAATACCAACTTGCCCTTCGCACTGTGCAATCCATCCTTCCCACCCATATTGTATTTATGTGCAGAAATGATTAAATAGGCGCTGAAAGAACCAATCTTATGGATGATTTAAGGTTGCTTGTTGCGGCGATTGCTTTTTTCATGGTTCTTCTTGCGGGATGCACCCAGCCGGGAAGCAATATACCCGTGGAAAAGAGGTGCGTGCAGGATTCGGACTGCGCATGCGGGAAAAATGCGGCGGGCGAGTGTTTCTACGGAAACAGGAATTATGTTAATGTGGAGGAGCAGTGCCCGGACTTCTGCACCGGGATTGCGGCGATGTTCGAGATAAAATGCGTGGAGAACGAATGCAGGCAGGTTCGGATTTCCGGCTCATAAGATGTAGATGAGAAGGCCGGCGGTTAGGACGATTGCGCCAAGCGTTAGCGTCGCCCTGAAGAAATTGACCTTTTCCGCGAATTTCAGGAGGGCGCTTATTGAGAGGAAGCCGGCGATTGCGGCTGCGGCGGCTCCCGCGAGCATTTCCGGAGTTACGGCAAAGTCATGCTTGATTACGGGAAGCATCAGTTCCGCGGCGAACACTATAGGAATGCTCATCAAAAAACTGAGGCGCAGCGCATCCTTCAGCGGGAATTTCTCCGCAAGAAGGGTCGCAAGAGTTATGCCTGAGCGGCTTATGCCCGGAAGGGCGGAGAAACCTTGCGCCAAGCCCGGAATGATTGCTTTTTTCCATTCAATTTTTTGATTCACTCCGGCTTTCTGGTTCTTCTGGAGGAAGGCGATGAAGAGGAGGAATATTCCGATAAATATGGTGAACAATCCGTCCGGAATCTCTATTGTGAAAGCGAGGAAAAGGAGCGGGGTTGCGATTATGCCGCTGAGAAGGGTGGTGATTATGAGAAAAACCGGAAGATCCTTGTTCGCATTCCTGGAAAGGATATCCTTCGCCATCTGGAGAAGCTCTTTCCTGAAATATATCACTGCGGCGATGAGGGTGCCCCAGTGGAGGAAGACCGATACGGAAAGCGCCTCCTGGTAATCCATTCCAAGGAGGAATTTCGCGGTGAGGGTAACCGTCGCCTCGGAGCTTATGGGCAGCCATTCCACCAGCCCCTGCACTATCCCGAGGATTATTGCGGAAAAGAGATCCATGCGGATAGAAAGGATGGAAAAGTTATAATCACTAGCGCCCGGGCAGGGGCTTCATTCCCCTTGCCAAGGTCGTCTCCATGGCAGCAAGATGCTCCTGGTCCCAGTTTTGGAGTGCGATGAGGACCTCGCCGACATACTTGGGGTTCTCATTCCCGCCGGCCTTTGCCGACCATGCAAGGACCGATATCGCGCTAACAAACAGCTTCGCATTGTATGCCCTGCACATGTCCATGCATGAGTAGATGAATTCGTTTATTGCCTCGGGATTCTGCCCGGAGCAGGAGCACACATTGGCGATTGCGGAGAGGAACGTCGAGAAAACGTCCCGCTCCCGGAGGGGAAGCTGCGCAAGGACTATGCCGGGCTGGCTGTCGTCCTGGCCCTTTATCCTTATGCTGCGGCAAAAGGCCGAAACTTCGGAAATGGCGCGCATTACGGAGAACGGGCTGCTCGAAGAAGAGGTGGAAATCTCCATTGTTTTAAGAACTGCATCGCGGCACATCTTCGGGATCGCACCCGCGCATGCGCAGTTGTCGGCAACCCTGCAGAGCAGCGTTGAGCACGCGGAGGCCATCCCGTGGCTCCCATCCGAATTCCGGATGCAGAAATCCGCGCAGTCTATTGCGAGCTTCTGGTGGTTGGTAAATTCATAAATCGCGAAAATGCTGACTATGAAGCCGACCTTGAGCCTGCTCTCCGGGAATTTATCTATCCTTTCGCAAAGCTCGTCCACAAACCTGCCCCGGTCAAGGAAATCATAATCCATCGAAAGGGCGTATACAAGTTCGCGCATGCTCCTCCCGGACTTAAGGCATTCGTCGACTTCCTGTGCGACAACCTTTTCAGCCTCCGCCCTTCTCGCAAGGTAATCGGTGTCCGAATCGTGCCTGGACGGCTGGATCCTGGGGCGGGGAGGGGGGCGGGTTTCGAACAGTGGCGCTGGGGGCTGCGAAGAAATGCTGATTTTCCTTGCGGGTCCCGGATTCATTCTTTTGCCTTGTTTTGGGTGTTCATCGTGGGCTTCAGATTATCCGTGGAGGCTGGGGCCACGCAAGCCTCCAGATGGACCGGGTCGGTGTTGCTCATGACCGCCGCCTGTTCTGAAGAATAGGTTTGCGGAGGTGGAGCGCGTACTGAGCCCATGGTGCAGATTGCGCCCGGAAGGCCCCCAAGAACGATTATGCTTGCGGTCAGCACCGCCGCCTGCCTGAATGTGAGCTTCTTCACCCTTTCTGGCGCCTTTTTCACAACATCCGGAACTTGTTTTTCAAACGGTGCCGCTGCCATGTAACCCCCGCCCTTCTTTACTCACATAATGTTTATAAGGGTTGGGTGGTGGAGTGTGGCATTTGATTTTGCACCGTGCAAATCATAATAAGCGTAATTGAGAAGGGGTGCGCATGCAGGAAGCGATTCTCTGGAAGAAGATGCCGAAAAAGGAGGTGCAGTGCTACCTCTGCTACAGGATGTGCAGGATAAAGGAAGGTGAGCGCGGCTATTGCAGGATAAGGGAGAACCAAAAGGGGAAACTTTACGCTCTTACTTATGGGAAGGCGATTGCAGCGGAAGTGGACCCGATAGAGAAAAAGCCCTTTTATCATTTCATGCCAGGGACGGAACTGTTTTCGGTTGCGACCGTTGGGTGCAATTTCCGGTGCCAGTTCTGCCAGAACTGGAACATCTCGCAGGCGTTCGGAGGAATCCAGGGCGATGATTTGCCCCCTGCGCGCATACGGGAGATTTGCAAGGAGAAAAAGATAGTTGGGGCGGCTTACACCTATACCGAGCCGACCATTTTCATGGAGTATGCGCTGGATACTGCGAAACTGTTGCATAAGGACGGAAAATTCAATACTTTTGTCACGAATGGATACATGACTTCGGCCGCAATCGGGGAGATGGTTGGAAGGATAGACGCTGCGCGCATTGACCTGAAGGGGTTCCACGACAAGGTGTATAAGGAATTGTGCGGGGATGTGAGGCTGGAATATGTGCTGGAGAGCATAAAGGAGCTGCATTCCAAGATGCACATTGAGATAATAAATCTCATAATCCCGGGATGGAACGACGACGAAGAAGATATCCGTGCGATGAGCAAATGGATTTATGATTTGGACCCGCGCATCCCTGTGCATTTCATCGGGTTTTATCCTGCGAATTTCATGATGGACACTCCTGCCACGGAACTGGGAACGCTGCGCAGGGCGCGGGAGATTGCCCTGCAGGAGGGATTGCATTACGCTTATACCGGGAACAGGCAGGACGAGGAGACAGAGAGCACTTACTGCCCGAAATGCAAAACGCAGGTGGTGAGGAGATTTGGGTTCTCCGTACTGGAGAACAAACTGGCGAAAGAGGGAAAGTGCCCGGAGTGCGGGGAGAAACTTTACTTTGTGAATGACATAAAGGAATATTGGAAAACGCATCCGAGAAGGGATTAGAAGGGAGATATTAAAACATTCTGATACAAATAAGCGTGAATTTTACGGTGAAAATATGGATTCTGGAAAAGATTATGAAGTAAAGGACATGTCGCTCGCCGAGCAGGGCATGCTGAACATTGAGTGGGCAGAGAAGCACATGCCCATCATGAAGACGCTTTCCGCGAGGTTTGCGAAGGAGAAAACTTTTGCGGGAGTTACGGTTGGGCTTGCGCTCCACGTTACGAAGGAGACGGCGGTGCTCGTGAGGTCGCTGCGCGCGGGCGGAGCGAAGGTCGTGATTACCGGATGCAATCCGCTCTCCACGCAGGATGATGTTGCTGCGGCCCTTGCGAAGGAAGGGGTGGCAGTGTTTGCGTATAAAGGGGAAAATACCGAGGACTATTACCGCTATCTTGAAAAGGTCCTTTCCTACCATCCCAACATCACAATAGACGATGGAGGGGACCTCGTTACAATGATACTCACCAAGAAGCCTGAGCTCCTGAAAGGAGTAATCGGGGGGTGCGAGGAGACCACCACCGGAATCATAAGGTTGAGGGCGATGGAGAGGGACGGAGTGCTCAAATACCCGATGATTGCAGTGAACGACAACAAGACCAAGCATCTTCTGGACAACTATTACGGGACCGGGCAGAGCACAATAGACGGCATTTTGCGGGCGAGCAACATCCTCTTCGCGGGAAAGGATGTTGTGGTCTGCGGATACGGGGACTGCGGAAAAGGGGTGGCGATGCGCGCGAAGGGAATGGGTTCAAATGTGATTATTACGGAAGTGGATGCTTTCCGCGGGATGCAGGCGACGCTGGATGGATACCGCGTGATGCCCATGGTGGATGCGGCCGCAATCGGGGAGATTTTCATTACCGTTACGGGCGATAAGCACGTAATCCGCCTCGAGCATATGAAGAAGATGAAGGACGGGGCGATGCTCGCGAACTCGGGGCACTTCAACGTGGAACTGGATTTGGATGCGCTGGGGAAGGCGGCGAAGCACAGGAAGATGAGGCCCTTCCTGGACGAGTATACGCTGGACGGAAAGAAAATCTATGTGTGCGCAGAGGGACGGCTTGTGAACCTCGCCGCGGCGGAGGGGCATCCCTCGGAAGTGATGGCCACTTCTTTTGCAGGGCAATCCCTTGCGTGCGCATACCTTGTGAAAAATAGGGGAAAACTGCCTGCGAAGGTGATCACGCTCCCAGTGGAAATTGATGATGAGATTGCGCGCCTTCAACTGGATGCGATGGGCGTGAAAATTGATGCGCTCACCTCCGAGCAGAAGAAATACCTCACGAGCTGGGAAGAGGGCACCTAGAAGGGGTATTTAAAACGTTAACGACGAAGCAATAAGAAGTGGTGTAATGGGTTACGAAGAGCTTTTGGAAGACGCATACTCAAAGCTCCCCGAGAAGACAAAGGGGGGCGAGAGGTTCGAGATTCCCGTGCTTGACTGCTTCAACGAGGGCACCAAGACCATCGTGAAGAACTTCCAGGCGGCCGCGGGAAAGGTGAGGAGGACGACTGGGGAGATGGCGAAATACCTGAGCAAGGAGCTCGCGGTGCCCGCCACAGTGGAAGGGGAACGGCTCATACTGCACAGAAAACTAAGGACTGATGTGGTGAACAAGAAATTCGAAGAATATGTGAAGGCCCAGGTCGTGTGCAAGCAGTGCGGCAAGCCGGACACACACATAGTGCACGAGGCGGGGCAGAGGGCAAGGACGCTGGTATGCGAAGCTTGCGGGGCAAGGAGCGTGGTTAAATGAGTTTCTATCGCAGAGGGCCTCCGCCCGTACCCGGGCAGGAGGGAAGGGTAAGGTTCCCCAGGGAAGGCGAAATTTTGGGCGTGGTCACTGGTTTGATGGGCGGGAGCAGGATGACCGTTCTATGCAACGACGGGAAGGAGAGGATGTGCCGCATCCCCGGAAAGATGAGGAAGAAGATCTGGGTTAAGGAGGGGGACGCGGTCGCAATCACGCCGTGGGTAGTGGAAGGCGAAAAGAAGGCTGACATCGTCTGGAGATACGGCCCGCTTGAAACCTCCATCCTGAGGAAGAAAGGGCTCCTCAAGGTATAGTGAACCTCCACGGGCTAAAGCCGGCTTCCGGATTTTAAAGGCTTTAGGCGGAAGCCTCTTTATGCAGGGTGCGCTCACGGTATGAATACCGTGGCTTCCGCGCACCCGTGGAGGTTCAGAATGGCAAGGAAGGTATCCACAAGGAAAAAGCCGTCGCGTGACAAGATCGTTCTCAACGAAAGGTTCAAGATAGAGAGCGAGGTTTTTGACAAGCCGACCCTGCTCTCGCTAATGCGCATAATGCAGAAGGGCGTCATAAACCGGATGGAATACCCTATTTCTACGGGAAAGGAAGCGAATGTATTTCTTGCGACCACCCCCTCGGAGCAGAGCGTTGCGGTGAAAATCTACAAAATAGAGACGACGCACTTTCTGAGAAGGAAGGAATACCTGGAAGGGGACCCAAGGTATAAGAAGTTCCGCGGGAGGGAACGGGACCTTGTCTTCGCGTTCGCGCAGAAGGAATTCAAGAACCTGCAGATATGCGAAAGGGCCGGGGTGCATGCCCCAAGGCCCCTGTTCCTAGAGAAGAACATAATCGTGATGGAATTCCTCGGAAGGGAAGGGCGGGCGTATCCGGTCATGAGCACCGTGGGGCCTGCGGAGGGCGATTTGGAGAGCATTCTGGAGGACATGAGGAAATTGTACAGGGCCGGGCTGGTGCACGCTGACCTGAGCGAATATAATATTATGGTGTGGGAGGGCCCGCCTTACATAATAGACTGGGGCCAGTCGGTCGCGCTGGGCCACAAGAGGTCCGAGGAATATCTAGAGAGAGACATCTACAATGTCCTGAAATACTTCGCTTTTTTTGGATTGTACAGGGACCCGAAGGCGATCCTCGCCTGGATACGGGAGTAATCACATCTTTTCAGGGATCGCCATCCCCAATATGCAGAGGGAGTTCCCGAGCACTATTTCGAATGCCTTGACTATGCCGAGCCGGGTTTTTCTAAGGCCCTCCTCGGCCTTGAGCACCGGGCAGAGGGTGTAGAATTTGCTGAACATGTCCGCGAGCATGTAGGAATAGTCGGCAAGCATGTGCGGGCGGAATGCGGATGCGGACCTTTCCACGAGTTCGACGAAAACGCAGAGCTCCCTTATGAGTTTTCTTTCTTCCGGCTGAAAGGAGTATTTTGCGGAGACGGACGGCTTGTCCTCCGCCTTTTCCATTATCTTCCTTGCGCGCACATATGCATATTGGAGGTAAGGGCCGGAGTTGCCCTCCAAAGAAAGCGCCTCCTCCCATTTGAATATCAATTTTTTTTCGGGGGTGGTGCGCACGAAGGAGTAGCGAATCGCACCTTCGCCGACCGCCCTTGCGATTCCGTCCTTTTCATTTTCCGGAACCTCCTTGGAGATTTTTTCCTTCGCCCTCCGGACGGATTCCGCAAGAAGCTCGTCCGCGGTGTAACCTTTCCATGTTCCGGCCCTTCCCGAGAACTTCTCGTCCGGGAGGGCCACGTGCTCGTATGCGAGATGCATGTACGATTTTGCCTCCTTGTCGAAGCCGAGGTGCAGAAGGACCTCCCTGATGACCTCCTGCGGATAAATCTGCTCCGAACCTATCACGTTCACGACCATGTCCGCCTTCCCGAAAGGTTTTGGGATATTCCCTCCGGTTGCGAACGCTTCTTTTCCATTCGGCTGCATGATGAATGGCTTGTACTTGAATTTTCCCTTCAGTTTCCCCAGTTTCCATAGCTGGAAAATAACGTCCTTTCCGGTGTAGGTGGCGGTGCCGTCGCTCCTTATCAGAATCTTGTCGGGGTCCTGCATGTTCTGGAACTTTCCGCCGAGCTTCACGACCCAGCAGCCCGCGTTCTTCCCTTCCTTCTCGAGGATTATCGCGTTGCTGGATTTCAGCATCTCTATTCCCTCGTGGAATATAGTGTGCATAATGTCGCTCTCGAAAATCATTCCATCATGGAATATGGAATAGGAGAAATCTGTCTGGTATTGCGCCTTCACGCACTCCTCTGCAATCCAGCGGGCCTTTTTGGAAATTTCATTATTGCCTTCCTCCATTTTTTTGAGCATTTCACGGGTTTCTGCCTGCAGTTTCTGGTCGGTCTCCATCCTCTTTGCGACCTCCACATACTGCATTCCGAGCCAGTGGTCGAATTTTCCGGATGGCTTGTTGCCGAGGTGCATGTATCCCCATAGGGATTGCGCAACCTGCAAACCCAAATCATCTATATAGTCTATTGATTCCACTTCCCAGCCCGCATGCGCAAGGACGCGGGCAACGGAATCGCCGATGATTGCATTCCTGAGATGCCCCGCATGCCAGGGCTTGTTAGGGTTCACGGAGGGGAATTCAACCATCACCTTTCCCTTCTTCTTCCCTTTTCCGTAGGATTTTCCCGTCTTAAGTACTTCCTTGAGCGCCGAAGCATAGAATTTGTCGTTGAAGAAGAAGTTCATGTACGGGCCGGCCGGCTCCACCTTTTCGACCCATTTGTGGCCTTTAAGTTTCGGGACGAGTTCCGCGGCTATCTGCGCGGGATTTTTCTTTTGCCACGGGGCGAGCAGGAAGGCGGCCTTGCATGCGAGGTCCCCGAATTCGCCCTTTGGCATCTCCAGGGATGAGAACGCCTCCTCTTCGGTGAGGCCGGAAGCCCGCGAGATTATTTTTGCTATCTCTTTCTTTGCCTTAAGGAACATGAGGGAGAATGGGCGAATAAGGAATTAAAAGGCATTCCAACTCCATCGCAAGGATGAACAAAGCATATATAAAGATGTTAGACCACACTATTAGCATGGAAAAAAACATGCAACTCGTCCGCGGGTTCGTGATTGACTGCCTTACTTGCGAAGTTGATAAGGCAAACCAGTCCTCACGGAACCTTACAACTGTTTTAATGAGTCGGCCGGGCCTGGAGGTCCCCATAAAAAGATATGTGGAAACACTCCGTGGAAACGTCTGCGAAGGCAGGGTAAACGCCCTGCTCGAGTTAGTTAAGGATGCGGCAAACGAGGGAAGGGCGGGAAGGAATTGTCAGATGGAACGCTTTCCAAAAAAGCCGGTTGCAACGGCGCAACCGGCAAGGGAAAACATGACTAAGCATTGAATGAAAACTGTTCAGGGCTGCTTGTTAAAATTCCAGATCCAGTCTCCGACATAATGGAGATTCTTTATCACTTTTCCCTTCTCCATTTTCCTCATTTCTTCGGAATCGAATAAGGAAATGCCTACCGCGAGAATTTTCCCGTATTTCTCATCTATTACGGCCACGGGGGACTCCTTCGCGATTCCTTCGTCTATTGCTTTTATCCCGGGGCGCATCACATCCGCGCCCGAGCACACATATGGGATGGCGCCCATATCCACCGTTATTTTCTTAAGTGGATTAATCTTGTTAAGGGTTTGGAGCGTCGGGAACCACTTATCTTGGTGCAACAACAATACCGGTTCTCCTTCTTCGGTAATAATTGTACCCCGAGTATCTTCAACTATTTCTACCGTGGCTTTGACATCCAGCTGAAAATTTGCAAGATTGGTATTCAGGTCGCGTATCTCCCTTTTTGGCAGCGCTCTTTTTCTCACGAGGCTCCCTCTTTTTCCAGCCTTCTCTTGATGACCTTGAGGCTCACGAACGAATCTCTCTCGTTTTCCTCAAGGCGCATTGTTATGTCCATCTTCTGCTTCTCCATCTTGGGCAGAAGAACGTACTCGAGTGCGTTTACCCTTCTCTTGGTCTTTTCTATCTCCAAAATGAGGCGGCGTATGGCCGTTTCGGTTTCCGCGAGAGTGATCGCTATCTTGAGCGCTTCCTCGAAATCCTCCACCACCGCATCAATGGCCGCGCTGGTCCCGATGATGGAATATCCCTTCTCCAGGTAAGGCTTCTTTTCAAATTGGGAAGTAATCTCCGGGATGCGCACGCCCATGATGTTGCGGACGTGCACTTCGAGGCCCAATTCCTTCTCCATGCCCGCCGCCACCCCCTCCAGCTCGAAGGTGGAGTGCTGCTGCTGGGCCTTGGAAAGGGTGCGGTAGGCGCGCTTCATGCGTTCGTTCAGTTCGCCGCGTAGGTCGCGCGCCTTGCCGAGGATTTTGAAGAATTCCATGATAAGGGCGTCCCTCTTCTGCTTCAGGAGCTTGTGCCCTTTCCTGGCAAGCTTTATGCGTGCCTTGGTCTTGAGCAGCTCCATTCGCGTCGGGTTAGCCCTTTCTGCCATGGTTTTCTTCACCTTCTGCCTACTTCCTGAACTTCCTCCCGTATTTCTCGATGAATTCCTTCTTCACCCTCTTCAGCTCGTCCTCGGGCAGCGAGGAAAGCAGGTCCCATCCCAAATCAAGGGTCTGCTCGATGCTCCTGTCCTCATACGGGCCCTGGGTGATGAACTTCTTCTCGAAATCATCCGCAAACCTTAGGTATTTCCTGTCCGTATCCGTGAGAGACTCTTCTCCGACCACTGCGCTCAGGCTTCTCAGGTCCCTTCCGTTCGCATATCCCGCATACATCTGGTCCGAAACTCCGCGGTGGTCCTCCCTCGTCCTTTCCTTTCCGATACCAAGGTTCATGAGCCTCGAAAGGGAAGGAAGCGGGTCCACCGGGGGATAGATGTTCTTCCTGTG
>JACCLI010000071.1 GCA_013425455.1 Microcaldota archaeon | reverse complement strand
CCTCCAACCTCACCATAAGAAAGGGAATGTACCTTTATCCATCAGATCCGGAACTCCCGCTCGGGGATGCGCACACACTCTTTTACCCGATAAAGCGCGGCCAGGGAAGCGAAGGGCAGGGATGGTTCTATGGAAACCTCGTCCTTTGGAAGGACGCCGCGAACGTTGCATACCCCTCCCAATCCATTCTTGTGGGCAATTTCAGCGACATAATCCTTGTTCCAAAACATGATGATTTCGGCGCCTACATCCTCCTAAATGAGCCGGAGACGTCCTCCAATTCCTGCGGAAAAACACAGTATGGGACATTCAACGCAATCCACCAGGATGACAGGTCCGCACCGGGCTCAAGCTGCCCGGACCCGAGATTAACAGAAGAGACGGAAAAGCCGTTCATGGTTTATGCGGACGAGAAGGACTTTATGGATGACGTATACGATATATCCAACGGCCCGGACGCGTTCCCGCATTCCATCCTTTTCATCTCTCAATATTCATACGATGAGATATCCAACGACCCGGAGCTGAAATATGGCAGCGACCCGGTGGTTTTCGACATAGAGAACCTCAGGGACTTCACAAGATGCTCCTATTATATCGTAAATGCGAACAATTCCCCATCATTCCTCCAAAGGCTCCTATCCGATGGGTATACGCGCACCAGCCCCATAGGGCTCGAAACGCTCCTCGTGGGCAAGTGGGCCGGCGGCGTAGACACTCCGGATTGGAACAAGTACAGCCGCGTTGACAGGGAGTTCTTCGGAAAGAAGGAAGGGGAAAAGATTAGGGGAATGCCGGGATGCAAAGACTGGTACATGTGCATGGACCGGGGCGAGGGGCTCATCTCGGACGTGGGCAACTTCGCCTTCTACAGCCCGGATTCGATGGAATTCTACCTGGGCACAAGCGACAATGATAATGAGGAATACATAGGGTGTGATGATGGCAGGGCAAGCTGTGAAAACCCATAAGGGCCAGGCGTCCATAGAGATGCTTTCGACCGTTGGCATAGTGCTCCTGCTGCTCCTTCCGCTCCTTATGCTGCTCCTCGTGGGCGCGCAGGTGAGGTTCGAGAGCCTCTCCCAGATACAGGCCTCGTCCGTGGCCCGCATAATCGCGGATTCGATAAACGAGGTCTACCTGGAAGGAAAGGGCGCCACCCAGGTTGCGCTTGTGAACATTCCCTCCAACACAAAGAGCATAACATTCTCCCAGAACGAGGTCATAGTCTCCATAGAGACAAGTTCCGGGCCCACGCAGATAACATATCCGTTTTTCGGCAGGGTCTCCGAAGCAACGCTGGACCTGAACATAACCGACAGGAGGGGCTTAATGCCGATAACCTTTTACGTAGCCGAGGATGAAGAAAAAAACGCAGTTGTGACTGTTGACTATGCGAACAGTGGTGAAAGTTGACTATGCGAAATAAGAAAGGCCAGGTCGCGCTCGAGTTCCTCGTTTATGCAGGGGTATTCCTGCTGATTGCGGTTTCGGCCTACGCGCTGACATACTTCAACCAGAGGGGCGAGGTCGCCGTCCGCGAGTCCCAGATGTTCAGGGAGTTCGGCTACAAGTTCCAGTATGCGGCCATCGTTGCGTACAGGGGCGGCCCGGGCTTCACATATGATTTGTATTTCCCCAGCAACATAGACGGGAAGCCATTCCAGCTCGTATACATGACAGTGGGCGACGTCTCCAGCGTCAAAACGGTCTGGAACGGAACCTCGTCCGAATACGCCTATCTTTATACGATACCTCTCGCGGACTATGAGCCCGGCGGCGGGGACTGCTTCGTGCCGGGAAGGGGCGGGGTAAATATAGATGTGGAAAAGGCGAACGGGCATATCCTGCTTTCAAACGAGGTCACGGATGCGGGGCAGGTAGTCATAAAGGTGCATTGCGGTGGTTAGCTTGAAGGGACAGTATTTCAGCTTTGATGCGATAATCGGGGGCGTAATCTTCATACTCACCGCCATGGCCCTCTTTTCCTACTGGTACGGAATTTCCGGAACGCTTGACCAG
>JACCLI010000047.1 GCA_013425455.1 Microcaldota archaeon | reverse complement strand
CGCATCCTCCATACGCCCGGCCACTGCCCCGGCGCAATCTGCATCTATCTTAAGGAAAAGAAATATTTATTCTCCGGGGACACAGTATTCCCGGACCTGATGCTCCCCAACCTCTCCCTCCCAAGGAGCGACCCGTTCCAGCTTCTGCAATCTTATGAGAGGCTCTCCAAATTAAAAATAGAAAAATTCTTCCCCGGGCACGGCGAGCCCTTTTCCGCCCCAGGTTATATGGAAAATGTTAAGGGGGCGCTCTCCGCCCTCCTCGGCTAAGCCCCGGAGACTGCCCTCAGCGCAACCTTCTTCTTCATCTGGGACAATACCTTTTTGTAATCTATATAGTGCGAGAATGCATTTATCTCCACGGTGTAGCTCCCCTCCTTCGTAAGGCTTGAGGCATAAATCGGGACGGTGAAGTCCGCAGCCGCCCCCGGGGCGATCTCCCCCAATCTCTTCTCGATATAGTTCTGGTTGCAGTTCACGTCGAACCCTATCTTGGAGTTCAGGGGAAGCCCCAAATCCACGGAAACCAGCTGCTTCGTGGGGCTTATGTTCTTCACGTTCACCTCTATGAATATCTTGCTGTTCCTCCCGGTCCTGAGCCTCAGTGCGCTGAATTTTGTGGATATCGCAAACGGCTTCTCCACCGGCTTCGTGGCCATAGGCGCACCAGACGCAGCCTTTCTCGGCTCCTCTCTCTTTCCACCCAGGAAGTAGTCCATAATTCCCATTAGAACACCTTAGAGAACATTATTCCCGTAAATTTTTAACACTATTCCCTCTCCGGAAAGTGAAAAACAGGGCCCGCAAGAGCGGGCTACAAGAAAAAACGCAAGGGAAAGACTAGCCCTCTTCCTCCTCTTCTCCGTCCTCTCCCCATTCCTCGTCGTCGAAGTCCTCGTCCTCCCAGTCCTCGTCTTCATCGAAAGCGAACATTTGTTCCACCTGCCCCTATGGAAGTAGGGAAACAAATAAAAACAGATGTGGTGCATTAATTAGTAGTTATAGTTGGTTGAATAGTATGAATGATAAATCCAGACTTTCAGCTCCACCCAGCCCGGGTTGCCAGGATACAAGGGCATCCCAGCCTCCGCCAGCCCCCAAGGAATTCGGCCTGAAGGACCCCCAAACATCCTTTTTCCGCTCCCAGAGCTCAGTCGTACGCAGGCTCCACATGGTGGGGCACAGGCACAACCGGCGCAACTTCATAATGAAGGAGATTCTCACCACCGACCCGAACCTCTCCAAGGTGGAGCTCTGGGAGGCGAAGGACGACGGCCTCCGCCTGATGTCGCGGGTGGGCGGCACCCCCATCGGAAGCGAGCAGAGGGAGTTCATGATGCGCACGGACCCCCGCATAGGCAAGATACTGGGCGGCCAGACCGTAATTTTCAACGGGGACAAGATATCCTTATTTACCTCCGACCCGGACGACTTCAACATGCGGGAGGAAAGCCTGACCACCTCATTCGGCAACTGCGGCTGCTGGATACCCCTCGGAAACATGTCCAGGGGCCACATGGATGTCACCCACATGGTCGCGGTGGAGGGCTTCGTGAACCCTTCGGGGAGCAGGGACAACGAACAGCTGGACTATCTTGTTGGAATGGCCCGCCTCATCTGGCAGGAGCTCTATACCCAGCGCGACGAGGAAATCAAGAACATAGACCCGCTCACAAACCTCTGGAACAGGCGGTTCCTCAACGAGGTGCTCCTTAAGATGGCCATCGCCAGCATAGTGAGAAAAAGGCGCTTCGCGGCGTCCATGATCGACATAGACGACTTCAAAGAATTCAACGACACTTACGGGCATGGCACCGCTGACGAGGTGATGGGCATACTTGGCTCCAGGCTCCGCTCCGAGGCGGGCGGCTTCGCCTCCAGGTACGGGGGCGAGGAATTCTTCCTCCTCAACCCAGGCGTCGCAACCATCCAGGACATCGAACGGCACGGCACATACCTCCACAGCCTCTTCGACCCAATGGTTTGTCAGACAGAGTCCGGTCCACTCGGGATACGCACCAGCGTCGGCGTGGTTGGCTCATCCATCTGGCAGGAGCTCCGCGAGGTGAGGCGCTTTCCCGTGGATTTCAAGCAGGAGATAATGAAAAGGGTCGTGGAGCGCATAGAGCGTATGAAGGAGATGAGGGAGAAATGCGATGCGGACCTCAAGCGCATCCGTAGGCAGAAGAAGCTCCCGGACAAGGTGGACGGCCAGCTTTTGGAATATGCAAAGGACTGGTGCCAGCTCATGATAGACCTTGCCGACATGGCGATGTACTTCGTAAAACTGGCAGGAAAGAACGGGGCAGCCATGCCCATCGCAAAGAACGGCGAGCTTTCCTTCCGCCCGATAATTTAGCTAATCAGAGCCTTCAGAATACGCAATAATTGCGGCCTTCCGCCAACCACTTTCGCCACAGGCCCGGCAAAGCTCCCCTCCATTACCTTCTGCAAATCCGCATCCGTAATGGTATTGAAGATATGGTTCAAATCATCATCGTTCACTTCCTCCATCACTTTCCTTAAGAGCAGCCTCTTCGCCATCTTCTTCCCCGGCCCGGCCCTCCATATGCTCTCATACTCCTTCAGCGCCTTTTCCGAGTAATCCTTCTTCCCATGCGCCTTCTTCGCAATCGCCGCAGCCAGTATGCCCGTCTCCATCGCAAGCGCAATCCCGCCCCCGTGTATGGGGTCCACCTGCTTCGCCGCGGTCCCGATGCACATGAACCCGTCCTTCACGAATGACTCTATCGGCGCCCCGACCGAAATAACCCCCCCGAAGTCCTGCAATACGCTGGAATCCTTCAATTGGGGATGGTTCTCTATGAACCTGTCCATAAGGATTTTGGGGTCCGCCCCATCCACGTTCCCTCCTTTTTTCCAGTTCGTGAGGTGCGCGCCTATCCCTATTCCCACATTCGCCTTCTTCGCGTCCTTCGGGAATATCCATACGTACCCCCTCGGTGCAATCTTGTTCCCAAAATAGAGTTCTATCAGATTCTCATGGTCGTAGGGCTTCATCTCATACTGGTAGCACGTATCCACATCATAGAGCGTGGACATGGCCTTCAGCCCCGCCTTACGGGCAACGATTGCCTCCATCCCCTCCGCCGAAACCACCAGTGGCGCCCGGACCTCAAACGGCTCCTTGCCCCATTGCGAGACCATCACTCCATCTATTTTCCCGTCCTTCTTCACCAAATCCGTAACCCTGGCATAAGTCTTCACCTTCGCGCCCTTCTCCACGGCCAGCTCCACTAGCCACTTGTCAAACATTTTTCGTTCGAGCACCCATCCCTTCGTATCCTTGCTCTTCCAGGTTATGCTCTTCCCATTGGGCGCAATCACCTTCGCCCCGTGGATTTCCGTTGAGAAGCACCATCTCGGCAAATCTATCCCCTGCGCGAGCACCTCCCTCTGCCCGAGCCCCTCCCCGCACCTCACCGGCTCGCCCAATTCCTTCCTTTTATCATAAATCATTACGCTCATTCCGTTCTGGGCGGCAATCCTCGCCATGGAAGCCCCCGCGGGTCCTCCCCCTATTATTATGATATCATAATCGTAATCCATAGGATTCACTTCTTTTCTATTAGTTTAATGCAATCCGCCGGGCAAACCCTCACACAAGCCTTGCAGCTTATGCACTTCTCCGGATAGGTCTTCATCCTCAGCCCCACCAGCTCTATTGCGAGCACGGGGCACACGGACGCGCATCCCACGCACTGTATGCACCTATCGTGATTAATCTCTATCATGGGTTCTCCTTTGTTCGGATACTTTTTTAAAGGAAAAGACGGCAAATCCACGTCTGTTTCCATTCAGACACACCCCCCAAAGATTTATATATATGGTACTTCCTAAGAGTAGGTTGCGTATTTTGGGGAGGAAACTGGTCGCCTTGCCAGCCAGCGCATACGTGCGCTGGCCTAATTCTCACTTCCCTTAGAGGGAGGGCTAGGCATCTCAGTTCCCTGTTTCCCCTTATGCGTGTGTTGTTTTGACCTCATATATTCTTCATCCGCCTCAGAAACCAATCCGGCTTCAAGAAGCGCAGAATAAGGAGAGTCATTATAATACTTAAGCAATCCGGAGAATCCATTATTGTAGAAATCGGCCACAGTAATGTCCCTTGCCCTCTTTCCCAGCGTTTCAACAAGCCATTTTACTGCATCCGCCCTATTTTTCTTCTCATCATAGGTCCCAAAAGGAACCCTCGCCATCTCCCACGGCTTGACATCATAGCCGGAGTCAACAAGCGCTTTGTGCGGAGAATTGCCGTAGTAACCCTCCAATAGCCTGCCTAGCCCATTGGCGTTGAAGTCATCCTGCGTTATTCCCGTCACTTCTTTACCAAGCTTCTCCACCAGCCACCTCACCCTGGCGATTCTGTTTTCCCTTTCTGCATAGAAGGAGGTTGGAGTCATTTCCATCTCCCACGGCTTCACATCATAACCCGCATCAGAGACCATATCCCACAATGTTTCGTAATAAGGCATCACGCCGCGAAGGCCGTTCTCGTGGAAATCGTCGGAGGTGATGGTCTTAGGGTCTCCCCCCATTTTTTCAACCACCCATTGTATGGCCGCAACCCGGTTGTCCCTATTCTCATAGATGTGCGGCGCTGTTTTCATTTCCCAAGGGTGAATGAGATAGCCCGCATCCTTCAAGGCTTCGTAAGGCGAGCCTCTGTAATAGTTCGTGAGCAGCCCGCCCAGCCCATTATCATTGAAGTCGTCCTGCGTCGTCTCGCGCACATCTTTCCCCAGGGCATTCACCAGCCCAATGACCGCGAGTTTCCTTACGCTTTCCCTGCCCCACTTGTAGCGGTATATGCAGATGTATCCCTTCTCCAGCCAATCGAGTATCTGCACATTGCTTGCCTTTCCCATCATGTCCTCGAATGCCTGCGCTATGATTCCCTTCACCCGCTTGTTCGGCCTGCCGCCGTAAGCCAGCCTTTCCTCCCTTTCCCTGTTGCAGTGCATCTCCGCGAATTCCAGGAACTGCGTTCTCATGCCCGCCTCTTCCGCCACCTTCCAGAAATTTATGGAGTCGCAGCTGTTCCTGACTAGCGTAACCTTCAGCCAATCAGGGATTTCCCTCCTTTTCCTTGGTTTTTCCACCAAAGGCTCCCGCACCTTGGTCTGAGCACTTCCTTTCGGCAAGAGGTTTATGGTAATCAGCATATGTTATTTATTATGTATTTAAGTGCTTAAATAGGTTTCCACTTACCTGTTCGCAACTTTCGCCGCAACCTTCTCTCCCGTATCCGCATATTCCCTGCTCAGCTTCAAATCCAGCTCAATAAGCTTCTGCACAACCGGGTTTTCTTTGTTCAGGCGGTATAATGTAGTGTTCCCAATTTTCCTGCTCGCTTTCACTATCCCGTATTGCTCAAGCTGCGGCCATACAGTATATAGGGAAGCTCTGGATACATCCGAGTTCTCCGCAATGTCTGTTTTTGTGTAGTCGAATATGCTGTTCCCTATGAAGAAGTCCATCACCCTCACAAGCGGCGTGTCCCCAAGGAAATTCACAAACAATGATTTTTCCATAACATTCTAACGTCGTATATGTTTATAAAACCATACGTTGAATGTATATTTTGGTGTACATCGATGCCTGAGCTGGGAAACGAGGACATTATCCCATGGATTCTCGACAAGTTCGCCCGCCACGGCTGGTGGAAGGCAAAGCACACCAGCTTCGACAATATTGCAAAGGGCGCACCCAGCCACCTTAAGGATAAAATAGAGGATGCCGCTAAACAACTGATAAAGGATAATTTCCTTATTAAAAAACCGACCGGTTATGGTTTGGAGGTAAGCCTTAATTTTCAGAGGAAAGATGAGATTTTTGCGATAATAGAGAAATGGAAAATCAAAAAGAGCTGAGAGAATGAAAATGATAGAAATAGACGGCGGCGCAGGCGAAGGCGGCGGCCAGATAATCCGCACCGCCCTCACCCTTTCCGCCCTCACCAATACTCCGGTCCGCATCTTCAACATCAGGGCAAAAAGGGACAAGCCCGGCCTCCGCCCCCAGCATTTAATGGCCGCAAAGGCCGTCCGCTCCATCGCAAGGGGCACTTTAGAGGGCGCGGAAGAGGATTCCAAGGAGATTTCTTATACCCCCTCCGGCATAATAGGGGGCAAATATGACTTCAACATCGGCACCGCCGGCTCCTCAGTCCTCGTCGCCCAAACAATCCTCCCGTTGCTCCTTTCCGCCTCCAAGCCTTCGGAAGTAAAAATTATCGGGGGCACCCACAACCCCAAGGCCCCCTCCTACGATTATTTTGAGAGGGTTTTCCTTCCCGCCTTAGGGTACATGGGCTGCGAAATAGAATCGGAAATGCTCCGCGCCGGCTATTACCCCTCCGGAGGCGGGGAAATCCGCTTAAAAGTAAAGCCTTCCAAGCCCAGGTCCACCGATTACTGGACCCGCGTGCCTTTTCCCGCTACGCAAGTAATCATCTCCCTCGCAAACCTCCCCATGCCCATCGCAATCCGGGAGAAGAAAATATTCGCCCATAATGCTATCAATAAGGTATACGTGCGGGAAGAGGAATGCAGGGACCCCGGCAACTCAATGCTCGCCTGGAGGGGATTCGTAGGCTTCCAGGTGATGGGCGAAAAGGGAAAGCCTTCCGAGAAGGTGGGAGAGGAGTGCTTCAACGGAATAAAGGAAGAGGGCGATGTGGACGTTGACCACCGCCTCGCCGACCAATTGCTCATTTATGCGGCAATGGCAGGAAAAACCTCCTACAAAACCTCCAGGGTCTCCAGCCATACAGCAACCTCTATAAATATAATTGGGAAATTCCTCCAGAGTAAATTCTCTATAGAGGGAACAACCATAAAGGTGGATTGAATGGTCGCGATGCTGGACAAGCCCGGGCTCACCCTTGCCATAATCTTCGGTGCAGCCATTTTCATTTTCGGTGGCGCCCCCTACCTCGCGATGATGCTCTTCTTCCTCATGCTCGCCATCTTCGTTACAAAATACGGCTATTATGAGAAAAAGGACATGGGCATATACGAGCACGACCGGAGCTGGGAGAATGTCCTCTCCAATGGATTGGTACCGGCAATCTGCGCCGGCCTTTCCGTTTATGTGGGCCCCCTCCCCTACATCGCCTCCATCGCGGCCGTAACTTCCGATAAGTTCGCCTCCGAATTAGGGGTATTGTCCGGAGAGCCCCTCTCCTTGGATGGATTCAAGCGGGTGAAGCCCGGCACCTCCGGCGCGGTGAGCATCCTCGGCTTCGTGATGTCTTTGCTGGGGGCAGCCCTCATAGGGATAGGTGCAATCTTCCTCTTCGGCCTCTCCCCCACCGCCGCCCTCCTCATAACCATCGCTGGTTTCGCAGGAAGCATAGTGGACACCCTTTTCGGGGTTTTGGAGGAAAGGGGGATAGGCACAAAAGGGACCACCAACATAATTTGCGCTATAGTAGGCGCGTTAATAGGACTTTACATAAGGTGAAAAACATGAAAGCATTCATTCTTTGCGGAGGGAAAGGCACCCGCCTAAGGCCATACACATACAAGATGCCAAAGCCAATGCTTCCCATAGAAGAGGGAAAGCCCATCCTCCAGCACATAATCGAGCATATGAAGGCATCCGGCATAACCGACATCACCCTGTTCGTTGGCTATTTGCGCCAGGACATAAAGGACTATTTCGGGGACGGGAAGAAACTGGGCGTATCCATCTCATATGTTGAGGAAGAGGAAGAGCGCGGAACCGCGGGAGCCCTCCTCCACGCAAAGAAGCCCCACGAAACTTTTCTCGTTACAATGGGCGACCACCTCACGGACATAAATTTCAGGGAGATGCTCGCTTCCCACAAGAAGTCCGGCTGCCCCGCAACCATCGCGGTCCAGGATCACCACACCAAAATAGAGTACGGCGTAATCAAGACAAAAAAAGACGGAAAAGTGGAGGAATTCCAGGAGAAGCCATTACTTACTCATAAGATAAACACCGGAATCTACATTCTGGAGCCCGGAGTATTCTCCCAAATAAAAGAAAAGGAGGATTTCGCCAAGAACGTCTTCCCGCGCCTTCTTTCCTCCGGAAAATGCATCAACACCTACACGCTCTCCGGCTACTGGCATGACATAGGGAATGTGGAAGAATATGAAAAGATGAAGGAAAAATCCCCAAAGCACTAGAGTTTCGCATAAAGGAGGAAAACCACCAATCCCACTATTATTTGCATCCCTATGAACACGAGCGTGAGGTTCCTCTCGCTTATTCCCCCGCTCATTTTCATAACTAATTGCGCAAATCCCCGCACCTTCCCCTCCACAGGGCGAAGTTTCCCATTTTTGAGCTCCCCCCACCATTTGCTGCTTGGGAACTTATTGTACGCCTTTATGAAGAAGTCCACCACGTAAAGAATCATTATGAGCGCCCCAGCGCTCTCCATGTTCCCTATTATCACTCCGGAGGCGAGCACCGCCCCTATGGTCAAATTGCCCACATCCCCGGGAAACACCTTCGCCGGATACCAATTGTTTTTCAGGAAGCCCACAAGCGCCCCAACCATCGGAAGGAACAGCACCAGCATCTCGTTCGAGCCGTTCAGATAGGCAAGCAGCGCCATAACAAGCATCATCACGCCCCCCATCCCCGCCTCCATCCCGTTGAAGCCCGCAAGCATATTGGTCAAATTTGAGGAAACCGCCACCCCTATGGGAATAAGCAAAATTATGTAGAATATCCCCAAATCCACCGAACCTACAAAAGGAATCGTCATCGCGGTGCTCCCCGCAGCGCTCACCGCCACAAGCGGAACGGCCGCCGCAAGGGGAAGGAACGCCTTCACCGCCTGCGGAATGTCCAGCAAATCATCCACAACTCCTATGAAGCCCATCGCGTGTATGGTCACAAGGGCCGCAAGCACATAAGTTATGTTGAACTCCAATCCATTGAACGTATTCAGCATTATCGCCAGCAACACTCCCGCCGTAAATCCCGCGACTATTGCCAGCCCGCCCATCTCCGCAACTTCCGGCCTCCCCTCCTTGTTCACATCCTTTCCAGTAATCCCGAACCTTTTCAACCTCGGAATGAGCAACTCGGAGAACGCGACCGTCACAACGATGGAAAACAGCAGTATTCCTATGAAGCTCCACATCAGCCCCTCACCACAAACGCTCCGGGGAGGGAATACTCCCTGGCCTTCTTCATCCCTTCCGCAAGCACGCTCCCTTCTATATCCAGTACGTTGACCACCCTGTTCTTCGCATCCGAATAGGATAAGTTCCCGTCCAGAATCTTTATTTTCGTAAACGGTATCGTCTTTATTCTCATCTGCCGATTTATGTCTACGAGGTCCGCGTCGCTCCGGTCCACCCTCCCATCCATTATCCTCATCATCAGCCCGTAATCCCCGTTCCTGTAAATTGCATACTGGGAATTGTCCTGTGCGGTGCTGGTAGCCATATAATAGAACAAATTCGGGCTCCCCTCCACCCCTGCGTCCAGTGTATCATATGTGAATATCACGTTATCCGCCCACTCCGTCCCCAGGGGGTCCAGCACCTTCGCCTCCCTTCCCGCATAATACTCAAATGCATTGGGATAGGCGAATATGCCCATCTCCCCCTTTCCTTCCGCCCATTTGTACATCCCGACGGTTTCCTCCGAGGGCACGGGCAGCACATTTCCCTCGAATTTGTGCGCGGAGAGGTTCCCCGCCATGGAAAGCACCGCAACCAGCATCAGCAGTATCGCCGCAGGCTGCGCCACATCCCTCATTTTCACATTGTACATTATCATTATCGCATAGAAAACAATGAATCCGAAAAGCCCAGCCACCGCGCTCCTTAAGGGGTCCCCCTGCGCGAACACCAGGCACAGTGAATAGACCGCGAGGAATTCCAGGAGAAGGGGCCTCTCCTTCTCCTTCCAGAGCTCCGCAAGCCCCAGCGCGCTGGTGCAGGCGAGTATCGCCGCCCCAAGTGGATGCGAGAACAGCAACGCCGCAAATCCGAATATTGGCGGCCCAACCTTATCCTCCCGCCTCTCCTTTATCCCCTCTATGAGCAATGCGAACGAAAAGGGGAGCAATAGGGAATATTCCCCCACATAATAATTTACGCCGGCCCCATTAGTCATTCCCAGATAAATAGCGGCCCCAGCCACCACCAGCAGGAAAACCAGCCCCGCCCTCCTGTTTTTGATTAATTGCGAAACCAATCCCGCAACAAGAATCGCCGCAGCCGCACCCACCATCATGAGGGATGCCTCCGGGTCAGCAAGAACTATTGAATTGTTTATCGCCACTGGCGCGGTCGCAAGCAACAGCCCCCCGAACATGCACTTCCAGTCCGAAAGCCCAACCGTCTTCAACGCAAAATAGAGAAGAAGCGGTGCAACCACCACGCTCCCCAGCGCAATGTAGTAGGCGGTTTGCACGTCATTGATTCCGAGCGCAAGCAATTTCCCGTACCCCTGCTCGGAAATCCCCTGGTAGCCGACCAAAAAGAACCCAATAGAAAACAGCACAAGCGCAAACAAATGCAAGTATTCCTTCATTTAGAACCCCTCTTCCCAAGAGGAAGGGGGAGTCCCCCCTTCTCTTTAGGGTAATCATAACCCCCCATCACTTTTTCAACTCTTCGAATATTTTCTTCGCATTCTCGACAGTATAAACCCCGCTTTCCTTCATCTTCTCCGTAACCTTGTCTATTTCTGCGGTGGTGCTCGCGCCCGCAATCACCGCAAGGTTTTTCGCGTGCAGTTTCATGTGCCCCTGGGAAATCCCTTCCATCCCCAGGGCGCGGAGGGCCGCAAAGTTCTGCGCCAATCCCACCGCCGCCATGACCATCGAAAGCTCGCGCGCGCTCTTGGCACCGAGAATCTTCTGCCCGATTTGCGCCAGCGGATTAATGTTTATCGCCCCGCCCACGGTCCCCACCGCAAGCGGCAATTCTATCTCGCCCACAAGATTTCCATCCGCATCTTTCCAATATGTTGTAAGCGGATGGTATCCTCCCAAAGCCGCAAAGGAATGCGCCCCGGCCTCCACCGCCCTCCAGTCGTTTCCCGTCGCCACGGCGACCGCGTCTATTCCGTTCATTATCCCCTTATTATGAGTGGAACACCTGTACACGTCATTCGCCGCCATCTCGTACCCGTCCAACACTCCCTCCACTGCTGCCTCCCCAATAACCTCTTTTTTCCAGGTGCACTTCGCCCTCGCTTTTCTTTTTACCGCCAAATTGCTCAGTATGCGAAGCCTCACGGTCCCGCCAATAATCTCCTGCACGAGCGGCGCGGTCCCCTCCACTATAGTATTCACCGTGTTCGCGCCCATTATGTCCCGAACGTCCACCTCGAATTCAACAAGAACCATCTTTCCGCGGGAGGTCTTCACTTCCCTGAACCTTATCTCCTTCAGTCCTCCCCCGTACCTCTCCACTCCCACCGCGAACTCCTTCCCCTTCGCAAATATCTTTCCCTTTGCAGCTTCCAGTTTCGCGAGCGCGCCACTCTTTGGGTTCATAATCTGCAATTGCCCGACCATTATGGGCTCGTCCGCATCCGCAGTGAACCCGCCGCTCTCCCGCGCGCTCTTCGCCGCGTTGGCCGAGCCCGCAACCACCGACGGCTCCTCTATCACCATCGGCACCACATACTCCTTCCCGTTCACCACAAACCCAGGAACAACCGCAAACGGAAGGTGGAACCTGCCCACCACGTTCTCAACCATGCGGTCCGCCACCTCCATTTTCAGGGCGTCCCCGTCCAGGAGCACCTTCTCATCTTCCGCACTAATCTTTCCGGCCTCCCTGAGCTTCGCCAGCCTATCCTTTACTGGAAGCTTGTAGAATCCCGAGAAATCCATGGGGCTTATTTGTATGAAAAACCTTTTTATACATCCCATCCCGCCAGGCTGAGGGGAAAACCTAGCTTTTTATTCCCATGCCATGCAAATAAGGAACTTTCCAAAAGGCGAGCAATATGACCATGAAGATTTTGATAGTCGAGGACAACCCATCGCTGGTTAGGATGTACAAGGAGATCTTCAGTAGAATGATGCCTGAAGCGAGGGTGGACATAGTGGTGAGCGTGGGCGGCTACCTCAAGGTTTCCGAGACAAGATACGACGCCTACATCATGGATGAGGAGATAGAAGAAAACAAGAGCGCCTTTTCAGGCATAGTGCCCCTCATCCAGAAAAGGTTCCCGGATACGTTTGTGCTCCACAACTCCAGCGAAACCGACCCCGAATACATCTCCCAGCAGGAAAGGATAAACAAGATACGGTTCGCCCGCGGGCCTGACGGAAATGTGATAACCTGCGACAAGAAGATTGCCATCGTGATTGAAGTGCTAAAGACAATAGTCGTTGGCAAGGAAGACATAAGGCAAAAACCCACATTCGAAAGGATGCCCGCCTGCCAGTCAATGAGATCCCATGCGGAGCCCAGGAAGGGTTTATCCTGCTGCAGGCCCTGATTACTTCTCCAGCATCTCCAGGGCTTTAGTAATCTCGCCCAGCGCCTCGTTCACTTCCTTCAAGTAGAGTTCCTTCACCGCAACCGAGAGCCGTTTATTCTCGCGGGAAATGAAATACTTCCCCTTCTCCCTCTGCAATAATCCCTGGTCCATCAATTTTTGTAAATGATAATAGACCGCTTTTGGATTCGGCTCCTCATTCGTTTTCACTTTTAATCTATCCAGTATCTCCTGCGTCGTGGGCTCCTCGCCCTTCGCAAAGAATTCGAAAAGCACGTCCAGCAGGTCCACAATCAAATCCCTGCTCTCCTTCTCCGAAATCAATCCCAGCGAGAGCGCCACCCACCTCACCATGGACTTGCGCGTGAGCCTCACTTCGTCCGCGAGCCACATGTTCCGCAGCACAATCTCTTTCCGTATGAACTTTGATTCGGGTATCACGCTCCCAGTTTGTAAGGCAAGCCTTAAATTACTAATCCGGTAAAATTATTGCAGGTGGTGGGAATGAAAGTGGAACTCTCAGTCTATCCGGGCCCGCTCGCCGCGAGGCGCGTGGATTCCGTGGAAATAATCATAAAAATAGATTCAACTCGCGAATTGCCCATGTGGTACGAGGCGGACGTGAAGCTCCCGCCCGCGCTCTCCCTTTCCCAGACCGGGATGATGGGCACAGGGAGGTTTAGAATCGGGATATGCGAGCCCCGCGGCTCCCTTTCCAAGGGAATAAAGGTCTTCTCCAACCACAACACGCCGCCCCAGCTCTACAAGTGCGACGTCGCCCTTTTCGCCTACGATGGGGAGGCAAACCAGAAGGACCGCTCGGACATGTATGTGCAGCTGAGGTGCGAGAACAAATAGTTATCCGCCTTCCCTCGCAATCTTCCTTTTCAGCCTCTCGGTCCCGGCGCGCATGTATTCCTCATCCTTCCGGGTGGCAAGGCCAGCATCCACGTACGCCTCGAAGACCGAGCCGTGATAATAGTTTATCACCATCGCATGGACCTTCGGGAATTCATCCTTGAGGTGCCACAGCCTCGTCTCCCGTGGCTTCCCGCCCAGCTTTTCTTCCGCCTCCCGCAGTGCTTTTATCCTGTTCTCCCTGTTGCTGAAGGTCCAGGGCTTCTTCTTGAAGCGGTGCGCGTGCCTGTCCTTTTCAGAGAGAAGACCGACGCTTTTCAGCGCCTTGAAGGACGAGCCGTACCTGTTCACAAGCCATCCCAGCCCATTCCTTTCAAAATCCTCGTCCGGCACGCACAAGGGGTTTTTGCCAAGGTGCTTAACCAGCGCCAATACCGCCGCCCTCTTTACCTCTTCCAGATGGTACTTCTTTTGCGGCAGGCGCATCCTCCCGTCCCGCAGCAGCCTCTTTATCCTCGCCCCCTCCATCTCCGGGTGCATCGCCTTCAGCATAGCCACCTGCACCGGCTCCGGAATGGGCCATTTCCTTTCCTTGGGTGCCTTGCATGGCTCGGCCTCAAGCAGCCGAAGCGAGGACTTCGCCCTTCGTATCGCAACATCCATCTCATGCGGATGGATTGCGAACGCAAGGTTTCGCATATGGATATTCCTCTTTTTAAGTTTAAAAAATAAGACGCCGGGGGAGCGCCTCTCACTCTAGGTTCAACTTTGGACCTCCACTCCCGTAAAAGCCCAATAGATTATTTCTTCTTTAAGCCATCTTTGGCCGGGGCAGTGGCTTCTGTCCCTTTCATCCTTTCTCCCCTGTCCTTTGCCACGAACCTGCTTTCGCTTGCGGCTGCCCTGAGCTGCTCTGGAACTCTTTCATATCTCTTGTCAACCAGCTTGCGTGCAGCTTCCTTTTCAATCCCGACCCTATCACACGTCAGAAAATTTAAGTCAGCTTCTTTTCCGGTTCTGATTATTTCTTCTGCCTCTGCCTCGCTTATTGCGCCAGCGCGCAATAGCGCAATTACATCCTCCGGGCCATGTATAGCCCCAAGGCAACGGGTTCCGCCATCAAGTTCTCCACATCCCATATTTTCACCCCAGTATTAATGTGTTGTTTGGGGTTTATACAGGAAATCTTAAAAACAGACACTTCCGGACAGAAGCAGTCCTACCTAACTCTAACCCAAGACCTTCGCCGGGGGAGGGATTTGAACCCTCGACTCCTTTTGGGAGAACAGCTTAGCAGGCTGCCGCCCTACCGGACTAGGCGACCCCAGCACCGAACCGCGGGGAGGGACACCCTCCCCCCAGTTTGAGGGTCCTCCTGACCCCCACCCGATTTAACGGGTAATCATAACCCCCCGCGATTTTTATTAGCAATCGCCGTAGGTCAGATTTAATTAAATACGATGGAAGAATTAAAAAGAGCGTCGCTCAAAATAGGAATCACTTCTGTTAGATTTTGAAGCGGGATAGGGTAGCTTGGAGTGCCCGCTGGGCTCATAACCCAGAGATCGGTGGTTCAAATCCACCTCCCGCTAATTCATTTTTGCCCGGTCTTTCGGGCGCAAAAAGGATTTGGGGTGTCCGTATGAAGGAAATAACCGTAATCGTGGAAAACAGGATTGGTACTCTCGCGAACATCGCGGAGGCGATCGGGGGCGCAGGCGTGAACATCGAGGCAATCGCCGCCTACGGGCAGGGGGTCAACGCAATCTTCCGCATCGTGACCACCGACCCGGTTTCCGCAAAGAGAATCCTTGACAAGCAGGTGGGAATACGGGAGATAACCGTCGCAGACATCCTCGTAATAAAGATGGCGAACAGGCCCGGGGAACTGGGAAAGCTCACAAGGAAGCTCTCAAACAGAAAAGTGGACCTGGAGAGCGTCTACATCCTCGGAAAAACCGACCACGCATTCACCGAAGTGGCAATAAAGCCGGTTGAAAGCCAGATGAGCCTTGCCAAGGATGCGCTCGGCATAAAGGATTAGAGTTTTCTATACCCTCAGCCTTCTCAGATGCGTTGGCTCAGGATTTCTTCTTTCCATTCTCGTTCTTCTACCAGCTTTCAGGACTGCCCTCATGTTTTCTTTTGCTGCTTCGTCCTCCAGGTATCCCCTTATCTCCCTTAAATTCCTCGCCTCATCTAGTTTAGCATTCTTTTCAAATAATCTTTTCATAATGAGCAAGGCATCATGCGCAGACATTCGCCCTGTCTTAACCTTCCAGACCAAATCTTCCGGTTCTGAAATCAAAGTCATATCTTCAACCTAATACCAATTTCCCTTCCTTCTTCAATTTCTTTATCTTTTCCACCAGTTTCTCTACCGCAACCCTTTCCTGCTTTCCGTCGTTCCTAAACCGGATGGTTACGGAATCGTCTTCCAGCGTCTGATAATCAATAGTAATCGCATAAGGAACCCCAATCTCGTCCGCCTTCGCATACCTCCTCCCTATGCTCCCCGCATCGGAGAAGAACGCCTCCACTCCCGCCTCCCTCATCATAAGCACGATGCTCTCTGCCTTCTCGCGCAGCCCGTCCTTCTTCATAAGAGGGAATACGCATAAGTCATAAGGCGCAACAAAGGGGGAAAAGTCAAACCATTCCCAGTCCTTCCCCTCGGATTTCTCCCTAAACGAGTGCTCGAGCATGCAGAAGAACAATCTATCAACTCCCATCGAGACCTCCACCACGTGCGGTACAACTTTTTCCTTAGTCTCTTCGGAAAACACACTCAAATCCTTCTTGCTGAACTGCGCATGCCTTCCCAAATCATAATCCGTCCTATACGCGTTCCCTGCAATCTCCACAATCCCATGGGAGGTTTCCACCTCCAAATCCACATTGCTCCGGGAATAGTGCGGAGTCTCATCCGCACGAAGGTGCCTGAACCACATCGCATCAGGAGCCAAACCTGCAATAGTATAATACTCCCATTCCTTAACCAGGAAATAGGCCATAATCTCGTTCGCAATCCCCCTCTCCACTATCTCCCCCGCGCTCATCCATTTTGGCGCCCCGCTCCCCTCCTGCTCTTCCCGGGTGAGAATCCTAATCTTCTTTTCCCGCACCCTTTCAAACCCCTCAATTGTGGGAATCTTGGGGTTGAAGAAGTATTCCAGCTCCATCTGCGTAAACTCCCTCATCCTCACGAGGCTCCTCCGCGGGGAAATCTCGTTCCTGAAGCTCCTCCCAATCTGCCCCACCGCAAGGGGCAGTTTCGCCCCATGGTTCCTGAACACCCGCGGAAACGCGGTAAATATGCCCTGCGCGGTCTCGGGCCTCAAATAGGCAGTCTCCTGCCCCGCCCCAATCCCCGTATGGAACATCAGATTGGAAGCAAACGCATCCGACAGCCTTCCCCCGCAGGAAGGGCACTTTATCTCATTGTCCCTTATCTTCGCGGTGAGCGTCTCCAGTTTTCCGTCCCACTTGAACTCAATCTTGCTCTCGACCAAATGGTCTGCCCTCACTTTCGTGTGGCACTTCTCGCACTCTACCACAGGGTCCGTGAATTCCTCCACGTGCCCGCTCGCCTTCAATACAATCTCCGGAGTAACAATAGAGGATTCCACCTCCAGAAATCCCTCCTCCTGTATGAACATCCTCCTCCAGAGGGCCTGCAATCTCCTTTTAATCTGCCATCCCGTCGGCCCATAATCATAGAAGCCCGAAACCTGCCCATAAGGCTCATTTGAAGGGTAGAAAAAGGAGCGCGTGAGCGCCAGCTCATATATTCTCTCGTGGAGTTCCATAGGTTAGATTTGCTGGATAACGATTAAAAAAGAGAGGTATGCATCAAAGGCTTTCTATCTGCCCGTATGCCCTGATTATCTCCTGCCTGCCGTAATACGGGACAATGCCCCCGAACTTCTCCTTCACATCCCTTGTCGCGATAACTTCCACGAACGCCTTCCTCACCGCTTCCTTCTCCGCCTCGGTAAGCTTTCCAAACTGCTCCTCCAGGCTCCCCCCCAGCTCACCGCTGATTCCGCGCTCTTCCGCCTTCGCAAGGGCGCATACAAGGTCAACCACATCTATCTTATCCCGCATCCTGTTAGCATAAACTTTCAGCGAGACCAGCTGGTCCCAGGAGATCACATTGAATTTTACCCCAAGCCTCTCGAATGTTACGGCCCTCAGGTCCTTCTCTTTCAGCACATACTCCTCTATCCTGAGCTTTCCGCCTTCAAAGTGATAGATGTCCATTTCGCACGGGAACTCCGCGTGCTCGTCGTATGCGTTCACCGCGGTCTTGTTCGGGAAAGGAGCCTTTATCAACGGGGTATTGAAAGTTGCCGCCGCCATCGCCGGGAATCCCCTGTCTATCGCTATTATGTCCAGGTCGTGGGAGCCCCTCCACTTCTCAGTGGGGCCCTTCAGCTCGCCTTCCGCAGCCGTTATGTACATGAAGGCCGCGAATCCGCCTATAAGGCAGAACCTCTGGCTTCTCTCGTTGCTCTCTATTGCCAGCGTAAGCAGGTATTTTAGCGGGAAAAAGTGCCCCGTTCCCCTCGCCTCCTCCACCTTCTCCAGGTACCTGAAGAGCCTTGCGGCTTCTGGCATCCTGTCTGAAGAGAGCTTGAACATGCTGTTTGCGAATTGAGAATCGCTTCCCCTCTTGAGTGTAAAGGCAATTGCCCTATCCTCAGGGCTGAGGGTTTTGGTGGCACCATTCATGGTAATATATGGTCAAGAAGGGTATTTAAACATATTGGTAGTAGGTGTTTTTAAGTGTTAGAAATCCATAAGGCTCTTCTGGCTCTTCGGGTCCTCCTTCGGCTTTTCCCATCTCATCTCCCCGAAAACCCCATCGTAACCCGGCTTCCAGTAAACCTGCCCTTCCCTTGCCTTCACTATTGCTTTTGCAAGCACCTTGTCCGAAGCCAGAATTAGATTCTCTTCCGGCGCCTCCAGCGCCGCAAACTCATTCCCGAAGTAATTCACCAATTTGAAATACTCCTCCTGCACCCCCTTCGTGCCTACCCCCGCATCCCGCACAGAGGCAATAATTTCCATGAGCGGAATCAATCTCGTAAACGGAACCGAGTGCGGAGGAACAAACCCCTCCTTTCTGTCCGCAAGCGCAGCAACCCTGTGCAATACTCCCACGGTCAACTTCTTCTTGCACACCGGGCACAAATCCCCCATCTTAATTGATTCCGGAGGGGAAAGGCATACCTTGCAGTCACGGTGCCCGTCCCAGTGGTATTTCCCTTCCTCCGGATAAAACTCATAAGTCTTCAGGAATCCCTTCCGCGTCTTTATCGCATCCATAACCGCCTTGTACGTCAGCCTCTCAAGCTCAAACACATTCGCCTCCCTCCCCAATTTCTGCGGGGAATGGCAGTCCGAATTGGAGATTAGAGTGATCCTGTCCAGCGCGCTCAGCATCCAGTTCATCGAAGGGTCGGAAGACAATCCCGTTTCCAATGCAAAAATATCCTTCGCATATTTCCCGAACGCCTCTTCCAATGAATCAAACCCGGATTTTGAGCCGAACACCCCAAACCAAGGAGTCCAAGCGTGAGCCGGCACGACGTAGATTTCGCGCGATATCCCGCGGAGAATCTCCATCATCTCAATAATATCCAAATTCAGGATGGGCCTCCCATCCTCCTCCAATTTTCCAAATTTCTTCAGCCCTTCACAGATCTGCCCCACTACTTCCAGCGAAGGCGCGAATAGGATGTTATGCACTTTCTTGTTCACATCCTTCCGATAAAATATGTTGCTCACTTCCGTGGTGAGCATGAATTTCGTATTCTTGTAGGAGAAAATCCCCTCCCCCTCATCCTTCAGTTTCTTTTTCAATTCCCCCAGCCATTTAGGGTGCGTGAAATCCGCGCTCCCCAACAATCCAATCCCCTTTGTCTGCGCCCACTCGCTCAAACCCTCCAAATCAGAGTTTCCACTGGTCGCGCGTGAATACTTTGAATGGAGATGCAAGTCCGCGATAATGTGCATGCACCACTTTTGACCGTGAGCTATTTAAAATCCGCCCCAGAAATCCAGCCATGGCATTCAATCCATCAAAATTCATTCCGCAGGCAGTGGAAGACATAAAGAAAGCAGTGGGGAAGGAGAGATGCATAATCGCTGTTTCCGGAGGCGTGGATTCAATGGTCGCCGCCACCCTCGCCGCCCGCGCCGTTCCTAACCAACTCGTTTCCGTCTTCGTGGACAACGGCTTCATGCGCAAGAACGAGGCGCAGCACGTGAAAGAAGCGGCTGGAAAGGTGGGCATTCCAATCCGCATCGCAAGCGAGAGCGAGCGCTTCATCAAGAAACTGGAAGGAATTTCCGAGCCTGAGCAGAAGAGGAAAATAATCGGCGAACAATTCATCCGCGTATTCGAGGAAATAGCGAAAAAGGAAAAGGTAAAGGTGCTCATCCAGGGAACAATTGCCCCGGACTGGATTGAAAGCGGCGGCGGAGGGAGGCAGACAATAAAGTCCCACCACAATGTGGGCGGCCTCCCAAAAGATATGGATTTGAGACTGTGCGAGCCCCTGCGCGAACTCTACAAGCACGAGGTGCGCATGGTTGGAAAAGAACTCGGGCTCCCGAATTACATTTTCGAGAGGCAGCCCTTCCCAGGCCCCGGCCTCGCGGTCCGCATAGTAGGTGAAATCTCCCGCGAGAAATTAGATATTGTAAAGGATGCCTGCTTCATCGTTGAAGAGGAACTGGACCGCGCATCCGCGGAAAAGAAAATGGAGCGCCCCTGGCAATATTTCGCCGCTGTGCTCCCTTCAAAGACCGTGGGAGTCGCCGGAGATGAAAGAGTATACAAATACACGGTGGTCGTGCGCGCAGTCCGCAGTTTGGACGGAATGACCGCCAACTTTTCAGAAATCCCATTTGGGGTATTATCCACAATCTCCACAAGGATTACAAACGAGATAAGGGGCGTCGGAAGAGTGGTCTATGACATTACGAACAAGCCGCCTTCCACAATAGAGATGGAATAACAAATTTCTTTTCCGGGTTTTCTAGTCAGAAACAGAGTGCCTGAGATTCTCAAAAAGCCTTCCGATCGGGTCGTGCCTCGAGGAACCGTGATTTTTGTTTATCGGCAGGCGCTCCCACCTCTCCGCCACCTGCGTATGGGCAGAGGCCTCAAAAGGAGTAGGAAAATTGTGGTGGTCGAGCTCCATCGCGGTGACGCTCTCCCTGAGCTTTTCTATTGTATAAGCGGAATGGTCCATCTGCCTTATGGCTATGGGTACAACTGCCTCCCTTTCTGCCCTGGAAGGGACAATGTCGAGTTGCTCTGGAACGTACTTTTCTTTCATAACCATTTTCTCACACATATATTACTCGGAAAGGATTTATAAACCCTCTCCTCCTCCGTCGTTCCATACTCCTATTAGCCCCTACCGGATTCGAACCGGTGTCAACGGGTCCAAAGCCCGCTATCCTTGACCGCTAGACGAAGGGGCTAGCAATTAAACTACACAATAACCGTTTTAAATGCTTGATGGGCATATGCTCGCATGGAGGAAACGCTCGCCCTTCTGCGCGCAGGAAAGAAAGAGCAAGTGAGGAAGCGCGCGAAGGACACCATCAGGAAGACCAGATGGGACCCCGAGTCCTGGTTCAGGATGGGGATGGTCTCCCAGCACGAGGGGAGGCTCGAATACGCCACGGAATGTTTCGAGCGCGCACTCCAAATTAAGCCGGATGCAAAATACTACCGCGCAAAGGCCTCTGTGCACATGGAATTGTTCGAATTCGAGGAGGCGATGGATGACCTCCACCACGCATTGGAGATTTCCGAGGATACGGATTCCCTGTTCCTTGTCGCGGCGTGCCTTCTTTTTTTAGACAGCCCAGAGTCCGCCAAATACATGAAGATGGCGAAGAAGAGGGACCCCGCCCGCACCAACGAGCTCCTGCGCGAATTCTTCCTCAGGTTCTTCAAGGAGGACAAGAGCCTTTCCGAGAAGGCGAAGAGGGAGCTCTGGAAGAAAATCTCTCCGTAACACCTCCGCCCACATCCCGTTTATATAGGTTACCACACATAAATATACGTTGGTGGGCATGTGGGAATCTTCCGCTCCCTCCAGCAGAGGGGGATTGAAAAGAGGCAGAAGCTCGTTGATGAGCTTCAGGGCCTCGGCTTCGGCATAATAGACGACTCCCGATTATGCAAAAAAGGGGAGATAATCCTCAACCGCGGGCTGAACTCCCCGGATTCCAATTTCTGCGTGTTCATAAAAACCTCATTTTTCGGAAGGACAAAGGTATTCTTCACCGACCCCTCCAAGGGGGAGGGCGGAAAGGCGCTTTCCAAGCGAGAGCTGATGCGCCGCTTCTCCTCGTTCCGCGTCAGCGACGCCTGGGCGGAGAAGGTGAAGGACGAGGTACTGGACGTGCAGAAGGCGAAGGACCCCAACACCCGCTTCGTAGTCCCGCACGGCCACTGGGGAGAGAACGAAGGGAAGGACGACGGCGCATCCTCAAGGATAAACATAATCCGCGAGATGCTCCTCTGGCACTATGACATAGACGCCACCGGATACCACAACCACGTAATCCCCAAACACATCCGCGAGATTGCGGAGCTGGAGAGAAGATGCGGAATCCTGAAAGTCCCTTCCATAGAGCTCACCCTCCCGCACAGGAACCCGGACAGCTCGAACGGCCCCCACATGAACATCTATTTCAGCAGCCTTGAGACCGCTTCCTCCTTTTACGGGATGATGGTTGACCGCCTGGTCCGCGAATTCCCCGGGATGGCGCCCGTGATGGAACGGAAAAAGCTGCTGGGAAGGATATCCGACATGCGCGCAAGGAACGAGCTCGCCCTCGGCATCGCCCATCCCTACGGGGAAACGCAGCTGGGCGCGGGCGTGCTCAGCATGGGCATCATAAACGAACTCGATGCCGGCGAGTCCCTGCAGTGGCTTTTCGATTTCATAAGGAAATACGCAGACATGGTCGCCATATACAACCCGACATTCTCCAACAGCCCCGTCTCATTTTCCGGCAGGCTAATTTCCGAGGATTTCTTCAGAGGCATCGTTACGAAGTACGTCGGCACCACTGCGAAGATGACGCAGAACAACATCACCTACGCGTTCTCCCTCCACTGTCGCCACACATTCGGCAAGAGGAATTATTTTGACCACGACACGCACGTTTACTCCGGAGTTCCGTTCTACTGGAGGATGGCGAGCCCGCTCTCATACGGCCGCCTCGTAATCCACTTTGACGAGAAGAACAAGGAGCGCGCCCGCGAGGTTTTCGCAAAGAAGGACTTCACATCTTCGGAATTCGTGCAGGTCCTCCGCAAGGGCTCTTTCTCCCGCAACGGATGCGAAATCCCAGCGAAGGTCTCCTATGACGCCTTCGTCGAGCTGGACGGGGGAAAGCTCCTTCCGATGAAGGCGAGGCGCTCCCTTTTGAGGAAGATGGTCCTCCTTACCGGGAAAGCCAGGCAGGGATTGCAATACGTAAAGATGTTTTGGCAGGAGGCAAAGAGAAGGCTGAAGCTCTGGAAGTAAGTTCCCACTTATTTTAAATTCCCCAATCCCACTATCTACTGTATGCGAATAGTCCACCGTGACCTTAAGGCGGGCGAAATGAAGCTCATGCTCCAGCGCCTCGAGGACCTCTGGCATCTGGAGAGAATCCTCAAGGAGGGAGACCTAGTGGAAGCCAGGACTTACCGCAGCGTAAAATTCGGCGAGGGGAAGGAGGAAAGGAAGCCCGTTTTTATTACATTAAGAGTGGAAAACGTTGAATTCGCCGAGACCGCGAACCGCCTCCGCATCGCTGGAGTCATAATCGCCGGAAACCCGGAGGAGTTCGTCCAGAAGGGCCGCCACCACACCTTCGATTTGGAGGCCGGGGACACAGTAAAGGTAATCAAGGAATGGAAGAATTTCGAAATTTCAAGATTGGAGAAGGCGGTGAAGGAGACCTCCCGCCCCACCCTCCGCATAATAGTGATGGACGAGGAGAAAGCCATCACCGCAATCCTCCGTGGATATGGATTGGAATACGGCCCGACCATCTGGTTCGGGGGAAGCAAGAGGGAGGATAATTATGAGGACAAGGTTAGGCAGTATTACGGCGAGGTCGCTTCCTATGTTTCCGGGGCGGACGAGCGCTTTATCGTCGCCGGCCCGGGCTTCGCAAAGGACGGGCTCAAATCCTTCGTTTCCAAGAAATACCCCGACCTCCTCAAAAAGATAGTTTTCGAATCCTGCTCCTATGCGGAAAGAAGCGGAATAAACGAACTGATGAAGAAAGGCGTTATAGAAAAAATAGCGGGAGAAGCGCAGATGGAACAGGAGGAGAAGCTGTTCGAGGAATTCATGGTCCGCGTGAACAAGGGCACGGGGCTGGCCGCATACGGAAAAAAGGAGGTGGCGCAGGCGGTGGAAATGAGCGCGGTGGAATCCCTCCTCGTTTTGGACGACGCATTGCGCAAGGACAAGGAAATAGAAAGGATGACCGAGGAGGCGGAATCAAAAAAGGCAAACATAGTGTTCTTTTCCTCCAAGGGCGATTCCGCGCACAAATTGAAGGGGTTCGGCGGAGTTGCTGCGCTCCTCCGCTTCCGCATCTCATAAGGTTTCGGAGAGCAATTTGAAATACTTTTTCGCTTCGGTCAGGGTTTCCTTCCCCCTCTCCGTCAATCTGTAATATTTCCTCCTCTCCTTCTGCTCGCTTTTGATGAGCCCCTCCCCCTCCAGCATGTGCAATACTATATATACCATAACTCTGCTGGGTCTGAAGTAGAAATCCTTCTCAATCTGGTCCGGGAGCGTATACGCATAGCATTCGCCGTCCCTCCTGATTATAGATAGAATATAGAGCCACAAATTTTCAATCGTGAGGTGCCGTCTTAATCTTTTTATCGGGCGGGTTTCTGGCATGGGGGATTACCTCTGCCCCCCTTCGCTGCCTCCCTGCTCCCTGCGGCGCCTCTCTTCTTCAGCCCTTCTTGCTGCAAACGCGCTGTCGGCAGCCTGGTATTCGGAGCTCCAGCCGCCTCTTCCCGCAATCTCTGCCCCGACACTCTCTGATCCGCGTTCCGTGACGTTCCTTGCGGCCCTTTCCGCAATCTCCCTGTTCGCATCCATGTTTTGGTAAAAGCGGTCTATCGCTTCATTTCCCAGAAGGGATACCTGTATCTGCGCGGTTTCGTACTCTGTTCTGGCTGCAGCGGTGCCTGCCTGTTGTGCCCAATCCCGGGTCGCATTCAGTTCGCTTTGCCTGTCGTTCGCATAATCGTTTATGAGCCCCTGCCTCGTTCCATCTGGATTTGAAATCGCCCTGTCATAGCCAGTGGTGTCGAAATATATATCCAGCCTTTCCTGGACCTTGGGCAACACAGCTCCGAGATTCGCCCTTTGCTCGTCTGTCCACTGCGAAGGCGGCACGGTTGCCGTAGCAATCAGCGCGTCTATTCCAGGCTGCGCCTCACCTGACACTCCTCTCAGTTCGCGGAGACTTTCTGCGGCTTGTTGGCGGGCGGAGGAGTCCTCGGAAGTCGTAAGAGTGTGTACTGCCCATTGAGCTTCGCTGCGGTCCGCTGCAGTGAGCCGGTCATCGGCAGAATTTTCGGCATATCTATAATAATTATCGAGGGCGGGCACAAGCACGTCCAGGGCACGTGATTTTTCTTCTTGTGATGCGGTATTAGACAGGAACGTGTCAAGCTGCGCCTGGACCGTGGCGGGAAGGTTGGGCCTTGCTGCATCGAGCATCTCCCTGGCATTCGGATCCCCGTATATGGTAAACTGTATAATCTGTCCGGAGTCTGGCTTGGTTTCAGCTTGTGAATAAGCGGAGGTTGTATACTGCTCGACCGCCTGCCGGAGGGCGGCTTCCCTTTCCTGCGCCGCTATCCTCTCCTGTTCGTTAGAAGGCTGGCCCAGAGGCGGCCCCGATGCAAATATGCTTTCCCTAGTTCTTCCAAATTCCATTTCCGCTCTTTGCTGGTCCTTCTGCTCCCCCATATGGGCATTGTATTCCTGCCAGAGTGTCCCCCGCTGCCCCTCATCAGTGAATGCGGTGGCGGGGTCCAAAGCCATAATTCTTGTTGCCCATTCCTTGTCCGCTTGGCTTGCTTCCGGGTTTTCGAGAATCTGCGAGGCTTCGGCCCGTTTGTACTCCAAAAATGGCTCCATACCCCCAGCGACCACCCCTCTCGCGTGTTCCTTCTCCTCCGGGCTCGCATTTGGATTGTCAAGCGTCTGTATGGCGCCGTTGAATTCAGCCACCTGCCGGTCTATCTCAGCAAGGCTGGCATATGCATTGTCTGCCCTCTGCCCGTAGGATTCCGTAGGCCCCATGGCCAGCAATCCAAGCCTTTCGCTGAGGCCCGGTACGTACTCCCTCTGGCCATCAGGACGTTCCTCATAGCGGCCATTAATGAAGCCTACTTGCGCCTGCGCCCCCGCTATCCCAACCATGATGCTTGCCAGTTCCGGGTCTATCCCCCGCCTCTCCATGACAGCCCTCACATCATTTGCTGCCAGTTGTTCAGGCAGGACCATCGTGGTGAGCCTGCCCAGGTTGTCCACTGGATTCGGATTCCTCTCTATTAGTGCGAGCGCCTCCTCCCTTGCAGGGCCCATAACCTGCGCATTCATGATCTCGTAGGAGCTTTGTGTTGCCGCCGCATAGTTCCCAAGCGCCTCCTGGAAGTCTCTCAGGGTAAGTGCCTCCCCCGAGTTGCCATTCTTGAAATCCGTCGCCTGTTGTTGCGAGTAGGCGACATTGTATTCACTGACAATTGCCCCTCTCACCTGTTGTTCTATCACACTGCCCAATTCTCCTCTCGCATTTCCGCTTAGCTTGGATATGTCCACCCTGCCCTCGCTGTCCATCGCAGCCTCCACCTCAGCGCGTGCATCAGCACTCAAATGGCCGAGAATCAGGCGTTGGCCGATTCCGTCGGTTACCTCGCCGTTTTCTGCGGTGCGTTGGCCCAACGCGTCAAGGCTTATGCGCATATCCAATGCGGCTCCGGAGAGGCCCATTGCAGCCATCCTGGCGGCTGAATCTTCCGTTCCGCTCCTGAAAACAAACACTTCCGGGCCCCCACGGCATTCGCCCATATCGCTCCTCATGTTTGCGACAATAGTTCCGATGCCGAGGCTGTCCGCCTGGCCTTCCCTCCTGCCGGCATTTAATTGCTCGAGCCTCTCCGCAGCCGCGCCTATCGCGCCGAGCATGTTCCCGTCAATCTTCCCGTCCAGCCTTTCATTTAGCGCCGCAGAATTTGAAGTTAGTTCCCCGAATATCCTGGCCGCAGAAGAACCTTCCGCACCAACAAAAGCGGCAAACTGCTGATAATTCATTCCGTCGCTTGCGGCAACGAACGCCGCTATTTTTACATCCCCAGAAACCTGGTCCGAATTGGCAATAGTTTCAAGGGCCTGGCGCCTCTTGTCAGGAGAAGAACTCGGGTCTGCAAGCGTTGCCATTGCAGCAAGAACCTCCCCAGTAGGGCCACCCTCCCTGCTTCCCTCAGCAATCAGCATTGCCCGCGCCCCGGTCACAGGGTGCTGGAGGTTCGCAACCCGTTCATTGAACTGGTTCAGGCCATCAATCGCATTATTATCGCCCGCCTGGGCATTCGCGGCAAGGCCGTTCCTCACCGAATCTACGAATGCCCTGCATTTGTCGACACCCTCAACCGTCACCGTTTCACCGGTTTGCGGGCTTACATATGTGAGCTGGCTGACATTCCCTTCCGAGTCAAACCGAACGTGCATGCTTCCTGCTATTGGCGCCGCATTCGTTTGGAAATAGCCCGAGACCCTTTCGGCCTGCCATGCATCGGCAATTCCAATCAATCTTTGTGAAAGCCCTCCTGTGAGCCAGGGAGCATTTGAGAACCTCAGCATTATCCCGAGCAGCGCAAGGAGCGCGGTTCCCACGCCAACGCCTGCCTCGCCGGGGCGCATCATGCTCTCGGAAACCCCGATGCTCTGGCCGATGACTGCGCCGGAACCCCCGGCAACCATCCGGTCAGCGGACGTCCTGCTTGTAAGCTCCTCCTGGCTTGCACTAGCCCTTCCTGCACCTGCTCTTTCAGTTGCGGTTCCTTTGGCTCCTCCCAACTCACCAGCTGCGCCCTTGGTTTTTGCGACCATCGGGCTCTGTTCCATCGAACTAACGAACATCTCATTTGCGGAGGTTTTCCCTGTCCCTAGATCCGTCGCCTTCATCGCGACATTGATTATTGAAGAGCCCGGGATGGTGTATCCCCTTCCCTGTATGGGCCTCTCCATGCCCCGCGTGAACCTTGGGGTATAGAATGAAAACATCGCGAACGGGTCCCTGCCCGACGCGTACATCGCCGCACCCAGGAAGCCGAATATCATGAGGAGAGGGAAGCATAGCGTAAAAGTGTATTCAAATCCGGGCAGCACTGCCCTCGGGGGTATCGCCGCCTCTTCTAGGGTCGGGTATAGCTGTATCTCCTGCCCACCCACCGTGGCGTTGGAGGGCCATTCCCCTCCCCCGTATCCATCACTGCCGCATGCTGGGACGTCGCTATACGCGGTGACGGGCTCGCCTAGGCAGGGCTCCAGCACGCAGGCGAGCGCGACGGGGTTGGCGCAGCAGAAGAAAAACTTGACAGTGCACCCGTCCTGGCAGTCGACCGGGTTGTAGCTTATTTTCGCGCTCCCGTTCGCATTGGTGTATATCCTGCATCTTTTTGAGTTGCTCCCGTCAGCCTTCTGTACATATGCAAAAAGGGTCGCCCCCTCCACCGCCGTCACTCCGCTCTCGTTTATCACGCCCATGCTCACGGAAACGGTCTTCTCCTCCTCGTTTATGGAGGGAGCCATGAAAGGCTGTGTTGTGAATATGCTGCAGGAGGGGCAGACGTCCTGCGGATTTATGAGGTGCACCCCGCTTATGTCGATGCGGACCCGTGAGTTGGAGATGCCCGGCGCGGAAGCGCCATAAGCCCCTGCGCCCAAATCCGGGACTATGGAAAAAAGTACTGGAATGAGAAAAAGCACGGCCAGCAAAGCCTTCCGCATATGTCTCTTATGGATATGCTCACCTTTAAATTTTATCCTCCGATGGGCCCCCCAGGCCCGCTTGGCAGCGACGGCAACCCTCCGGGGCTCGGAACCCCGCCGGGCGTCAGCCATCCGGTCTTTATCCTCAGGGTGCATCTCATCTGCTCAAGGTCCAAGCTCGGGAGCGGCCCGCACATTGCCCCCTGCGCCACGGAGAGCGGATTGCAGGTATAGCTCATGTTCCCGTCCTTCCTGAAGAGAAGGGGATGGGAAAGGAACCTTGTGATCTGCGTCTTGCCGTAGGTTTTGTTCATGAAGCACGGCCTGTCCACCGTATTCTCTATTGATGCGATCATCTGCTTGTACAATTCTGGATTCCCGACGACCTCCGCCCCGTCCACGCTGAATTCGGTCTCCTGCCCTCCGCTCACAAGCACGCAGTCCATCATGTATTCGGCCATCTGCTCCCCGGGCATGCACGCATCTTCGGTTATGCAGTCGTCCGGCCACTTGACCATCACGCGCTCCCCCTCCCATTCGCAGAGGGCGCCGCTTCCCGCGAATTTTCCATTGCATATCTCCGCCGGGTCGGTGGACGTGCAGGGGACGCAGGTGCAGTTCTCCTTGACCGGTATCTCCATGAGCGAGGTCATCTCTCCATACCCGGAGAAGTCCCTCGAGGCAAGCAGGGTCCCCTCATATAACGAGCCCCTGTATCCGCTCACGTATCCACCAGCCGCGCTCTCCTTTGTCCTTACATATGTGGGGCCGGTGGTGCCGCTCGAGTGGTCATACGTCCAGTCCCCGTAAATAATCCCGATGTGCCCGCTCTTTATCAGGTCCTCGGTGTGCTGGCCGAGGTATTCCATAAATTTGGCGGCGCTCGTTTCGTTCCAGCAGTCCCTCACTCCTTCATCATAAATCAGGCCCTCGTGCCTTGTTATGGTGAGGTCGGTCACCACGACCGGCTTGCCGAACCTGCGCAGCATCTTGGAGCCGAATTCCATCTCGTCCGCGAGTATCGCCGCGAACCTCTCCTGCTCGTCCTCGATGTCACAATGGGAATTGCGCCCGCCCAACCCCCATTTCACAGCAATCACATCCACATAATCCAGGCGCTCATAAATGCACGCGACCTCCCCGTTGGCGCAGGATAGGTTGTATGAATAGTCATCCCAAAGCGGCGTCCCGGCCCCGTATCTAATTCCGTATCCGAAGAGCCGTGAGACAAGCCGCATCCTTGTCTGGGGGCCGGAGCCCTCGTCGCTGTATCCGGCGGCGACCGCTACCATGCAGTTCGGGCACATGAGCCTCACAGAACCGGACCTCCACTCCAGCCCGGCCACTATGTCGCTGCCCTCCACGAAGTCGGTGCTCAGGTTCTTCACAACTATTATTCCGGCCCCGAGGTTCATGACCGAATCCGCAAGATAGGTTCCCTGTGCGGTGTATGCATATGGCTGGTCCCCGGGCAGGCCGTATTTGTCAAAAATGGAGGGGTTGCGCTTCCAGAGAGATGCAATCAATGGGTTCGTGGTCGTGCCCGCCTGGACGGCTTCAAAATGGTCGCTAAGGCCCAGCTGCAGCACCGGCTTGTCCTTGTATGGCTCCCTGTCCGTGGTGCGTGCCCTGTACAATCCGTCATCATCCGCAAACAGCACCGGCATTATGTTCCTTTGCAGGTAGTCCTTCAGTTTTGTTTTCAGATAATACGCATTAGGAAGGTAATCCGGCCATGCCTCCTCCATCCCCACCTCGCTTCCATCCGGCATCCTGCACTGGCTCCTGTAATACGAATCCTCCGGGTCGTCGCTCGAAGCGTGCACTCCCTGCCCCTCCCACTCCCCAAGCGGAGACGAGGCTCGTTCTATTTCAAAGGCCGCATCCGGGGAATAAATGGTGCTTATCATCAGCGAGGGGCAGTACTTATTGTCCTTCCTCTGCGCGCTTCCATCCACGCGCAACGCCTGGTAGCCCGGGTCTAACTTGTTCTCCGGGAGGGCAACCACCTTCTCCTTCGCCATTGTCAGGAAGCTGCACTGGTCGCAATATCCGTATGTTTTGGTGCGCAGGTTGCCGCTCCCATCCAGGATGCATTTCCCGAACGCCTGCCCCTCCACCAGATTTCTATCCTCGTCCTCATACTCAACATCCCTTCCCCTTATCATAAGCGCCGCGGTGGAATATGCCTCGCAGTTCCCGTCCTTGTCCCGCGCGTAGCAATAGACCTGCCTTGAAGGGTCGCCCTTTCCAGTCACTTTCTTCTTGTCGAAGTTGAAGAGCCCCTGGCAGTTCCAGTTTTCCACATCTATGCTCCCGTCCGGCTTGAGGTACTGCCCGTATGAATAGGGGACCCTTGTCTCAATCAGCCCCCCAAAAATCGAAGATGAAGTGGTCGTCATAGGGCTGCCGGAATAGCAGACGCCAAAGCTAGTCCTGTAGAACTCCCGGTCCTCCTCATAAGTAGGCACGCACTGGTCCACGAAGGTCGTATAGAATTTTCCGCAGTCCGAATACCTGCTGCAGCCGCTCCATTTTTCCGGGGAAAGGACCTGCGGAATCGTGAGCGTCTGGTTCCACAGGGCCGCGGTGTCATCAGTGGGTGGCTGGTAGGCAGTGTATGTCGGGAAGGCGTTCTGCCCGCCAAGGAATATCACGAGGAAGGACCTGTCTATGTCGTCCCTGTCCGATTCCGCCAGTCCGCTTATGTAATCCGTACTATCAAGGTTGAACGTCACCGTCCTTCCCTTGGAAGGCATGGATGTGTGGGTGTAGGGGCCATCCCCTACGCGGTCTATGGGAGCGGCAAGGGTTGTCGCCACCTCTATGTTCGAGGTCGCGTCGTTGTACCTGTCCCACGAAGGCGAGCTTAACAGCTTCTTCCCGGTGCAGGCCACCCCCCCTTCAATATAATCATACACGCAGTCGCAGTTCGCGTCCTTTGATAAATTATCCATGTTCACGCATACGCCGCGCGAATAATCGAATATGTTGCAATACCCTGAAAGGCAGCCGTTCTCCTCCATGGTGCATTCGAACTCCGCCCCGTTCTTCCAGGTTCCATTATCTTCATAATGCCCGTTCTGGAACTGGTCCGCATAAACGGAATGGTAGGTGAGCAGGAATTCATACATCCTGTGCGGCTCCCTCTCCACGGTTATGAAGTTCTCGAGCAGGTGGTCCCATCTCATGGTGGGCAGGTCCGCCGTTTCGCCCGAATAATAGTCCATCACGTCGCTCTGCAGCCCGAATTCACCGCTTCCCTTCTCCGCGAGGAGCCCTTCGATGCCCCCCCTGTTCGGGCCCAGCACGCGGTCGTCCCTCTCGAAATCCGCCCCGTAATAATTGTACCCGAGGGGATAACCATCATAAAATGCCGTATCCTCAGCCGAGCTCTTGTAGTCCTTGTCGTTGATGAGATTTCCCCAGGGCGAATCCGCCGCAACCCCGTATGCGAACGGGTTCCCCAGCATCTGCCCGTTCCTTTCCGTGAGGTAGGCGCTGTTGGGGTCTATGCCCGGGAAATCCCCGGAAAATTGCAGGAGGCACTTGGTGGCGCAGTCAAAATATGTATATGTCTCAAAGAAAACGTCCGAGTAGCTGGTGCTCGGCACGCACACCCATTTGTTGTCCCCGGAAGGCGCACAAATCCTCGTCCCCGCCTCTGTTAGCGAATTCGGTATCGCATAATTCGCATACCTGTCTATAGTCCCCATCTGGTTTATCTTGCAGGCGAAATCCGTGAGCGGATAGTACATGTTCGCCTCGTCAAATTCCGCAAAGGAGTCCCCGACCCCGAACCTGAAGCTGTTGAGCGCGAAGCCCCCGTTCGTGTTCCCGGTGGCGCGCAGGGTCGCCGGGCTCATGTTGAGCAGCCGGCACTCTCCGTTATAAAGCCCCTTCGCCCCGCCCTTGCTCGTCCCTCCGAACTGGCCCTTGTCGGCGTTCTCGGTGTCGCGGGAATCGTTCATGTCTTCCGCATCAAGGGAGATGGGCGGCCGCGGGTCAAATTCAAAAGAGCCGCAGAACATCCCCACGCAGCTGCTGTTGCATTTCAGAAGCTCGGATTTCGGGCAGATGGGGAGCAGCTCGGTGTCGTCCCCCTCTCCGAGCGTTACGTTGCACGTCATGTTCAGCATGTTGCACCCGTGCGCATCGTACTCCGTCCTGTCCGCAGTTATGCATCGCTCATCATTGCTCGCGTTGTCGTACATGCAGCAGTTGCTGAACGATGGCTGCGGAGCCACGCATCCCGCGAGCATGAGCGCCCCGAACACGAAAGCAAAAGCCAGAACAACAGAAATGCCCCTCATCACACCCACCTCCCCATCATCTGCAGGAAAACGTTGCTGTCCCCGCCCAGCAGCATGGTCCCGTACCTCATCATCGTCACCGCAATCGCCAGCGCCACCATGTTGTCATAGAACAGTTTTACGAACACCTGCGACACGAACGCCGCGAGGCTGGAGGTGCTCACTGATATGGAAGCGGCGCTCCTCGTGCTCTGCCCCTCCGCGGTGGTGGCGCCCAGGGACATTCCCGAAAAAACAGGTATGTTGCACAGGTCCGCCCGGTTGGAAATGGAAGAGGGCGCCTGCGGCGGAGGGGGCGCATAGGACGCGTCCATTATGAAGAGCATGCCCGGGTAGATGAAATACAGCGCCACCGCAAGGGCTATGAAGAAGCCCCCGATTCCCCTCGTGAAGTGCAGAGTCCTCAGCACTATCCCGAGCGGAAGGAAGAACACGAGCATGTTCTCCTTTATGTATTTCAGCACGAACATCTGGCTGTTCAGCGAAATCATGAGCGAGACGAGCTTGGAGGCTATTGCGTGCTGCGTCTCCACATATTTGTGCAGGCTTGCGTCGAAGTTCCCCTGCCAGAATATTATGCCGAAAAGCGACATCGACGAGTAGTAACGCAGCTCCTTATCCGCGAGCTCGCTGCTGTCCTTTATGGAATTGAACGTCTTGTCGAAATACGTTAGCCTCTCCTCGGTGCGGCACATGGCCGCCTGAACCGTGTTGTCTATCTCCCCTCCCTGGCAGATGACCGTCCCCCCATATTTGGAGAGGAAGAATGCCTGCCCGTTCTCCACGATTGCAACCAGGAAAATCACAAGAACCGCCGTGGCCGCGAGCTGGTAGAACTCCGAAACCGCGAACCTCTTCAAGCTCATGAAATTGAATGCGTATGAGATGGCGTATACGGTGCCCATTATCACCGCGACGACTATGATGGCGAGAAGGCAGTTGACGAACCAGGGTCCGCCCGCTCCCCATCCCGAAAAAGCAAAGTGGAACAAATCCTCTTCAGCCATTCACAACACCTGCATCAATCTGCTCAGGTCAACTTCCTGCCCCAGCAATCTCCCGAGCTCCCTCGCGGAAGCCCCTATGGCTATTATATTCAGCGAAAGGAGGAACGTTGCCGTCAAGAAAGATATGGATGACGCCTGCATGCTCACCTGTATCGCCGCATGGAGGCTCGTCAGCGTCCACTGGGAAACTGCTCCTGCGCTTATTATCATAAGTACCGCGCTCACAAACCCCGCGGCAACCACCACCGCTATTATCGCCGCAATGTCCAGCAGCGCGCCCGCCAGCAAGAGCGCCGCCGCCATGGTCTCCGCATATGCCCCCGCGGTCACATAGGTGAACCCCCTCCCCATGCTGTCCGCCGCATCCGCCAGCGTGCTCCATCCGTCCCCGAGCATCTGGTACGGGTTCCAGAACAGCGATTCCATGGTCAGGAGCGCCGGGTATATGAGGAAAAGCGCGACGCATATCGCCAGCAACCCGCCCCCCAGCTGCCTCATCAACGGAAGCGAGCGCAATACTATCGCCAGCGGAAGGTATGCCATTATCCCTCCCCCGGATATGAACGCGAGCAGCGCCATCTGTATCAGCACCGTGAGGTAGGACGCGGTGTCCGTATAGAGCGAGAACCCAAGTATCTGCACCCAGCTGCTCAGCCCGGAGTACGGCCTCACGGTGTAGCCGCTTGTCCCGTAGAGGCAGAAGGTCGCCGCGGGCATGCAGGGGGTGCGCGAATACCTGGACGCCTCCTCGGAAATCCCGTAAAGGGAGCGCGCCGCCCTCATCTCCGTGTTTATGAAATATGCAACATTCGCGAGATATTTGCCGGAGGCGTTTATCACGTTGTCGTCAGCCGAGATGCTCGGGTGCGCATATGCATACGGGTTGGAGGTGCTCGTCGGGTTGGTCTCCGCAGGCCCCAGCCCCGCCAGGTCCCCGTACCTGAAATGGCACAGGGAGTCGCTCAGGAAGAGCACAAGCAGTACGAAAAAGAACGACACGAAAACCTGGAATATCTCGGTCTTCGCCCAGACGTTGAACTGCGGGTTGCTCAGCAGCTGCCCGAGCGCATACGCTACCCCTATAACCACAAGCGTCATCCCGAGCGACAGCAGGGAAAGGGAATACAGCCAGTCCAGTCCGCCTTCAATGCACACCATCAAAACACCTAGGACACCTTCCCGAGGGCTGAGACGTCCACCTCGGTCCCGAATACTCTTGTCAGAGGCCGCAGCACCGCAAGCGCCATCAATATGCTAAGCGCGGGGTTGAATATTCCACTTATCATGAAAATGAACAGCAGCGGGTCCAGCATGTTCTCGTTCAGGAGATAGTTTATCTGCGTTTGCGTATATCCGAATCCTTCAACCTGGCCCCCATCCCCATAATCATAGGTTTTGAATGGGTCGCATTCCGCCGGAACTTCGAACGTGTAAACGTTGCTGAACTCCCACGTCTCGTCCGCACCCACCTGGTTTATGGCTGGTGGTTCAGGATAATGGATGCCCAATGCGGAAAGGGGCACCTCGTCCGACATCCCTTTCGTTATGATGGTCGCCAGCGGATACACGAAATAGAAAGCCACCGCAAAGGCGATGAGGACGCCCCCCGTCCCCCTCGTCACGTGGAAGGTCCGCAGGAAGAGGCCAAGCGGGAGAAGGACCGGGAAGAAGAACCTGCTTGCCAGGTTGAGCAGCACCAACTGGGAATTCAGCGCCAGTATCGCCATGGCCATCGTCCTCGCAGCGAGCGATGCGGACGAGAAGGGCACGTTTATGCTCGAGCATCCCGAATAGGTGAAAGCGACTCCGAACAGCCAGCAGTTGCCTGAAAGGGACGCGAGGTCGCCCATCGGAATTACGATGTTGTTGGTGAAGTCCATGAGGGTTGCCCACTGGTAAGCAACAGTCTCCTGCGTCACCTTTATCGCAAAATCCATGTGCGTGTCCCCGTCCTCGGCCCCGAAATCCTTTGCCATCCCGGACCCGAACTCGGTGGCGAGCGCCTGCGCCCCTATCAGCCCCGCTATCATCACCCCAGTGATGACCACCTGCCACATCTCGGATATGGCCATGGCCCTCATCTGGTCCGCCTCAACAACATAGCTGATAAGATAGAATATTATGAGGACTCCGAGCCCGGCAATGACAGCAAGAAGCGCTATCGGGATCCATTCCGGCGTTTCATCAACCGCAAAGGAGAGTGAAAACAGGAACAGCAACAGCAGCAGGCGCTTCATTGTATCATCCTCATCATCCCGGGTATGTCCATGTCCCCGCCAAGCATTGGCGACAAAGTCATGATGAACATCAGCGTGACCGCGAGGCAGAAGAACGGGAGCACATATGCTGGCACCATCAGCTTGCTCACGGCAATCACATCGGTCGGCCCCTGCATCCCGCCTATGTTGTTTGTCATGGACGCAGGGTCCTGCCCCATCACGGTCGAGCTGGGCGCCCCGCAGAACGCGGTGCAGTCCCATATCATCGCGGGCTCCATGGTGAGCCCCTTCTCAGCCACGAACGCGCATTGCGAGCACGTGTCCGGCTCGTCAAAAACAACATCAGGTATTATGTATACGCAGGTCTCGCTGGAAAGTTTTGCATCCCAGAGCGCCTGCGGAGTGCCAGGATAGAACCGGCTGCACTCGGCGGGGCAGGTAGGGTCCTTGTATCCGCCCGCCGTCATCCACATACATTGCGAAGGGCATATCGTAGAATTCTTGTAGGTGCCGTCGTCCTGCCTTATGCTCTTCTTGTTGTAGCATCCGCTCCCCGCCTTCATTGGCGCAAGCGTCCTGCATTCCGCGGGGCACCCGTCCACCAGCTCGCTCGCGTCCATCATCGCATACGCGGGGTCTTCGGCCACGAACGGCCTTGTGTTGCATATGTTCGGAACGCCCCGGTAACCCAGGCACTCCTTCTTGTGGTATGGGATCGGGAACCCGCACGGGTCCGCGGGGCAATATCCATACTCATGGTAGTCCGCGCCGCTTCCTACCGCCACGCCGCCCTCCTTCCCCAGCTGGGCAAGCATGTTGTCCGTCTCGTGGTTGCAGTACTCTTCCTGGCTTCCTCCGAAGCCGTCCAACGGGACGCACTGGCCCTCGCAATATGCGGTTTCGTTCCCCGCATATCCAGCCAGCACGCCGCAATTGTATAACTGGCAATATTCCAGCCCGCTTGCCAGCTCCCCGATTACGGGAGGGCATTCGTTCTCCTGGCAGTATAATGTCTTCTCCTCCACGGTGGCATCGCAGTTCTCGCTTTCCATGCACGGGAGCATGCACTCGTCCCATGCCGCGACGGTGGCCGGGTCCGGGAACTCAGCCGCGGGCGCCACATATCCGCGCGCCGTACAATCTTCCGCGCATCTCCCCTCGCAGTTGAAGGGGTAGAGGCGTGTGCAGTCGCCCATGCACGATACCATCCTTCCCGTTTCGTCTATTTCCGCCGTGCAGCCGTCCATGCAGCTGGCCGAGCGCCCCGTGGGGTCCACATTGTCCCTGCAATCGTTCATGCACGTGTTCGAGCGCCCAGTTTCATCTATACCGTCCCGCTCCAGCTCGGTCATGCACTGCTCGTGGAATCCCTCCCGCACCGTGTCCATGGGAACCTCCACCAGCGGCGTCTTGGAAAGGTCCACCACTTTTGAGAAAGGCAGGCACACCTCGGGGCAGGGCGTGAGCTTTCCGCTCGGGCCCTTCTGGGCGCCGTAAATGGCCGCGTCCAGCGTGTACCACGCGAGCGCATATGTGAGCGGATAAATCACCAGGAAACCGAGCCCGAACGCCAGCAGCAGCCCCCCCATCTTCCGCGTGAGGAAGAAGGAACGAAGCACTATGCCGAGGAATATTGCGATGGGCGCCACGCTGAATGTCATGAACTGGAGCATGAATTTCTGCGCGAGCAGCGCGTTCAGCACCGCGGCGAGGTTCTGCAGGACCTGGTCGTACATCTCCACCCGTATCATCTCCTGCGGGTTGTCCCTGAACCTGTATGTGAGGTATCCGTATATGAGGTCCTGTATCCCGACCGTGCTTCCTGCCATCGCGTCGTTCGCGGCGTCTATGCTGTTTATCATGGTGATCTTGTAGGCGGAACCTGCCGCGCGGATGTAGCTCTCAAGATAATCCGACGCTATGTTAGCGGGGCAGAAGCCAGGCTTTGCGCAGGAACTCGGGAAGCTGGGCCCTATCGTCCCGGCCACGCTCACATCTATGAAGGATATTGCCGCTATTATGAAAATCAGTATGAGCGCGCTGGCGAATATCTCCCCGAGCTCCACGTCCGCCCATGCCTTCAGGTCCGGCAGCGAGAACGAGTTTGCGATGGCATACGCAAGCGCCACGAGCGCCGCCATCAGCAGCAGCACCGCCACTGTGTAAATCTGCCAGTCCTTCGCTATGTTCCCTAGCAGCGTTGGATGCTCCTGTGTCTGCACAAGTATTTCCTCCCCGCTGGCCTGCGCAAAGGCCGCCGAAAGGAACAATGCCAGTACAAATATGTGCGCCGCCTTCATGGGATCACCTTCGCGACCTTCATCAGCCCGCCAACCGCGGTCGCAAACACCACCAGCGAAAGGTTGGGCAGGAACACAGTCTGGAACAGGTAGAGCGCGGCGTTCTCAAACGAGACGCCCGAATCGTCCAGCGCCCCGGTGAACCATGGCACCGAGGTATCACGCATGGAGGAGTGCACTGCGTATGTGAACGGTATGACGACATAAAGGGCGAGCGCGAGTGCCAGTACCATGTTCCCCGAGTCCCTTGCCTTTGGTATGCAGCGGAGCAGGAGCCCGAGCGGCACCATCACCCCCAGCGCAATCTGGGGCAGCATCCCCAGGAGGGTGTACTGCACCCCCGCGCTCACATACCCTGCCATGACAAAGTCGAACAATATCTCCAGGTGGCGCGCGTAGGCGTTGTTGTATGCCTCCCACCAGTAGCTCTCCCCTCCCATGTAGGGGACCTGGTATGCGGTGTAGTAAGCCGCCGTGAACTTGTACTCTATCGACCTCTTCATTATCTGCGTGAGCATCTGGCTTCCGTCCACCCTCAGTTCGCGGAGATAGTTGAGCGAGGTGTTTTGCATCTCCCCTCCCGCGGCCCCGCTTGCGAACATGCAGACGCTGTAGAATATCCCCTGTATGGACATCACGAGAAGCACGGACACGAATGTGTGGAACAGTTGGTCCTTGCTGAAAACGAGCAAGTGCGGGTCCTTTGTGAAGCTCCCGGCCATGTAGGCAAGAGCCGCTATTGCGATGGAGATCGCGATAGCCGCGCCTATTATGGGCATCGCCTCCGCGAACGCCCGGTTCGCATCATCATCCAGTATGCCGCAGCCCGCCGAGGAGAGGGAAAGAAGAATTATGAAAATCGCCGCGCCCCTCATCATATCATCCTCGTTATCCCGGCGAAGGAGTACTCCCCGCCCAGCGCGGTCGAGATCGCCCTCGTTCCGCTGTAGGTTATTATGGCTATTATGATTATGGAGATTATCGAGAACATGGTTATCTCATTGA
>JACCLI010000018.1 GCA_013425455.1 Microcaldota archaeon | reverse complement strand
CCAAAGCTAAAGGGCAGGAAGATGAGTGCCGAAGCAGTTCTGGGGGAGAAGGAACTCCTGGCGAATCTGGGAATCCTTTTCGCGGTCGGGTTTGCCCTGTCGCTGCTGTTCTGGTTCAGGCCGATATTCGTTTTCCATGGGCAGACGCCGAATGACATACAGAACATCACCTACCCTGATGTAACGCAGATGCCCATATTCCTGGAACAGACCTATGGATTTTTTGTGACCCTGCTCGCTCCTTTCGGGCTCGATTTTCCGGGAATCCTGTTTTCTGCGCTTAACGTCGCCGGGCTGTATTTTGTAATCAGGAAACCGGATAAGTACGGGATAGCGCTGGTGCTTGTTGTTGCGGCGCTTGTTGGCATATTGCATCCGCTCATAACGGAACCGTTGCTGAAAACGCAGCTTATGGCTTCCATGATGTTTGGGAGGGCCGCCACCATATTGTCCGTCCTGCTTGTCGCCATCGGGTTTGCAAATCTTGTGGAGAGGATAAGGGACAGGAATGTGGCGGCGGGAGCTTTGGCGATTTGCATAATATTGGCAATGCTGATGGCGAACAACGTGCTCGGGGTAAGGGAGACTGACAGGTGGGCTATGGTTGGCAAGGAAGCGGTTGCCGAACCACATGCTGAGCTGGAAGCATGGATAAAACAGAATACTGGTGTGAATGACGTGTTCATCACCACCAACGAAGATGGATTCATGATGAACGCACTCACGGGGCGGAAGGTGGTTTCCTACAGGAGGGCGCACTCCAGCCCGTACACGGACATGCACCAGAGGATGGCGGATCAGGCAGTCATGGTTTATGGAACCAATGGGCAGGAGACTTTAGAACTGCTGGAAAAGTATGATGTAAAATACGTGCTTGTAACCTATAATTGGGTGAGCAACGAGTTCCGGATTTCGGACCAGGGGCAACTCGAAGGCTTCTTTGACCCATTGGATGTTCCAAATAATTCCTCCAATAAGGAATACTGGGATTCTAACGGGGTGAAATACCTACAGGCAACAATGAGCATGGATCCGGCTCCTCCTCCTAACATTCCTCTTTACGACATGATTGTGGCGCTTCCTTATCCGCTGGACCAGGCCGGGCCGGTAAGCCCAACACTTATGGGCAATTTCAGGCTTGTGAAAACTGTGTATTCGGAAGGATATCCGATATTCCAGATTTACGAAAGGGTGGATTAGATGAACTATCTGGTGACTGGCGGATTGGGATTCATTGGTTCGAATATTGCAAAGAAATTGATTGCGGATGGGAACAAGGTTTGGATAATAGATAATTTGCATACGGGTTCTTATGAAAATAAGCCGGAGGGGGCGACGGTTTTCGAGGGGGTTTCAGGGAAGGTTGCGGAATTGAAGCTTCCTAAGATGGATGCGGTGTTCCACGATGGGATTTATTCCTCCGCACCGATGTATAAGGAAGACCCTACCCGGCTGGCGAAGGCGCTGGATGACTTTTTGAAAATATTGGATTTCTGCAGGAAGAACGACTGCCCGCTTGTGTTTGCATCAACTTCCTCAGTGTATAACGGGGTGAAGCCTCCCCAGAAAGAGGATGTGGAGATAAAGCCGCTGGACCTTTACTCGGAAACGAGATTGTATATGGAGAGGATTTCGCTGCTCTACTCTAAACTTTATGGGATGAGGATTGCGGGGCTGAGATATTTCAGCGTTTATGGGCCCGGGGAAAAGGCGAAGAAGAATTATGCGAACCTGGTTTCGCAGTTCCTTTGGGCGATGCGGAAAGGGGAGCAGCCGGTCATTTACGGGGACGGGAGCCAGACGCGTGATTTGACCCATGTGGAGGATGTGGTGAGGGCGAATATCCTTGCGGCGCAAAAAATAAAGGGATTTGAGGCATTGAACGTTGGCACTGGGAAAACCTATACCATGAACCAGTTGATTGGGATGCTGAACAAGGCGCTGGGTAAGGACATAAAGGCGAAATATGTGGCAAATCCAATCAAGAATTATGTGGATTTCACGCAGGCGGATACCCGAAAAGCGTATGAGAAAATAGGGTTTAAGGCGGAAATTACGCTGGAAGAGGGGATTGGGCGGCTGGTGAAACTTTATTCGTAAAGTTTTCAAAACACGAACAAAATGTTCACAGTATGTAAACTTTTCTAAAGGAGCTCAAGCTCCCGGATTACGCCCATGACCGCCTCCTTCCAGTCCTTGGGGCGGAGGCGCAGGGGGATGTATGGGTTGCTGGCTTTCATCATCCTTTCCGGGTCGGCCTTCTCGAGCTTTTTTATGGCTTGGGCGATTGCCTCTTCCACGGTAAGGGAGACGCCCTCGGATTTCATCGCAATGCGGATGGCCTTCTTCAGCTCCTTTGTTTTTGGGATGCCGTGGAAGCAGTCCCACACGTCCTTCCCCTCGCCCCTTGTGCGGAGGGCGTTGAACTTCCTCGCGACCATGTCGTCCAGGGAATAGCAGGGGACGCGGTAGAACCTAACCCCGGTTATGTCGGAGGTGAGGTCTGCGGAGGCCATGGGGTGCAGGGTGAGGGGAAGCTTTCCGATGGAGAACTCCAGGCGCACGTGGTCCGGGGAGCCGAAGAATGAGTAGCCCAGGCTGAAGCGCACGGTGTCCTTCCTTATCCACGGGCCCTGCACGAAGAATCCTTTCATTGAATGGGAGAGCGAAGTGAGGCTTGAGATCTTTTTGGCCCTGGGCCCCCCCGAGAAGAGGTCGAAATCTATGTCCTCTGAAAACCTCTGGGAGCCTGCGAAATACGCCTTGTTGAGGGCGGTGCCTCCCTTAAAAACAAAGTTGAGGGAGAATCCGCTGTTTGCGGCCAAGAGTGCGGAAATCGCCTCAAAAATCTTGAATTCCTTGAAAGTAAACTGCCTGGAGAGGCCGGCCTTTGCTGCAAACGACTTTAGTTCTGTTTCATCCGGTTCGGCCATCAGTACCACCATGAGAGAAGGGCTTCTTTGCCCACATTATCGATGAGTTTCCACTCCGGAATATAAGCCCCTTTTCCCCGGCCGGAAAGGTAGATGTTGGATTTCGCCTTTTGCGCACAGAGGCGGATTGCGCCCTTTGTTGCCCGGCTCTTTTTGGGGAGTAGGCTGAGCAGGTAGCCAAGGCGCTGGTAAAAGGCGTGGCTCTCGAATTTTTCCGCGTAATAGAAAAGCTCCTTCCATCCTGATTCATCCATGTTCGCCTCGTGGATTGCCTTCATGATTTGGGTGTGGCCGCCCCCGAGCTCGGGATGGGTGAGGCAGTCGTATATTGTTTTCGGGGCTGTGGATACAACGCGCCCCTGTTGGAGCATGCTGCCCATAAACCGGTCCTTCAGGGCTACTGCACGCACGGTATACTGGCCGAAGGTTTTGACACCGCTTTCATGGCGCGTTGCAACAAGAACCTCAAAGGGCACCATGTCGGTCAGGCCGTGGAGGTAAAGTGCCGAGGAAAAGGCGTTGTAGCCGGGGAAGCAGTATGTGGAAACCACGAATATGTCCCGAATCGCCGGAGCGGGGGGTTCGCTCACAAGATAAATGCCTTTCCGGAGGCGGAGCAGCCAGCCCTTCTTCGCCATGCGGGAGAGGATGACCAGGAGAGATTTCTCATCTGTAAGGTTCCACGAGCGGACCATCTCGAGGGAAACGACGCCGTCCCTCGCGTTTTTTGCTGCGAAGTAAATTTTCTGCTCCAGCGGGCTTAAGGTTGTATTTGGCATGAATAATTAACAAACCATTAAGTTTTAAAGACTATTGCAACTAAGGTTTTTCTTGGAAATAACGTGCGATAGTTAACAAATCGTTAATTATCCACCGGCAAAAATAAGAGAAGATAACTACGGTTAAAAGCCTTCTTCTATAAGTTTAGCGCATGCTCAACAAGGATTCTCTCCGCCCACAGTTCGCTAAAGAGTGGGAGAAGCACTACAAAACGAAGGCGCTGGAGGAGCACGGGTTCTCCAGAAGGAAGTGCTCAAAGTGCGGGAGGGCGTTCTGGAGCACGGAGGAACGGGAGCTGTGCGGGGATGCGTCCTGCACAGGATACACATTCATAGGGAATGCGCCGAGCAAGAGGAAATTATCATATGTGGATACGTGGAAGGAAATAGAGAAATATTTTGTGGAGCACGGGCACGGGAGCATCAAATCCTACCCTTCCGTTGCGAGGTGGAGGGACGACCTTTACTTTACTATTGCTTCAATTAATGGATTTCAGCCATATGTGGTGAACGGCGAATTGGAAGCGCCGGCAAATCCTTTGATTATTCCGCAGGTGTGCATAAGGTTTTCGGATATTGCAAACGTGGGCGTGACCGGAAGGCACTACTCGAACTTCGTGATGGTGGGGCAACATGCCTTCAATACGAAGAAGACGGGATTGTTCTACTGGAAGGACGAGGCGCTGAGGCATGATATTGCGTATTTGAAGGCATTGGGAATTCCTACGAAGGAACTCATATTCCAGGAGGACGTGTGGATGGGCGGGGGGAACTACGGCCCGTGCATAGAGTATTTTTCCGGGGGGCTGGAGCTTGGGAATTGCGTATTTATGCAGTATGAGATTCTTCCGGATGGGGGAAGTAGAGAGCTGAGCACGAAGACTATAGATATGGGCGCGGGATTGTCGCGCCTTTGCTGGATTACTCACGGGACTCCGGATTCCTATTCTGTAGTTTTTGGGAAGATGGTTCCGAAGTACAGGAAGAAATTTGGTGTTAAGGTTGATGACAAGCTCTATCTGGAGTTTGCGAAACGGGTTGGGGGCCTGGACATAGAGGATGTGAAGGACCCGGAAGCGGAAGTGCGCAGGATAGAGGAGGCGATTGGGCACCCTGGGTTTGAGAAGACGCTTGCTCCCCTGCAGGGATTGTATGCATCCCTGGACCATTTGCTTACACTTCTATTTACGGTGAAGGACGGGATGCTTCCCTCAAATGCGGGAGGGGGATATAATCTGAGGATGGTTTTGAGGAGGACATTTGGGATGGCCGAGGAGTTCGGCTGGGAGATGGATTATGCCGGGATTTTGGAGGACCATGCGAAGGAATTGAAGGGACTGTTCCCGGAATTGGCGGACGGGGTGGAGAGCACCTCGGATGTGATTGCGGAGGAGAGGAAAAAATATACGGCGACGAAGGAAGGGGCGTCGGGAAAAGTAGTGAACATGCTGAATAAGGGCGAGATTAGAGAACCGACACTAGTAATGCTTTATGAGAGTCATGGCATCCCGCCCGAGATGGTAGCAGACATTGCACGCAAGAAAGGAGCTGATGTAGAAGTGCCGATGAATTTCTACGAAAAAGTAAGGCACAAGGAAGAGGGTGAAAAAAAACTCGGGAATGCAGGCCAAATTGATGTGGAAGGGATTCCGAAAACGAAAGAATTATGGTACTCAAAGGAGGGCAGATTCAAGGCAAAGGTTCTGAAAGTAGTAGAAGGAAAATCCCTAGTTAGACCCGCGGCGGTTATACTTGACCAGAGTGCCTTCTATCCAGAGGGAGGAGGGCAGATCGGGGATAACGGCGAATTGGGCGGAGTGAAGGTACTAAATACGATTAAACAGGCGGGAGTCGCATTGCATCTGGTGGAGGATGCGGGCAAATTCAAAGAGGGTGCTACTGTGGAAGGGAAGGTGAATCTGGAAAGGAGGAAGAGGGTTTCGAAGCATCATACCGCGGCGCATCTTTTGAACGCGGCATGCAGGGAAATCCTTGGGACGCACATATGGCAGGGTGGGAGCGGAAAAAAAGAAGATGAGGCGCACCTGGATGTCACCCATTACAAGAGGATTAGTGACGAGGAATTGAACGCGATTGAGAGAAAAGTTAATGATTACATAATGAGGGATTTGAGAATAGAAGTGGAGGTGCTTCCGCGGAATGTGGCGGAGCAGAAATATGGATTTTCACTCTATCAGGGGGGGGCGGTTCCTGGGAAGGAATTGAGAGTGGTGAAGATTGAGAATATAGATGCGGAGGCGTGCGGGGGGACGCACCAGATGAATTCCACTACGGGCGAAATAGGATACTTTAGGATTGTGAAGCGAGAAAGCGTGCAGGATGGGGTGGAGAGAATATACTATAAAGTTGGAGAGGCAGCTGTCGCTTATGCACAGGAGCGGGAGGCGCTGCTGAAGAAGGCGGCGGGAGTGATTAGCGTGTCCGAGCAGCAGTTGCCGCAGGCGGTGGAGAGGTTCTTTGAAGAGTGGAAGGCGCAGAGGAAGGAAATAGAGAAACTGAAGGAGGAATTCATTGCTGCGCGGGCTGAAGAGATCATAGAGAGGAGCGCAAAAGAGGGAGTGGTTGGGGAGAGAATAGAAGAGGATGCAAAGGTGCTCGCGAAAATAGGGGTGTTGGTTTCGGAAAGCGCGGGCGCGATGGTTATTCTTACTAATGCGGACGGGAACTTCGTTTGCGCCGCCGGAAAAGGGGCGAAGAAGAATGCGCTGCAATTGTTTGAGGAATTGAAGAAGAAGGGCGCGAAGGGAGGCGGGAACGAGAAGATGGTTTCCGGGAAGATTGCCTGAATGCCGCTTGGATGATGGTTATAAGGTGCGGCAGCGCAATAGAAACAAGGTGATGAGTTGACTGTTCTCACAGCCGTGCTACACAAGGAAGAGGATATGTATGTGGCGGAATGCCCTGAAACTGGGACAGCCAGCCAGGGGAAGACGCTCGAGGAGACAGTAAAAAACCTCAAGGAAGCAACGGAACTTTATCTTGAGGAATTCCCGCTGGAATGAGCGAAGAGGAGTTTCTTAGTCTGCTTTGATGGGATTGCGCCATTTCCGTTTTCTTACCTTGTTTGCTTCTGCCCGGATTATTTCTGTTTCTTTTTCATAATCCTTAAGCAAGCCGTAGCATCTGCTTATGTCTTTGGCCATGCCAGAAAATCTCTTTCTAAGTTTATTAAGATTTGCCCGCCTCTTTGCCGGTGAAGAAGGTGTAATACAATAGATTACGATTGTGATGTAAAATATTACATTTGCAGGATGCTGTTTGCGGTCTGCCACAATCCGTGTACCGGATGCTCAAGGAAATACCGGAAGTTTCTCCGGGTGCTCCAGGAATTCGAATTTCTCCGGCCTGTTGTAGAACATCTCAAGAAGGTCTCCGAACATCAGCCCGTATCTCTTGTTTATCTGGCGGGGGGTGAGCTTCTCGTATTTCTTGATTATGTAGTAGGTGTTCTGCTTGTAGCCGAAGCGGGTGCAGAAGAACGCGGGCCCGTGGTTTTGCGTGTATTCCGCATACTGGGAATCGAAATTGGCGACCACATTAGCGAGTATGAGTGGGCCGTCCCCCCTGTTGCAGGAGACGTGGCCATATCCCGGCGGGATGATGAACGTGTCCTTCTCGTTCGCCTCCACCATTATGCAGTCCACGGTCTCGTCCTTGTGCTTGCGCTGGAGAACGAAGGCGGCCTTTCCCTTCAAAACCTGGTAAACCTCGGAGTAGGCGGGGCCGGATTTGGAGGGCGGATGATAGTGGCCAAGGGTTTTTGAGTATTCGTCCCCGTAAAAGCGGGACTCGATTAGGGTTATGTCGTAGCGGAGGCTCTCCCACTGGTGGATTCCGCGGAACATGTAATACGCTATCCCCTCGGGGCCGGCGCTGTGCGGCTCCATCATCACCTCCTTGAGTTCGGAAACTTTTCGGGTGGTGAAGGGCCATTCCTCCCCGTCTTTTACCAGGGTCCGGCCAAGCAATTCTAATTTGAACGGTTTTTCGTAAAGAATCATGGGAAAATCACTTCTTGTGCCGGGCGAATGTTGCCTTGTGCGGCGTCCCGGACTTTATTTTTTCCGTCTTGAGCTTCGCAAGGAGGGCGCGAAGGAATTCCACGAACTCGTGGCGCTCGATGTCGTGCTTCATTAGCTCCTCCTCCATGGAGTCCAACAGCGCGGAGAGGGAGAAATAAAGGTCGGAGGCGCGGGCGTCCATCCCCGGGTGCTCCATATTCTCGATTAAAGACTGCTTTATGACGCGGAGCCTGGCCTCGAGGTTCTTCGCATCGTTGTCCTCCTCCTCCAATTTAATCTGTAGCGAGCGGGCGAGCGCAGCTATCTCTGCCCAGGATTTTTCCTGCATCGCCTTTCCCATCGTTTCCGCGTTAGGCAGCATCGAAGGGATTGGGAAGAAAAGAGTAATAAAGGTTGGGGAGGAAAACCGACCATGCGAAGATGGGTATTCCTATTGCTCCTGCTCTCGTTGGCTTTTGCGGAGTTCACCCTCACGGCGATGGATGTGATGGTGGACGTGGACGGGGACGGGAACGCGAAGGTTACGGAAAAACTGCACTACATCATTACGAGTTCCTACCATATCTCGCTGTATGAATCCGGCCTAACTAAAACGGATCTGGCGTCCTGGAGCAGCATAGTGAGCGCAGGCGACGTGAGATACCACCTTGACAACCGCGTGGTGAACATAGGGAACGTGGTGGTCAGGCCCGCGCCCACCTCGAGGTGCAACCCGCTGGCGGAACTGTGCCACGGGGAGCTTACCATCAGCTATGACGCCAAACAGTATGTGAGGGCGGACGGCAGCGTGGTGCCGGAGACGGGCATATTCTCGGTGGATGCATACAAGCCAAGGTCCAAGAAGTTCACCCTGAACCAGGGGGCGCTCTCCTTCGAGACGAGCGAGCTGGGGGATGTGATTTTGAGCGAGAACCAGAGAATCACCATCATGCTCCCGCAGGGGGCGACCGTCCAGTATGTGAGCCCGCTCCCCGAGGAGACGGTGGAGGCGCAGGGAAGGACGCAGATGAGCTGGCAGAACGCGGTGCTCGCGCATTTCTCAATGGTTTTCGAGAAGGAGGAGAGCATGGACCAGGAGGTCATAAATTTCTTCATGGGCGCGCGGACTGAGCTGTATGATTTCCTGAGGGGGCCGCAGGGGATCCCGACATTGCTCCTCGTGCTGATAATAGTGGGCTCGTATTTCTATTTGCAGGCCAGGCAGAAGAAGGCGGCGTGATTTGATGATATTGCACAGGCAGGAAAAGATATTGCTCAAGAGATTGCGCGGGGCCGGAAAGAAGAATGTGGACGGGCTTTCGGCAGAGGCCGGGGAGCGGGACGCCTTCAGGAGGGCGGCGCTCTGGCTCCAGGAGAAGGGATTGGCGGAAGTGGAGGAGCGGGCAGAGAAGGAATACAGGAGGAGCGCGGAGTGCGAACGCTTCCTGAAGGAGGGGTTCCCGGAAGTCCGGGTTGCGGGCAGGGATGGGAAGGCAATCGGGGAACTGGGCGAGGAGGAGAAGAAAATAGGGGTGATGTGGGCGAAGAGGAACGGATGGATTGCGATTGAGGGCGGAAAAATAAAGGCGCTGAAGAGGCCCGCGGATTATGCGCTGGAGAAGGCGGCGCGGAGCCCGGAGAAGGCGGGGAAGAATGAGTTGGAAACGCTCGCCGGACGGGGATTGCTGGTGGAGAGCGAGCATAGGAGCATGCTCATTTCCCTCACGAAAAAAGGAGAGGAAGAAGCGAAGGGAATTGGGGAAATAAAGGAGGAGATTGGAGAGCTTACGCACGAAATGATCACGAGCGGAAAATGGAAGGGGGCGGAGTTCAGCCCGTATGCGGCTGCGCCCGCTGCGGACGAGCACCTCGGGAAGAGGCACCCCATCACCCGCATGACGGACAGGATAAGGCAGATTTTCATAGAGATGGGATTCGAGGAGATGGAGGGCGGGATGCTGGAGAGCGCGTTCTGGAACTTCGATGCGCTGTTCCAGCCGCAGGACCACCCGGCGCGGGACCTGGCGGACACATTTTACATGGAGGGGAAGTCGGAGCTCCCGGAAAAGAAAATTGTGGACAAGGTGAAGGCGAGCCACGAGGAGGGATGGAAATATCCCTGGAGCGCGGAGGAGGCGCGCAAGACCGTATTGCGCACACATACTACTGCGGTGAGCGCGCGCTACCTTGCGAAACTGGATGAGACGCTCAGGAAAGGAGGGGGGGAGGGAAAGAAATACTTCTGCGTGGGCAGGGTGTTCAGGAACGAGGCCACGGACTTCAAGCACCTTGCGGAATTCCACCAGGTGGAGGGGATAGTCGCGTGGGATGGGGCGAACTTCAGGCACCTTCTTGGATTGTTGAAGGAGTTCTACAGGAGATTGGGATTTGAGAAGATCAGGTTCAGGCCGAGCTATTTCCCCTATACGGAACCGAGCCTGGAAATAGAGGTGTTCTTTGAGGGGAGGAAGGAGTGGATGGAGCTCGGCGGGGCGGGGATATTCAGGCCCGAGATGACGAAGCCCCTCTGTGGGGTTTACCCGGTGCTCGCATGGGGATTGAGTCTGGAGAGGCCGATGATGCTTATGGAGGGGCTGGAGGACATCAGGACCTTCTACAAGAATGATTTGGACTGGCTGAAGGGGAGTAAAATTGGAAAGGATTAAGAAGAATGCAATGCTGGAAAGGGATAGATAGGATGGTAAGCAAGAAACTCATAATTATCGGCGCGATTGTTTTCGTGCTGGTTGCAACGCTCATAATCACGCTCGTCCAGCCCCCAAAAATAGAGGTTCCGAGCGGCTATGTGGAGCCGATAAAGGGAGGGAGGGCGGGAACGGATGCGTATTTCCTCTTTTTGGCGAACGGAAGCGGAAAGGCGAGCCTCATTGCGCTGAATGAAAAGCCGAAGACCACCGTTGTTGTTTTGAGCGAGACCGGGATTGACGACGAGACCACGAACAGGTTCGACGAGTTCGTGCAGAAGATGGTCTCGCTCCAGGATTATGGGATAGGGGTGGAGGTCGCGGGGGCCTCGGACCTGCGTGGTGTCCGGGAGAGTGTCATCATCATACCCAACGGGGCGATGCCCCAATATGTGCTGGACGACCTGGCTTCGTTTCATGCGCGCGGCAACAGGATAGTGTATATAGGAAAGACGGATTTCGTGCTCTCCCGCGAGCTGCGGCAGGATTACTGGCTTGTGCAGCTGGACAACGAGACGAGAAGCAAGATTGTCGTGAAGGAGGGGAAGCTCGGTGACTTCCTGGACACCCCGGGGGCGGTTGACGCCCTGCGCGGGGAAATTTTGAGGAACGACTGGGCGAAGGCCGGGGAGACCGACTTTGTGTTCTCGGGATTCTCCGGGAGGAAGACCCTTTTTGTGCCGCTTCCGGACAGGCAGTACTACAGGTTCATCTACGAGGCTGCAGGGGGGAATGGGATGATGGACTCCGGGCCGATGCTCAGGGACCCGATATTTGTGAGCGCGACCCCGGACATCTATCCCTGGGACAAGGCGGAGCTGTTCTTTACGGTGAACCAGAGCGCGGGCAAGGTAATGTACTCCCTGGAGAGGGACGGGGACCCGATTGCCGGCGAGGAATTGGGATACGTGGGGGCGGAAAAGGTGTTCTATTACACTTTTGAGTTCGAGGAGCCCGGGGATTACATCTTCAGGGTGTATGACAACTCCGGCACCCTAGGAACGGCGCACATGCACGTGAAGAGGATGGACATAAGCATCGTGGAGGTGCGGGACGTGCGCGTGCTGTTCAACGTGACGGTGGACGGGGTGCCGGTGAAGAGCGGGAAGGCGAGCGTTTCCCTGGACGGGGTGGAAGAGAGGGAGTTCGCCATAACGGACGGGCAGATGGCCGTTCCCGCGAGGATGAAGAGCGGGGAAAACAACTTCAGGGTAAGGTACCTGGAGTATGTGAAGACAATCACTTATACGCAGAGGCAGGAGGGGCTCCTGGAAACCTATGCGAAGTGGCTGATCCCGGGAGCGGTGATAATAGCAATCGTTTATATTTTGGCGAGCGTGCGCAGGAGGCCCATGTACACCCTGCGCATAGAGAAGATGGGCAAGAAGAAGACGAATAACGTTTTTGTCGCCCCCGAGCAGATAACTTATGCACTACAGGATGTGGAGAAGAGCTGCGGGTGGAAGGAGGTGCCCGTTTCCCTAAAGGAACTCATGCAGTCGTTCAAGAAGAATATCACGGACGGCGCGGACATGTACGACGGGGACGTGGAGAGCGTGATGAAGGCGATGGAGGAGAAGGGGTATGTGGAGAAGTACGGGGACTACTACCAATTGCACGGATGGGGGGACGTCCACAAGAACGTGATAACGAGGAGGATAAGGGATGCGCTCGTGCTTTCTGGCGAGAAGTTCAAGGACGCGTGGGGCGGGTTCGAGCTGGACAGGTTCGTGGTGAGCACGGAGTACTTCAACACGGATAAAAATCTTATTCTGGTATTTGAGGATGAAGAAGAGAAGAGGAAGTTCCTGGAGATGATGGAGCCCCTCTCA
>JACCLI010000003.1 GCA_013425455.1 Microcaldota archaeon | reverse complement strand
GCCTGGCCGCGGACCGCGGCTACCGCGGCCTCCTTGGAGACCCCGCTCGCGGTCGTCATCGCGTACGCAAGGACGCCCATGGGCCTGAGGCCCCTTGTGAGCTTGTTGAGCTGCTCCTCCCACATGCTGACCTCCCTCTCGTACTTGTCTATCTTGAGCACATCCGGCTCTGTTTTTTCCCGTTCGCGGGAGAGGCGGAGCTGCCCCTCCGCTTTCTTGGTCTCGATTTTCTTCCTCTCCTCGCCGATGTCCTCCGCGTACAGCATGTATGCGATCTTGGCGACGTATTTTATGTTGGAGATGGCACGCTCGAAATCCTCGTTGTAGGCCGCGGTCTGCTCCATCGTCTTTTCAGTGGCGGATTCATATATGCGTATCCCGAGGAAGGCACTCGCATAATAGAGGCCGCCCGCCTTCTTTATGATGACGTCCTGGGAGGGAGGTATCTCATATCCCGTGTCGGTCATGAGGATTATGTTGGCCCTCTGGGTTATGAGGGGGACAACGATATAGCCATATTTGAGGAAAAGCACCGCAAATACGGATCCAAAAAAAGCGATAAACGCGGAAACAATGCCCAAAACCCCGCCGCCCGAAGCGAGGCACATGAGCGCCCCGAACAGGCCTATCCCCGCCGCACCGTAGGCGAGCTGTCTTTCTGTGACCATCGGTAACACCAACGGTGGGATTAGTGGTTTAGCCTTTATAAAACTATTGACGGAGGGCGGCGTCCACGATGCGTTCCGCGTCCCCTATGTAAGTTGATGGGTCGAAAAGGCCGTCCAGCTCCTTTTTGGAGAATTTTTTGCCCATGGGGCTGGATTCCAGCATCTCACGCAGGGGTTTGTTCTCCGCGAAAGCCTTTTGGGAAAGCTCCCGGACTCCCTCGTGCGCCTCCTGCCTGCCTACGCCCTTCTCTGTGAGGGCAATCATCACCCTCTCCGCCATTATGAGGCCTTTCGTGAGCTCCAGATTCTTCTTTATGTTCTCGGGGAAGAACTGGAGGCCCGGAAGGATGGAGGAGAGCTGCACCAGCATGTAGTCCGTTACTATGAATGATTCCGGGAAGATGAAGCGCTCGTTGGCGGAATTGGTGAGGTCGCGCTCGTGCTCGAGCGGGATGTTTTCCAATGCTGTTTGTACGTTTGCCCTTACAAGGCGGGCGAGCGAGCAAATCCTCTCGGACTTATGTGGATTTCTCTTGTGCGGCATGGTGGAAGAGCCGACCTGTTTTTTTCCGAAGGGCTCTGCAACCTCCGCGATTTCCGGGCGGCTCAGGTTCCTTATCTCCTTTGCGATTTTTTCGCAGGTTCCGGAGATGAGGGCGAGCAGTGCGAGTATTTCCGCGTGCCTGTCGCGCTGGATTACCTGGTTGGAGACAGGTGCGGGGGTAAGTCCGAGGATTTCCATCACCCTTTTTTCCAATTTTTCGCCGTCTTTTCCGAAGCCCGCGCGTGTGCCCGTGGCGCCGCTCATCTTTCCCACAAGGATGCGTTTTTCTGCTTCTTCTATTCTCTGGATGTGGCGCTTAACTTCCGTATAGTAAAGGGCAAATTTCATCCCATAAGTGGTGGGGACGGCGTGCTGGCCGTGCGTCCTTCCCATGCATACGGTCTTCCTGTGCTTCAGGGCGAGGGATTTGAGGATTTCGGAAAGGGCGAGGAGCCTTTTCTTTTCCAATGCGAGCGCATCCCGGAAGATGAGCGCGGTTGCAGTATCCTCAATATCATAGCTGGTTGCGCCTATGTGCACGTATGCGCCGGCTTCGCCGCTCTGCTCCGAGAGTGCGCGCACCATCGCCATAAGGTCGTGGTGGATTTCCTCCTCTATTTCCAATACGCGGGCGAGCTTCACTTTTTTGCTCCCGTCCTCTATCTTTTTCGGCGCATCCTTTGGAATCCTTCCGAGCTCCGCATGCGCCTTTGCCAGCGCGATTTCTACGTCCATCCACTTGCGGAGCTTGTTCTCCTCTTCAAAAATAGCGCTCATTTCCGTTTTGTATCTGGAGTCCAAGGGTGAGATTGCCATAATTAATGATGGAAAGAAGAATATTAAAAAGCCGAACCCTAATCCTGTTCTTTCCTCTCATCAGGGGCGCCGTAGATCATCTTCTTCCTCTCGCGCTTAACCTGCTTGCCTCGGCGGGATTCGCGGCGCTGTGCGCGTTCGGCATACTCACGGTAAGGGTCTCTTTCCAGAGGCTGCACTTCTACGGAGGGACCGGCTTCCGGGCGGCTTTCGGCTTCCGGTTCCGACTGTTGGTTGCCGGCTGCAGGGTGCCTGCTGGGTGGCACAGGAGGAACGCGCGCATTTTCCTGGGACGGACCCCAGTTGATGTACATTGGCTGCTTGTTCCCCTCTATATCTATTATCATCCATCTTTCCTTCACGAGCAATTTCTTCTTCAGGACTGTGTAGGCCGCCTCCATGGGAAGGGCGCGTGCGTTCGAGCTCACGACGAGCACCTTGTACTCCGCGGGATTTGCGTTCATGTAGGTGATGGTGTCAAAAAAGTCCTTCCTTCCTCCGAACTCTATTCTCAAAATTGCGGAGATGCGCTCCCCTTTGAAGAAAAGGGTTTTGCCCTCCCGTTTTACCTCAAATCCCCGGGCTTTCGCTAATGATTCGTAGGACGCGAGGAGGGACTCGAGGAGGTCCTTATCCGGCTTTTTTATCTGGAGTATGTCTGTAAAGATGCTCACAGTGGCATATTGGCCAGCTAGCAATTATAAAGGTTTAGACGGAAAACAGGCGTATGGGGTTCTCCGGTGAACAGAGGAAAAAACTACTTCTCATTGCGCGGAAGGCAATAGAGTATTATGCGGAAAAAGGCGAGGAGCCCGGCGCCCTCAAGGAAGTGGATATTGACGAGTTCGATATGCCGCGGGGCGTTTTTGTTACGCTCAAGGAGGCGGGCGAACTGCGCGGGTGCATAGGCTTTCCATTGCCGATAATGCCACTCGGAAAGGCAATTGTGAAAGCGGCGATTGCCGCGGCTTTTGAGGACCCGAGGTTTTCTTCGGTAAGGAAGGATGAGGTAAAAAAACTGGAGATGGAGGTGAGCGTTCTCACCGTTCCGGAGCTTGTGAAGGTTTCGAAGCCCGAGGAATACCTGAAGAAAATCAAGATCGGGCGGGACGGCCTCATAATAGATTATATGGGATACTCCGGGCTCCTTTTGCCCCAGGTGCCCGTGGAGGAGAAGTGGGGTGTGGAGGAGTACCTCAATTACCTCTGCATGAAGGCGGGGCTCCCACAGAAGACGTGGAGGGAAAGGCCCGTTGTTATAAAGGCGTTCCAGGCCGAGATAATCCATTAGGTAATTCTCATGAGAATCAAAACCATACAGAAGGAAAGCGGGACCTACGTCCGCCTGCCGGACGATTTCAGGAAGGCCGAGGAGCTTGAGCTCTTCATGCTCAGGGACGGCTACTACCTGCTTTCTCTGCCGCTCGGAGCAGCCGTGAAAACAAGGGTAGAGGCAAAGGGAACCGCGGAGCCGGAACCGAAGGGAAGGGCCCCGGAACCTGCGGTTGCGGAGGAGGACGCAAAAGGCCTCACACAGTCGGAGAACAGGGTGCTGGACAAGCTTGCCTCCATACGTTTCGAAAAGAGGACGGGCACATCCATACGGGAGGATTTCAGCAGGCAGGATAGGGAGGCTCTGCTCTCCCTGGAGAAGAAGGGCGCGGTCACTTTCATAAAGAGCAAGAAATACCCGGACGGCGTCTACAACATACAGAATGACTTTTATCCCGCGCCGAAAAAGGACGCGGGCCCTGAGAAGAGCGCTTCTGAGTTGGAGAGGCAGCTTTTCCGGGACGGCTACATAATATTGCAGGATTCCAACGCCGCGCAGAGGCTGTCCGAAGTGCTGCAGAAACAAAAGAATGCGATTACGGGCGTGAAGGGATTCGACGGCAAGTATTACGTAGTCACGCGGGCGCACATGGAGAGGGTGAGGAAGGTGCTCGCGCGCTGGCGCGGGGACTACGTGGACCCGAAGGCTATGGCCGCCAAATTCGGCATCCACCCGGACGCCGTGAAGGCGGTGCTGAAAATCCTTGCGGAAGGCGGCGAATACACCGAGAAGGGGGAAGTTTTCATAAAGGTGGAATAGATGGCTGCGATAAGGGATGCGATTCACGGGAACATCACCCTCAGCGGGCTGGAGGAGAGGATAATAGACAGCGCGGAGTTCCAGAGGCTCCGCAGGGTAAAGCAGCTCGCGCTCACCTATCTTGTTTATCCCGGGGCGGTGCACACCCGTTTCGAGCATTCGTTGGGAACTATGCATCTCTCTTCCTCCATCTGCGACGTGCTGGGCATAGAAGGGGATGAGAAAGAGAGGATAAGGCTGCGGGCGCTCCTCCACGACGTCGGGCACGTCGCCTTTTCACATGAAAGCGAGTATGCGCTGAGCGGGGCGCTCGGAAACCACGAGAAGGTTGGGGAGAGGAAAATCCTCGGCGGGGAGATAGGGAGGATAATCGGGGAAAGCTATCCCGCCAAGGAGATATTCTCCAAGAAAGGCGGAATCGGGGAGGAGATAATCTCCTGCGACATAGGCGCGGACAGGATGGATTACCTGAAGAGGGACGCGCACCACATCGGGGTCGCGTACGGGATAATCGATACGGACCGGGTGATACACACGATGGCGGACGGGAACGGAAGGATATGCATAGGGCGCGGCGGGCTGGAGGCGGCGGAATCGCTCTTGATTGGGAGGTTCCTCATGTTTTCCACCGTCTACCTGCACAAGACCGTGAGGATTGCCTCGGCGATGCTCAACCGTGCGATAAGGAGGGCGGTGGACTCGGGGGCGCTGAATCCAGAGGACTTCCTGGATTCCGGGGACGAGGAGGTGCTCTTTTCCATGCGGGGGATGAAGGAAAGCGCCGGATATGCGGACGCGATAATCAACAGGAGGTTTTACAAGCAGGCCGCGGTCGTGAGCGACCTCCACCCGCTTCTGGAAAACCCCGCGCGTGCCGAGGAGGAGCTTTCGGAAAAGTGCGGCTGCGACATAATGATAGGGATGCCGAACATCCCGGCCCAGCCTTCCGGATTTATGGTGAGGGACAGGGAGGGGGCGGTGAGCATATTCGAGGCCTCGGAGCTCGTTTCCGCGCTTCTCGCCGCGGAGGAGAGGAGAAGGAATGCCATAATCGCCTGCCCGGAAAAGTACCGGGAGGATGTGGGGAAGAAGGCGGAAAAGTATTTCTCCAAGTAGGGCTACTGCACGAGGTAGCCGGCTATTTTTATCACGGCCACGAGGATGGCGACCGTGATTATGAAGTTGCGCGGATCCATCTTTATGCCGCTCAGCTCCATGTCCGAGCTCAGGCCGACTATTCCGGCCGAGGTCATGGGCATGGATAGGTTTGTCCGTTTAAGGCTCATGGGATAATTTAGGGTGGGAAAGGTTAAAAAGGGTTAAGAGCGCCATCCCCCCATGGAGCTGGAAAGGGCAGTCGAGGAGAAGAAGCCGTCTTCCATCCTCGGCCTCATTCATATGGGGCTGGATTCCTACGACGACATATTTTCTGATTTCGACCCCTCCCCCTACTCGGAAAGGCTCCTCTCCGAGGACTTCATACTGGAGGCAAAGAGGAGGTACGCGGAGACGAAAAAGGGCGGGCTTGAGCTGAGGTTCTCCCTGCCCGGGAAGCTCCGCTCCCAGAAGACCGAGGCCCTCATAAAAAGGAGGCTGAAGCAGTATTTCCAGATGAAGGTGAAGGACTCCGAGGACGAAATAGGGCGGAGCAGGGCGAGGGGCGCGATGTATTTCACCGCCGGTTTCGTCGTGCTGCTTACCGTCGCCTTTGTGCCCGGGGTGGAGGCGCTGAAGGGCGTCGCCCATTTCATTGAAATCCTTCTCGTTCCCATAGGATGGTTCGGCATGTTCGACGGCGTCGAACTCCTCATAGAGTCTCCGCGGAAATTTGAGAAGGAGATAAACTTCAACCGGAAGCTCTCCGAAGCCAGTCACACCTTCTTCAGCGAGGAGGAACTTGTAAGGACGCTGGAGGAGGGCGAGGCGGGGAAGAAGGGATGGTCGCCGCACAAGGCCAAGTTCATCGATGCGGCGGAGAAGGCCGCTTCGCAAAAGGAATGGAAGGAAATGCCCCTGGAGAGCATAGTGAAGAAGATTAGGATGGAAAAGGAGGGAAAAAAATAGCAAGGTTTTAAACAAGAGGGGGAGAAATGGGCGGCATGAAGAAGATAGAGTTCAAAAAACTCATGCCGATGAAGGCAAAAAATGCGACCGTCATCGTCGGCTTCCCGACCTCCGGCCTCGTTGGAAGCATAGCCGCTTCCTACCTCACCAGCAAACTGGACATGGATTTCGTGGGATATTATACGAGCGATAAAATCCCCCCTGTCACCGCGATACACGATTACAAGCCGCTTCCGCCAATACGGGTTTATGCGTCCGAGGAGAAGCACCTTGTGGTGATACTTTCCGAAATAGTCGTCCCGATCTCCATCTCAATGGAGATGGCGAAGCACATCGCGGAGATGGCGGAAAAGGTCAATTCTCCGATGGTCATCACGCTAGGCGGGATTTCGCAGAACGAGGAGGAGCATTCCGTCTATGCGATTTCAACTGACAACAGGCTGGCGGAGGACCTCGTGAAAAGAAAACTCGTAAAGAAGGTGAGGGAGGGGGCGACCACGGGCGTCGTGGGGCTTCTCCTGTTCCCGGACATTGTGAAGCGGCCGGTGCTCGCGCTCCTTGGTGAGGCGGAGACCGAAAGGCCGGACCCGGGGGCGGCGGTGGACGTGCTGCACGTGCTTTCCAAGATAATAGAGGTGGAAATAAACACCGATGAGCTGGAGAAGGAAGCGGAGCTCCTCGCGCAGGCTGCGAGCGAATCCGTGATAAGTTCCAAATTATTGAAGAGGAAATTGGGCTCCATGTACGGATAACTAGTTATAATGAATGCAGGGGGCAGGATTTGAACCTGCGGAGACCCTAAGGTCACAGGATCTTAAGTCCTGCGCAGTTGGCCGGGCTTTGCTACCCCTGCTGAATAAAAGAGGCAGACTAGAGAATTTAAACCCGCCACTTGTTTTTGGAAAATTAGGGATGGGGGCCGAAGCCCCCTGCTGAAAAAAGAAAAAAATCAGGCAAAGATGTGGAGGCCGTACGCGATTATCGCGGAGGCGAAAACCAGCGAAACGGTGTTCACCACCTTGATTAATGCGTTGAGGGCCGGGCCCGCGGTGTCCTTCAGGGGGTCTCCGACCGTGTCGCCGACCACCGCCGCCTTGTGGGCGTCGCTTCCCTTTCCTCCGTAAACGCCGTCCTCTATGAGCTTCTTGCCGTTGTCCCATGCGGCTCCTGCGGTGCACATGAACAATGCCATCATAAGGCCGCTTGCGATTGTTCCCGCAAGGAAGCCTGCAAGCGCATTCACCCCGAAAACTATTCCGACCACGATGGGAGCCAGGACCGCCATTATGCCCGGCACGGCGAGCTCCGCCAGTGCGGTCTTCGTGCTTATGTCAACGCACTTCGCGTAATCCGGCTTCGCCTTTCCGCTCATGAGGCCCTTTATCTCCCTGAACTGCCGCCTCACCTCCTCCACTATCTCGAACGCGGCCCTTCCGACCGCGGTCATGAGGAAGCTGGAGAAGATGAACGGGAGCATCGCGCCTAGGAAAAGCCCCACAGTGACCATCGGGTCCAAAAGGCTCACCGAGGTTATGTGCGCCTCCTCCGCGAATGCCACGAAGAGGGCGAGCGCGCCGAGCGCCGCTCCTCCTATTGCGAATCCCTTTGTGGTCGCCTTTGTGGTGTTCCCCACGGAATCCAGCTCGTCCGTAATCTCCCTCACTTTGGAAGGAAGGCCGGACATCTCCGCTATCCCTCCCGCATTGTCCGTAATCGGGCCGTAGCTGTCAACCGCGATTATGATTCCGCTCAGGGAAAGCATCGCCGCGGCCGCGAGCGCGATTCCGTACAAACCGCCGAACGAATATGAGGCGACTATCGCCGCGACCACCACGAGCACGGGAATTGCGGTGGATTCCATTCCAATCGCCAATCCCTGGATGAGGTTCGTGCCTGCGCCGGTCTTGGCCGCCTCCGCGATGCTCTTCACCGGGCGGTGGCCCTTTGCCGTGTAATAGTCCGTTATCGCGAACAGCAGGGCGGTCACTATGACGCCGACCACGCCCACGTAGAACATCTGCGGGCTGAGCGGGTACGCGAACGCGTAGAAGCCGAGCACCGCCGCGATTCCTGTAACGAGTATTGCCCTGTAGAAGGCGTTCATTATCTTCGCGTCCTTGCCCACCCAGACGAATAAGGAGCCGATTATGCTCGCCACAACGCCCACGGACGCGACCGCAAGCGGAAGGAGCACGTATTCCGGTGCGAGCGTCATTCCTATGAGCATCGCCGCTATTACGGTGACTACGAAGGATTCGAAGACGTCCGCAGCCATTCCCGCGCAGTCTCCCACGTTGTCCCCCACGTTGTCCGCGATGACCGCCGGGTTGCGCGGGTCGTCCTCCGGAATTCCCTTTTCTATTTTTCCGACGAGGTCCGCTCCCACATCCGCCGCCTTGGTGTAGATGCCTCCCCCCACCCTCGCGAAGAGCGAGATGAGCGAGGCTCCGAAGCCGTAGCCGATGAGAGGGGCGAGGTTGCCCCCGAAAAACGTGTAAAGCCCAGCAAGGCCGAGCAGGCCGAGGCCGACGAGCGCCATTCCTGTTACCGCGCCTCCCTGGAAGGCGAGGCTGAGCGCCGGGTTGAGGCCCTTCTTTGCCGCTTCTGCCACGCGCACGTTCGCGCGCACCGAGACCTGCATGCCTATGTAGCCCGCGAGCGCGGAGCAGATTACCCCCGCGAAGAATGCGATTGCGGTGGGCTGCCCTATAAGGAGATACATGGCCGCCGCAAGCACTATCACGATGGGCGCGAGCGTCATGTACTGCCTCTTGAGGAAGGCGTTCGCGCCCTCCCGTACCGCCGCAGAGATCTCCTGCATCTTCTTTTCGCCCGCCGGCGCCCTGCTTACGGAAAATGCGAGCCATAGCGCATAAAGCAGCGCCAGTATCCCTGAGGCAAAAGCCAATGTGATTGTGTCCATACATTTCACCGATTAGTGGGTAAATATAGTGGAGAAAAAGATTAAAAAGACACACCGGAAGCTGGCTATGCGTAAATCCCCATCTTCCTTATCTCGCTGTAAATTGTCAGCTTGTGCGACAGTTTTTCGTATTCTTTGGGGGTCAGGGCAAGGATGTCTGCATTGAACGGCGCCTTAATCATCATCTCATACAGTTTCTGCAGCCTTTCGCGCAGGGGCACGCCCTCGAATTTTTCGGAAATTACGAGAAGGTCGTAGTCGCTCTCCTTCAGGGATTCCCCCCTTGCCCTTGAGCCAAACAGGATTACCTTTGCGGCAAGGGCTTTCTTCACCCTGGAAATGTAGTTCTTCACTTTCTTATCTGTGATTGGGCCCATGACAGCACCTTTTCCGCCTCTTTGATGTATTCTTCAACCATCTGAGAGGTGTATCTCTCCGCGGGAATTCCGTATGAGGCATCCGGGTAGCGGGATAACGCATACTCCGGGGATATTTTTGCAAGGAAATTCAGCATCAGGGGCGGCACCTTCAGGTGCTTCCCCAGCTCGATAAGGTTGTGGGTTTTGAGCGCGGTTGTTCCCTCCTTCTGTATGTAAACTGCCTTAAGTGCCTTCTCCACAGCCTGGTGAATGGAGAAAACGCTCGTATGGTAATCCTTGCTTGCGAAGGAGTTTCCGGCTGAGCGGAAGTCCGCCTCCGCCTGCTTCAGCCACCATAGGATCTCTTCTCTCATGCGGTTATTCCCTAGCCACGGTTTTTATAGATAACTGCAGGCAGCATCCAGCAACCCTTACTGGAAACCGGAAACTGATTATCCATACATTGTCTCTGGAGGCCTGGCCCCAATCATCACGGTCCCTTCCTTCGGGGTCTCCACCTCGCCGAACTGCTTCTCGAAGGACTGCACGTTCTTGCTCATCCAGTCGGAGAGCTGCTTCAGGGTCGCGGGGGTGACAACGACCTTCACAAGGTGGGTTACCTCCACCACCTCGTTCTCCTTCTTCCCCTGGAGCGTTTCGGGCTTTACCGCGGGCATGTAGAATATTATGTGGAAGGCGCCCTGGGAATCAAATCCCCCCAATGCGCCTGTCGCGTAGACGGTCATGAAATCCTTGTCCCTGCAATGCACTACCTTCGGGTTTGCCATAAGAACACCGAAGGCGTTAGGGAGGTGAGAAATATAAAGCATTCAGAAATCTTCAAGGTCGTAGGCCAGATGGCCGGCAGCCCTTACCTTCTCCTTCCCGCGGATCTTTCTGGCCACTATGCCAAACGCCAAACCGGGCGGCAACCCCTGGACGAAAGTTGCCTTTTCTTGCAGCCCTTTCAGGATTCCTGCTGCTTCTTTCGCGTCCAAATCTTTCCATTTGAATTCAAACACATACGTCCTGCCGCCGGCTGCCCCGATGAGGTCAATCTCATAGGAATCCCTGCCCTTTTCAGCGCCTGGAATCCTGCCCCACTGGCGTTTTGCCTCTGAGAGCTTAAGTTCCCGGGCCAGGAACTCCCGGGCCGCCCGCTCGAATGTTTTTCCGAAGATAACGGGCAGTTTTTTCCTGAGGCTGTCCATGAAGGCCGGGCTCCTCGACGCATAATCTGAATATCTCCTGTGGATGTGCGTGAACCAGAACTCCATCAGCGGATGCCTTATCCGGTATGCCCCCTTCCTGCCCGTAAACGGGGTTTCGTATTCGATTATCTCGAAATAATCCTTAAGCTCCTTGACCTGCCTCGTCAATGAGGTCATGGGCATATTGAGGTAGCCGGCGATGCTGGAAATCGAATCGTTTCCGCTGCCGATGGCGTCAAGGATAGAATAATACAGGCCGCTCCTGCCGCCGAACTCCTGCGAAAGGATTGCTATGGCCTCGTCTTCAAACGGGGCATCCTTGGCCAAAAGCAGGGCATCGATGATTTCTTCCGCGGTTTTCCCTCCCAGGGAGAAGTCCTCCATCGCGACGTAATATCTGGGGTAGCCACCGAAAATGCCATACATCTTAATGAGTTCCTCTTTTTCCAGCTTCAGCTCCCTGCCCAGCTCGAGGCATGAGCCTAGCGCCAGGGGTGGAAGCCTCATCCCTTTCTTTACCCTGCCGTAGAGCGGTTCCCCTGCGTCCTGGAACGTTTTCTTCATCAGCCCGATGAGCGAACCGGTAAGGATGAAAAGGCCCGGCTTGTTCTCGTTTAGGTCAATGTTTTTCTGGAGGATTCCGGGCATCTCCGGCGCCACAGCGGAGAAGTTCTGGAATTCGTCGAAAACAACCGCCTGCGGATTCCTGCCTATGATGACCTCCACGAACCGGTCCCACGAGTCCACGGATTCCAGTTCACCGAGGACTCCGTTCGCTTTCATTATTTCCTGGTATTCCCTGAGCAGGTCCTCCGGGGTTTTGTTCCTGTTGACGAAGAAGTACAGGCCTTTCCCCTTCAGGAATTCCAGCAGGAGCCTCGTCTTGCCCACCCTTCTCAAGCCATATAACGCGATTACGAACAGCTTCCTCCTGGAGAGGCCTTCAATTTCCTTCAGCTCCGCCAGTTCGGCTTCCCGGTTTATGAACTTCATATATTCACCTAATGAATTATTCATTAAATGAATATATTTATAAGGATTGCGCCAGGACAAAGTTCGCAAACTTTGTCCGCTATTGGATGATGAAATTCCACAGAATTTCGTCAGATATCGCCGCAGCGATACCGAAATCCGATAGGATTTACAATTCAAAAACGGGTCTCAGGAAAACAATAGGAGAAAGAGAGAAAAGAAAAAAGAAAAAGAAAGAAAAGAAGGGAAATTAATCCCTTCAGTTCCTCGTCACGCCTGCAACGAACTGCTGGCCTGCGGTTATTGTGTCCTCGGAGGTGAGGCCGGCGACAACTATCTTGTTGCCGATCGCCCTTACCACCACGGGCTGAGCCGCAAAGTCAACGCCGGAGCCCGCGATCGCCGAAGCGGTCACGGTGTTCACCGCGTCACCACCGATTGTGATGACTGTGCCGGTCTCGAGCGCGGTCGCGTCCCTGTCGAGCACCACCATGTTGCTGGTGATCGGGAACACTTCCTTCGCCGGGACAGACGCAGCGTTGTTCGGCATAATGACTGCCGAAACTCCGCTCATGTCGCAGGTCGGTACAGCGCCAGCGCCAGTGCCGAATGTGCACGGGGTCAATGACTCCGTTATGTTCAGCACCTTAATCTTCACGCCGCTCGTGCCGATTGTTGCCTCGTCGCCCTCGCCAAGGACCAGCGTTGTCTGGTCAGCCTCAGCCGTTGCAGCCTCCACTGTCGACAATGTGTATGTCGCCTTCAGGAGGCTCTTCGGCACCTTGAAGGTCTTAGAGGTTCCGGACGAGCTGGTGAACTGCGTTCCCCTCGGTGAGGTGAACTTCATCTGGAAGTCCTCCCAAGGTGCACCAGACCAGCTGTTCGCATAGCCAAACTGGCCCATGTCGAGGTACTGCACCGAGCCGATGTCGTCATCGTGGATAATCTGGCTCACTTCGTCGTCCTCTCCGTCTATGCCCAACAGCTCATACCCGGGGGTGAACAAGAACCCAAGGGTGTCGTATGCGTTGTAGGTGGTTACGGTCGGAGGCGCAATGTCATCGGTCTTAATCTTCCCGATGTCCTCAACCATCCATATTCCCGGCGGACCTGCTTCGTTTACCGCAATCATCCCCTTGCTTCCGGCCCACCTGTAGTAGAACCAGCTATCAGAAGATGCACCTGCTGGGAAGAACCACCAGTTTCCATCGCTGTCCTTCAGCAAGACCGCATCTGATCCTAGTCCACCATAGCCACAGGTGTCGTCGCTAGCACCTAACGGGAGCCAGTACATCTCGGCACCCTTCTTCTGGGTGGGCGTCAGGCCTCCTGCATACCAGGGCACGACATTGCTCCTGAACTCGCCTTTGGAAGAGGTTACCTTCACGTACGGCTGGCCAGAGGCACCACCGAGTATGTCGATGTAGCAAGTGTCCGTGGCGAGAGTGCCGTTCCTTATCTGCATGTGCTTGGCACCGGTCTCCACCTTGTACCTGAGCTCATCGTACTCAACGCCCTCGTCGTCAATGCCGTTGTAGGTAACCTGGAACTTCTCGTAGTCCGGAAGGTCCACGACACCCAAATTGTCGCCCGGCTCCATCTCGTCCATGCCCTCTGCATCCGTGCTGTAAAGGGTTATGGTCCTGAGGTACTCCGGATCGGTCTTCGGGTCTGCTCCCTTGTTCTCCCAGCCGAGTATCACGTCCCACTCGGAGCCAGAGTCCTCTATGAACTCCTGCCCGTCAACCAGCTCTATCTCATCTGAGAAGATGCCCATCTCAGCCCATTTCGCAATGAGCATGACACCGGGCGCTGTCTGGTAGACGTGGAGCTTCACTCCTGTGGTGTCACAGAGGTTGTCTTCTGTGTCACCCGGCCATACCTGGTCCTGGCAGACCTCGTTGTCGTTGGAGTCGAGGACTGTTATAATCGCAGGGTGGTCGTTTCCTACTCCGACTTCCCTGGAAATATCGTCCAGCCTCACCTTGTAGCCGTTTCCGGCGTCAAGGAACTCCCCAACGTTGATTATGCCTGAGACCGCCTCCTTCGCCAGCTTTATGCTTGAGCCATCGGTGTGGTAGGTCTGCTGGTCGATGGTCACCCCTGTTGCGCTCGTTGAGGGGGATATCTCGCTGATAATCCAGTCCTCATTCATGAATTTAATGAAGACCTTCTTTGAAGGCAGCTCGTCAGTGTCTGCGCAGGATTCCCCTCCAATAACATGGCTCGTTGGCGGGAGCCCCTCGTCACCAGGGCAGAGCGGAAGGCCATAGTCATTCCCAGTCCCGAAGACGACTGTGTAGCCGGCTTCACTAAGGTCTGACTTCAGCATCTCATCGCCGCTGTCCCAAGAGTTCATTCCGGAGAACGTCAGGAACTGATCCTCCTTCACCGGGTTGGAAGAGCCCTTCGGCTGCACTGTGACAGTTGCGAACGGCCCGAATTCAGAGCCGGCGCGAACCATCGCCTGGAAGTCCATCGTGTTGAAGTCGCCGTCAACATAGTCGCCGATGTAGTCCTGGTACGGGTTTGCCTCCTCGTCAGCGTAGTCGTCGAGAACGGTGTACTGCTCGTCCGCGTCAGTCGCTACGGTCGGGGGTATGTTGTAACCCTGCTTATACCTGTTCTGCAACTCGCGGTCAAGGTAGTCGCCGATTGCTGCGGAGTAGTCTATCCTGTCAGCTGCGCCTGCGCCCGGAACAGTAACCAGTAGAGTTACCTTCTCCGAGCCAGCCACCACCGAGCAGGTCCCTGTGCCAGATGCACCGGTGCATGTCCCGTCGCCCACGACCTCTGCGGTCAGGGTTGAGGACTTGTAGGCCTCGTTAGCGATTTTGGAAGCGACGTACGCCGCAACCACTCCATCGCTTGCCGCGGCCCTTTCACCGACGACAATCTTCACAACGGGCTGCCCGTTGGCATCCACCAGCGGTGTGTTTTGATACACAAGGCCGGCAAAGGCGACAGAGCTTGCCAAAATGGCCGAACCAGCTACAATCGCCCCGATTTTCTTCAGGTTTATTCCTTTCATGTTTTCACCAAACTAGCCACCTTCTATGGGGCCACTCAAATAACGGTTACCGGTGGCTTTCTTCCTTTGGCCCCAAATCATCCAGGGGATCGCCTTCACCTGGAAAGCCCATGCGCCGAAGCGCCCGGGCAGAAGGAGTGTTAAGGATAAGTTTTATAAAGGTTGTTCCGGTCTATAAAGAAGGTTTTATAGAAAACTGTATTCCTTACGGCAGGAGACGGATTAGAGCTTTGGGAGATGACGTATAAACCCCTAGAAAAGGTCACCTACGCGCCCCATCACCATCTTCCCTATCCCGAACTTCTCCTTCGCCGGCGCAACGAGAACAAGGGCCTTCCACTTGATTTTCCTCTCCCAGGCAACTTTTAGCCGCCTGTGGCCGTCCAGAAGGATGTAGTCCTTCCCCGTCTGGAGAAGTATTATCGGGGTGTCGTAGCCGAAGTTGATTGCGTCCCGTATCTCCTTCATCTTCTCCTCGGCGGTGGCTTCCGCCTCCTCGCCGGGATAGGTGTAGAAGACCGAGGAGATTGCCTTGTTGTCCAGGATTATCTCCGTAGTATCAAACTTCAGCTTGGGATAGAGCTTCTTGTAGTAAGAAACCAACTTGCTGAAGAGCTGCCTTTCCTCATGCGGGGAGATTAGACCTGTTGCCATAGGGACACCGCTCTTACTAGTATGATAATAGTTATATTGGTTTCTTCTGGTTCCTTTTGCCCCATTCCACCATAAGGGCATGGAATTCATTGAAGAGCTCGGGCTCCGGGGGAAGATTGGACTGGAAAAAGTTCCGATAATCGCCGTAAGATTTCCCATGGAAAAGGTTTAGGGAGGCGCACATCCTTCGGGTGTATGCGTCTATGACAAAGGAAGGCCTCCCGTAGGCATAGAGGAGGATGGAATCCGCGGTCTCCGGCCCGACTCCGTTTATGGAAAGGAAATGGCTGCGGAGATCCTCCGTCGTTGCGCCCTCGTCTGCCTTTAGGCAAGCTTCAGAAAGGGATTTCAGCCTTCTTGCCTTCTGCCGGAAATAGCCCGCCGGGCGGATAAGGGTTTCCAATTCCGAAAGCGGGAGGGAAAGGATTCTTTCCGGGGAAAGGTTTCCGGAGCCATGGAGGTTGAGGAGCGCCTTCTCAACGTTCTTCCAGTTCGTATTTTGGGTGAGGAGCGCCCCTGATATTATTTCAAATCGCTGCTCTTCTGTGTGTGGAAAAGAATAGTCGCCGGGATGGTAAGCCATCTCCCCGTCTGCAATCGTGGGCCACCATCCCTGCGACCCGAACTCAGAGAGAAGCGATTCGTATATTCCGTAGAGTTTTTTTCCGGAGTTCCGGGCTCCAGTCAACCTTGTCAAGCTTTTTCACCTTCTTTTCCAGATAGGAGAGGAGGCGGGCTGCGGTCTGTCCAGCCGTCCTCTTCGTGGTGTCCGCTTCCAGAATAGGGACATGATAATGCCTCGCCGAAACCTGAGAGCAGTAGTCAAGCATCTCGGCCATGAGGTTTTCCTCTATCTTCCGGGCGGGATACCTTCTTTTCCTCATCCTCTTCCGCAGCTCCGACGGATGGGCACGGAGGACGAACACAAAATCCACGGGAAGGGAGAACTCGCATCCGAGATGGCCTTCCACGACTGCGTTCTTCTTTCCTTTCAGCTCCCGCAGCGCAGCTTTTTTCAGCTTCTGAACATCCACTATACGCTCTTTCCCTTCCTTCCGGATTATGCATTTATGCTTCTCGGCGATCTCCCTCAGGCTGAGCAGGGGCCAGCCTTTCCTTCTGCAAATCTCCTTCGCAACCGAGCTTTTTCCGGTCCCGGGAGTGCCGGTGATCAGCATGCGCATGAAAATAAGATAGAAGAAACAGTATTTGTTCTTACCGCTCAGGCAATAAGCAATTCAAAGAACCAGGAATCTTATTTTGGCTATTACTTCGTGGACAGCGGGTATCGATATCTTTGATTCTATATCCTCAATCTTCTTGCGTATCCTCTCGTACTCCTGCGCATCGATGTATTCTTCCCCGCATTTCGGGCAGATGTAAAGCTCGGTGTCGGAGATTATGTACCTGCCAAGGAACAACCTGTTCACTCCGCTCACTTTTTTCATAGCATGCCTGCAGTTAGTGCACTTTTGTGCGGCCATCCTTTTTCACCTTATGGTACTGTTCAATCTGCCATTTCGCAGATGCGTAGCCAGTGAGAATCGTCGTCTGGCCATCGTCCTCATCTATTACCAGCGTATAATATTTTCCCGACCCTTGTTTATAAATGCATAAGATGGCACCACTAACCTTGTCGGAAATCCTGACGCATTTCTCGAGAAAACGCTCTATGTCGGATATTGACATCTTTCTTTCGAGCATTCTCTCCGCAGCGTGTTTTGTCATTATTATTCTTTTATTTGCCATCCGAGCATCTCAGGGGAGAAATCGGGACAGCCAAATAAAAATGTTTGCCGGGTGAACTGCCGGTGAATTGCTCAGATTTGTAAGCCCTCTCTTTTCCATCTTTCCATCTGTTCGGGAGGCATGTAGGTCCACACGACCCCCTTCGGAAAGATGAGTATCTTTCCGCTTTCCTGCAGGTATTCAAGAATCTGAATGAGAGTCCCGTGCATCACTTTTCTTGGAAGTTTCCTCTTCAGCTCCGCCATTGTCAGGAGCTGCCTTGCTGATTTTAATGTCTCTTCGACCATCGTTATCGTATTCAGGGTGGGGGAATGCTGTGCCTCAACCTGCACCGCTTTCGCATTTGTCATGTATATACTTATATCAAAAAGATATATAAATATATCTAATACTGCCTCGCCGCATAGAGGAATATGGAAGCGGGCTTCCCGCATCCAATGCACTTCTTCCCCTTGGGCTTCTCCGTGTCCCCGTACCTGGAGCCGCGGATGTTTACGGAGTGCTTCTCCTTCATCCTTTCCGCGCAAATCTCCGCTTCTTTTCCGTCCGAGCAGAAGGGAACGCGCACAAACCCGCCCTTTTCTATTGCTTTTCCGAGCTCCGCGTCCGAATCCGCGTTGTGCACAAGCCCGGAGAACCAGGCATCCGCCTTCTTTCGGAGGTTTTCGGTTAGGGCATGCCCTTCCTTCATTATGGTTTCCGTGAGATTATCCAATTTGACCTCCTGCTTCTCTCCCGTATCCCGCCTCGCAAGCACGACTGCGCCCTTCTGGATGTCGCGCATCCCGATTTCTATGCGCAGGGGAACGCCGAGAAGCTCCCATTTGTTGAATTTGAAGCCCGGGGTGTTGTTGGAGAAATCAGCATCAACGCGCAGATGGGAGAGCTTTACCTTCAATTCCTCCACCTTTTTGCGCACCTCCGCCTCCGTATCCTTTTTCATTATCGGGATTATTATCACCTGGACAGGGGCCATCTCAAACGGATAAACCAGCCCCTTGTTGTCCCCGTGCATGGAGAAGAGCGCGGCGTAGATGCGGGAGATGGCCGGCCCGTAGCATGTCTGCCACCCGAAGGTGTAGGAGCCGTCCTCGTTCATGTACCTTACGTTGAAGGCCTTGGAGAAGTTCTGCCCTAGCATGTGCGTGGACGGGAGCTGGAGGGTTTTTCCATCGGGCATCAGGGTGTCCGCCGCATATGTGTC
>JACCLI010000041.1 GCA_013425455.1 Microcaldota archaeon | reverse complement strand
CATTTTCTGTGCCTATCCGGTGCTCGGAATGGTTTACTAATGAGCCTTTTACGCTGATGGATTTGAGCGCCTCGGGTATGAGAAAACCTGTGTGCGCCCCCTGCTCAAGTGCATCCGTGTGCTGGGCGAAAACATCCTTGTACATGGAGGCTGCGCAGTTGAGGTGGGTGGGCGGCGGGCACACTATTATGCGCACACCAGTGTCATGGGAAACCTTTGCTGCCGCATCAGTGAGCGAGAGGCAGCGGGAGAAAGAGGCTGAATAATTCTTCAAATTAAGGACTATCATATCAATACCTGAGTGCAGTAATGGAGGGAACGGATTAAAAAAGCGCGCTACTTTTCGCAGACCACGAGGAGCCAGCTGTCCTTTTTGATGTCGAATGCCTTGAGATTATAGCTTCCATAGAACTTCATATTTCTGAAGCCTACCTTCCTGAGCAGCCTGGTGAGCCTAGATTTTGAAAGCGGGCAGTAATCGGTTGAATAGACGTTGAAGTTCTTGGTTTTGTTTTCCACATCCACAACATTGAAGACTATTTTGTTAGGGAAATAGTCCAAGACATAGAAGAACACCTCATCCTTCAGTACTGAGACTGGGAAGAAGCGCTTCTTGGTGCTAAGCAGTAGGTCGTAGTTCCTCTGCTCAAGCATGAGGACGCCATTCTTGTTGAGGACCTTGTGCATCTCGCCAAGGGCTTTGGACAGGTCCTTTTCCGAAGAGAGGTGGGGCAGGGAATTGCCCACACAGATTACGGCGTCAAACTTTTCCTTGAACGCCTTTGATAGGTTCCTGAAATCCGCGATCTTGAACGTGGTTTTTATCTTGTATTCTCTGGCATGCTCCCTGGCTTTCCTTATCATGGCTGGGGAAAGGTCCGATCCCTTTGTGGGGAAGCCCATCTGGTTGAACGTGATTACGTGCTGGCCGGTCCCGCAGGCGCAATCAAGGACTTTCTTTACCTTGTGTTTGGAAAAAAGAGGCCTGAAAAAGCCTGACCCGGTCATGGATCGATTTTTCCAGGAAACCAGTTTGTCGTATTTTTCTATGAAATCTTCGTAAAATCCCATGGTGTGGATTTCGAAAAATCATATTAAAAAACGGAAAGTAGGAAATTTATGCATGGAACTCGTTTCTGAAATAGAAAAACGCTTGTTGGAGAAGGAAAAGCGGCTGGATTCGCTAATTGTGAGGGAGCGGGAGGCGGTGCGCTTCTGCTCCAAGTCAATAAAGGAGACTCATTTGGGGAATTTTGAGGAGGCTAAGAAACTGCTGAACGAGGCGCGGAAGGTGCTCGCGGAAATGGAGAGGAATGCGGGCGGATTGGAGTGGAGATTGGAGCACCCGAAAGCGGAATATACGGAAGGGATGGTCTACCTGGGGATTGCGCGGGATGGGAAAGTCCTTTCCCAGAAAGAAGTGGGGGTTGGGGACGAGTCTTATTTGGATGGGCTCCTGGATTGCATGGGCGAGCTGAAAAGGAGGATGTTTGACCACCTGCGCAAGGGGGAGAGGAAGGAGGCGGAGAAAGTCTTTGGGTTCATGGAGAGGATTTTTGCTGAGGTCGGGCCCCTGCATTTCTCTGGTGCGCTTATGCCGGAATTGCGCAGGAAGCAGGATGTGGGAAGGGCGCAATTGGAGGATGCGAGAGGGAAACTGATAAAGTAAATTGTGCTCCCTTATCTATTTTTATTGATTCCCGGGCAAATCCTATTGGTCTTGACATGGTAGAAACGCCAAGAGAACCGCAAGCGGCTGTTCACAGAAATGCAGCCAACGGAATGGCGGACCAACGAATGGATAGGCTCTTGAGGCACGCGAAAAGGGCAAATGAGATTATAGGAAACGGGGCGGCAAGGAGATGGGCGCTTAAGGCTGTGGAAGAATTTCTTGTCGTGGACCGTTTTGTTGAAGCAGGAGAAGTTGCCAAAGAATACGGGTTGGATAAAGATGGCGCGGCGGACGAAGCAATAGGCAGAGCCGCAAGAAGGATGAGGCCTAAGGTTAGTCGCAACCCTAGTGGCAGTCTCGTTCGTCCTACTGTTTTTAGGATGGCGGGGGAGCAGGCCATGTTCAGAATAGAGGCGCAAACGGCTGTATACGGTTACTCAAAAATCGAAGAAGAATCGCTTCGTCATCTGCGCGAATTCGATATGCGGATTGCTGATGAGCGCCGTAGCCCTCCTGAGCCTGGAAGCTGGATACCACGAAGCAGGCGAATGGAAAGCGAGGGATAAAAGAAATAAGGTGGAAATTATGAAGTGGATTGCATTCGGGTTGGTTCTTTTGCTCATCTTCGGCTGCACACAGCCGGATACTGGAAATGGGGGCGCTGGAAACGGGACAACGGGAACAGGAACCCAGAACCAGAGCGGCCATCTTGTAATCGGGCCTGGGCAGGGGACTGTGGTGACGCAGGGCGGCGGCACAAACCAGACTCCGGCTACCGAATATGTGAACAACCCTAATGCAGATTTGTATGTGTATTTCTTCAACGTTGGCTCTAGCGACATCCAGGGCGATGCGATTCTCATAAAGAAGGGGGATGTGGACATCCTGGTGGATGCCGGACCCACCCAGAAGGAAAGGGACCTTGTGAACGGCCTCCTGGAGGCGGGAGTGGATGATTTTGAGCTGGTGGTTTCAA
>JACCLI010000038.1 GCA_013425455.1 Microcaldota archaeon | reverse complement strand
AGAAAATAAAGGACCGTGGCGAAGAGCAGGAAAAGCCCGACTGCGAATACCTGCTTTGGGCGCATTTATCACACGTTGTAGTATGCCTCGAACTCATAGGCTGAGGTGCGGAGGTTGTGGCTCTTCTGCTCGTCCATCTTCTGCGCGAGGTAGTCCTCGAGAAGTTCGGAGGAGAGCACCCCCTTGAGGAAGGCGTTGTCGGTCTCGAACTCGCTTATCGCCTCGATGAGGCTGGAGGGCAGGTAGTCTATGCCCGCTTCCTTCCTTTCTTTGGTGTTCATGGAGGGGATGTCCTTGTCCACGGGGTCTCCGGGGTCCTTCTTCCTCTTTATGCCGTCCAATCCCGCGGCAATCACCACGGAGTAGGCGAGGTACGGGTTCACGGAGGGGTCCGCGCCCATGAAGACGACGGACTTGCCTGTTTTTTCGTTCCTCCTTTCGAACGGGACTCGGATGAGGGAGCCGTTGCTCCTTCTGCTCCACGCGATGTAGAGCGGGTCCGCGAGAAGTTTCTTGTACGAGTTGGTTGTGGGCGCGGTGAAGAGCGCGAGCGCGGCAGCGTGCTCGATGAGCCCGCCGATGAAATAGCGGCCGTTCTGGCTGACCTGCGCGTATGTGTCCGTCGGGTCGTAGAAGATGTTCTCGTCCCCCTTCCAGAGGGAGGTCCAGAGGCGGAGCGAGCTGCCCTTCTCCGTGTGGATGGGCATCGGCATGAAGGTGGATGTTCCGTTCGCGATGAAGGCGAGGTTGCGGACGACGTACTTCGCGGTCATGGTTGCGTCCGCGGAGGTGCGGAGCGGGTTCGCCTTGAGGGTTATGGACTGCTGGGAGCTGGGCGAGCGGCCGTGGAAGTGGCTCTGCACGAAGAAGCGGAAGTTGTCCTCCAGCACGTCGGAGACCTGGTTCCTTGCGGAATAGAGCGAATCGTAGGGCTGGCCTATGAACGCGCCGTTCTTCGCGCCCCAGAGCGGCGAGGGGTTCCAGGGGGCTTCCCTGGCGTCGATGAGGTAGTTCGGGCCCCTTCCCGGGGTCATCTTGTCCACGCTCACCGCGTCGAATATGTAGAATTCCATTTCAGGGGAGATGGACGCCTCGGTTAGGCCCATCGCCTTTGCGTTCACCGTCACGCGCTCGGCTACGTAGCGGGGGTCCTTGAGGAACCTTTCCATTTTGGGTGCGACCACTACGTCGCAGATGAAGCGGACTGTGTTTGCCTCCCACGGGACCCTTCCGAAAGTGTCGGGGTCGGGGCGGAGCACTAGCTCGCCGTCCTGGCTCCAGCCGAACGAATCCTGGATGTTGCCGCACTGCACGCCGTTTACGAATGCGTCTGCGGTGAATTCCCTCGCGTGCACTGTCGTTCGGTTCAGCCTTCCGCTTATGTCTATGAACTGAAGGTCTATCCATTTCGTGTTGTTCACATTTATGAATTCCAGTGCCTCTTCGGGAGTCGGCATATATCCACCGAAGGGATTGAGTAGAATAGTTAAATAAACATTTCTATGGCAAATAACTTCTGCGAATAATTCTCCATTCAGAAATGGGGAGCTATAATCGCGCCATATGCGCCGCGGTAGCTCAGCTGGGAGAGCACTCGAGGTCTTCTGAAATCAATTTCATTTGACCGGTGAAGCTGAAGGTCCGCCCTCCGCGAGGAGGCGGAACATCTCCCGGAAACCGAGGGGTCGCTGGTTCAACTCCGGCCCGCGGCATTCTACTTATCAAAATAGGTAAATCCCTTTTTCACGCGGGAAATCGGTCCTGCGCACGGTGTTCAGCCCGGGCTTCTGCTCGGAATCATAATACACATACGTAACTATTGCGGCGGCGAGGAATTCCTTTGTGAATCCCTCGTAAGCCATCCTCTTCAAAAGCCCGACGATGTCAAGCTCGAATGTCTTTTCCCTGTGCTCGAAGGTAATCATTCCTTTTTCAATATCCGTCTCTATCCTGGAAGAACCAAGCTCCTCAAGGCAGCGCTCCATGTAGGTGGTGAGGTAGGGAACGCTCAAAAGTATGTGGGTGCCGAAAAGGCCCCTCTCGACCGGAGCCGAGAAAGCGGGGGGAAGCCATTTCCACGGCGGGTCCTCCACCTCCTCCTTGTTCTTCTTTATGTCGCTGAAGTGGAATATCGTGACCGGGCCGGAGATTTTCCTCCCGGCGAATTTCACCATCTCCGCAATCGGCTTCTTCCAGCTGTTGTCCCCTTTCTTTACGGGGGGGAGGGCGCCGATGTAATATGCCCCCGGCTCTATTTCCGCGAAAACGGGCGCCTTCTTACGGACGGAGAAGTTGATTATGTCGACCCAGGTTCCGCGTGCGGCAGAGGGGCCCACGGCTGCGTAGTTGCGCGAAAGCGCCCCGCGGGTGATGGATTCTGCAACGAAGTACCCCTCGTCCATAATGGTATTTGGAAGGAAAGGCTTTTATAGGAAAATAGCGGAAATAGGAATGCAAATGATGACATGTACAACCTCTGAGCCGCGCGTAAAGCGTTGGCGTTGATGATACCAACAGCGTCTGATTCATATTCTATCTAAGAATGAAAAGAAAAAATGGGGAAGCGGCCGCATCACTGCGCGCCGCCATTTCCGTTGGGGCCAACGAGCTTTCTAACACCGGAATCCGCCTTCCTCACCGGAGGTAGCGGAGGGGTGCGTGAGCGCCTGATGAACCCCCTGTAGTTTTCGCGGAGCGAGGAGTCCTCGGCGCCGGGTGCGGGAGGTGTCCTCAATATCTCGTCCCTTATCTCTTCGGTGGCTATTTTCTTGCTTTCAAGAAGGCCGAGGCCGGCCATCCGGATCTTCTCGTTAATTGGCCAGCCGTAGAGATGCACCTTGGAATCAACCGCCTCCCTGAAGTCCCCTGCGAGCTCTCCGGGCGTGAATACCTTCATCCCTTTTATCAGGGTGTGGGCCAGGCTGGCGACGACCTCGTCGCCGCGGAGCACTATGCCCTCGACCACAAGCCACTGGAGCAGGTGGGATTTCCATGCGGGGATTTCCGCGCCCTTGGCTATGCCTGCTGGCTCGAGCCTGTTGTGCCAGACTGGGTCGTGGTTCCACACTGAGCAGAGGAGGTCGCCTATCGGGCCTTCGCACCTCGCCGCCAGGTGGAGCACCAGGTATTTCTCCCTTATGCCCCTCTCGGCCGCGACCTCGACGAGCTTCCTGAGCATCCCCTCGCCTATCGAGACGGAAATTCTCATGCACTCCTCCACGACCTCTGCGTTGAAGCCCGGCTCACGGATTATCGCCAGGAAGTGGTCTATTGCGCGCTCACCCGCCCTTGCGAGCAGGGAGGCTGCCTTGCGCCTCTGGTCCACCTCGTCCGCGTACGGGAGCATTTCTGCATATTTCTCCCTCCTGAGCTTTACCGTCTTCTCAAGCTCGCCAAGGGATACGAAAGTCCAGAGCTGGTCGAGCACCTTCTCCGCCGCATCGCGCACCTTCTTTTCCGGGTCGAGGAGGAGCTTCGGGACCGCGTCCAGGTTCGCCTGGAACTCCGGTGTCCTCTTCAGCGCATTCGCGGGCTTCGGCTCCCTGGAAAGCATCTTCAATATCATGAGGGCGCCGGACTGCCTCTCGGACGGCTCGTCCGAATCCAGCATCTTCCCTATCTGCGTGTGGGCGTCCGCGCCGACGACTATGAGCACCTTGCACACCCTGTCCTCGAGGGGCTTCAGCGCGTCGCTCGGGTCCGGCGGCAGCAGCGCGGCGAGGTCCTTGACGAAATCGGTCCTCATCACGCGCATCGCTTCGCCCACCGCAACCTCGTCAAGGTTGGAGTCTCCCACCGCCTGGATAAGGCATTCCTTAGCGAGCCTCTTGGTCTCGGGCGTCTCGGAGCGTTCGGCCATGTATGCGACTGTCCTGAGGATGTTGGTCCTGTAGACCGGCGGATAAATTGAGAAGTCCGGGGAGAAAATGACTTCAGACATCTCCTTCATCGCGGCGTCCCCGATTCTTATGAGCAGGTCCCTCGCGCAGTAGAGGCGCTCGTGCCTGTCCGGGTCGTTCTCGTCCATGCAGAAGTGCGCGTCCCTGCAGCCGAGTATCACATCCCTGGAGGTGTCGTTCCTGGACGCAAGCACATTGAATGCGATTTTGCCGAGGAGAGTGAGCCTGCCCTCAGGGTCGCGTATGTCCTTTCCTGGGACCTTCCTGCCGAGCGCGGCGCGTATTACGGTTTCGCGCACGGGCTTCTGGCCCTTCTCAGCCTCTATGTCATAATTTTCCAGGAGCGTGCTTTCGATCAGATCACGCATGTCTGCCCTCCTCTCTTCATCCACCATTTCAGTCAGGACTTCGAGGGATGCGTCGCTATTTATGCGCGCCAGCATCTTTGTGACCACCGCCGTTTCCTTTGCAGTAAACTTCGCGCGGCCCATGAAATATGTGTTTATCTGCGATGCAGCCCCTTCCCTGGATATGTCCGTGGAAGCGAATTCCGCGACCTTTTCCGCCTCGTCCGCGCCCATCTCGTTTATCATGGGCAGCAGATGGGCCAGCAGGCTTGTGCAGTCAGAATGCTTCGTTTCGGAGACGGCCGTGACTGCGCGCCCGACCTCCTTCGCTATGTCGAGCAGCACGAGCGCCTCGTTAAGGGAGAGTTTGTCTTCCGCCGCCTTGCTGCCCGCGTAATCGAGCAGGAGCTTCTCCGCGCGGACCGGGTCCAGGTCGACGCCCAGGTCCTTCATGCGGTTTAGCGCCTCCCCGCTCAGGTAGTGCGCTTCGGGAAGAAGGTGGCCGAAGAACTCTACCCCCTCCTTTGCCCCGATGTAAACCACGGTTATGGCGAGAACATGAGCGGTCTCGTCGCCGAGCGCCCTTCCGGCCGCTACTTCTCCGCCGGTGTATTCCAATATTGGCGGGAGCGCGTCGGACATGAACCTCTTTGCGAAACTGCAAACTGCAGTCTTCTGGTCCTCGGCCATGCTCGCCATGAGGGGCAGGGTGGCCTTCAGGAAGCGGAGCGAGTGCTCCTGAGATATATGGTTCGGGAATATGGATATGAGGAAGCGGGCCTCCTCCGTGGCGGCGTGGAGTGCGGCGGGATCCTTCCCCTCTATTGCTTCCGCGTATTCCTTCTCCGCGTAGTCCGCGATGTGGGAGAACGCAGCGATCCCGTAGGAATCCTCTATGAGATGCTGTATGACCGAATCGTATGCCCTTGCCTTATGCTTGCTCTCCCTGAGCGCGAGCGGCAGTGCGATCGCCGGGTCGCAGGCGCCGAGCATTGCGAACGCATGTGCCTGAAGGTCCGGGCCGAGCGAGTAGTAGCTGAGCAGGAGCGGAACCTCAACCTCAGGCTCGCGCCCGCGCGCCTTAAGGAGTATCACTATCGTCTCCATAAGGTCCTTGTGCTCGTTGTCCTGGAAGCGGGCCGCATCGAGGTAGGCGTCCAGCATCAGCGGGAGCGCCGTCTCTGCTTTCTCCCTGTTCACAAGGAGCGCGGCGCTCTGCCTTGCGCGCGCGTCCGCGTTGCTGTCGTTCAGCACCCTGTAGAAGAGCTCGGGCGAGCCGCGGGCCTCGAGGAGGTCCATCACCTGCTTGTTCTCCAGCGCTGCGCAGAGCAGCCTTGAGTGTGCGTAGTATTCCTCATCCTCGCTCCCCTGCATTGTGAGGAAAAGTTCGGCCGCCCTTTCCACCACTACGTCTGAGCCGGTGAAGAGCTGGGGCTCCATGTGGGGGAGCGCACGCGGGCCGCCTGCGCGCAATGAGTCGATCACGAACGCGGAGACCGCCGGGTCGGTTTCGCCGAGCGCGGTTGAGAGTATCGGGTATACTTCGGATGTGGAGCGGCCCGCCTTTGCGAATCCGTCCAGAAGCATTGCCGCCTGGAGGCGCACTGTGGCTACTGCCTCATCGGACTTTTCGTGCCTTCCGAGAAGCGCCCTCTTTAGGAGGGGGAGCGACACCTTGTCGTCCAGCGTGATGAAATAGAGGTGTGCCGGAGCTGTCTCCCTGCCCCTGGCGAGCAGGAGCTGGTATGCCGCCTCTGCAGAAACTTTCTCATTCTTGGAATGGAGTGCGCGTGCGATTGCATCGAATGCCTTTTCGGTCCTTGCCCTGGACCATTCCTCTATCGCCGGCATCCACGAGCCCGCCTCCACGCCGGAAGCGAGGTTTGGCCTCGCCTCGAGAAGTGCAGCGAGAACGGATGCCGCTTCGGAGCGCAGGACCAGCGCTGCCGCATCTGAGCCCGCCGGGTGAGTGCCTGAAAGCATGCCTTTGAGCAGTTCGAGCGCGGTGTTGTCGGGAAGGGAAACGAAGTGCCTTTGCGTCTCCGCGGCCCTGAGGCCGCTTGCGAGAAGGAGCTGGTATGCCGCCTCGCCCGCTATTCCGTATTCCTTGTCGAGCAGGGCTGGTGCGACCGCATCGTATGCCTTCTGCGTGCCTATGGAAACGAGCGTTGCGACCGCGGCGGACTTGCCGTTGTCGCTGCCCTCCTCTATGATGGAGGAAAGGGCGGGTATGGATTCCTCCCCGCGGGAGAGGAGGACGGATGCCGCGTACTGGGAAATGCCGCCGCCGTATTCAAGTGCGCCTGCGAGGCCGAATAGCGCGGATGGGGTGCCTATGGAGGCAAGCTCGTCAGCCGCGGAGATGCGTGCCGCCGGGTTCCTGCTGTTGTAGAGCCTGCGGGTTAGGCGCATTATGTGGAGTTCATCATCCTTTGAAGAAACGGTCGCCTCTCTTTTCGACTCCCTGCGCAGCCTCTCAAGGTCCTCAAGCTGTGCTGGGCTGGGCATGATTGTTTCACGTGCGGGGGCAGCATCCTCGGCATCTGGCTGAGCGTCCGCCGCAGGGGCTGGCGCAGCCTCCTCAACTGCTGTGTGCTCGCCTGTGCGCGCCTCCTTCACCAACATATCTGGCGGCGGGGCGACTATGGTCTGGCTGCTCGGCGAGGTTTCGCCGATTGGCGCGGGCGGAAGTGCGGAAATCCTGTTCAGCGCGTCCTCAACATCACTGCCGGTCGGAAGATCCGGCTCCGGAGGCACGGCATCGGTGAAATCTGAATCTTCTACCCTTATCACCGGGGCAGATTCGCGCGGCGCTCCGGGCTTTTCCTCGGCCTTCTTGCCGGTAAGATCAACAACCTGATGCGGCTCGGACGCCCTTTCCGCATCTGCAACCGGGACAATCTCGAGCTTGCCAGATGAGGGCGGCTGCACCGGAGGTACCGGCATCGGTGGCGCCGCAGGCAGTGGAATCTCGGTGGCCGCGGGCATGGAAGGCGGTGGCGGAACTAACCGCAGTGCCGACAAATCCGGAATCTCCCATGTGCCGGTTTTGACCGACGGAAAGCCGAACGGCTCCGGTTCCTCCCCTTCCTTTGCCGGCTCTGCCGGAAGGATTGGGGCGGGCGGAGGTGAGCTGCGCAGGGTGCCCTCCCTGGATGGAATTGGAATCTCGGGTGACGGCGCAACTGCAAGAGTCAGCATTTCTGCAGGCTTGGGCGCCGGGGCCGGCATTGGTGCGGGGACCGGGTCCGGGAATTTCTTAGTTCTCAGAAGGCCGGAATCATCCGTGGTTTCCGGAGCCTCTGCTGCCGGTGGAGCCCTAAGCGCCATTGTTGGCGCAATGGACACGGACATCGTAGCCCCCATAACGAATGCCGGGGACTGCATGGCTACGACGCGCTCACGAGCCTCGCCTGCACTTGCCTGTGGAACGGCGGGCTCTGCGCTCAGCCTCGGCTTTGCAGTGGCCGGCTCGTCCCTCACAAGCTCGGCCCTCACGACGTCTACGAAGGAGCGGACCGCAGCCTCATCTGCGAAAACAGACCCTGTGGAATCCAGCAGGTCGGACGCGGTCTTTGCGACGTTGTCCGGAAGCTTCTCATGCTTCTGCATGAGGTATACCATGAGTTTTGCCGGGTAGGGATGGCCCTTCTTCGCGCAAATCTCCGCGAAGAACTCCATCTCGCCCTTTACGGTCCCGAGTTCCGGCTGCTCGGAGAGGATGCGCCCAAGCGCCTCTTCCGCCACGTCTTTGGGAATAAGTCCCTGGGCGACCCTCTTCTGCATCTGCATCCTGAGCCTTGTTCCAGACCTGCATTCATCGAGGAGCTCTTTTGCCTGCTTTGGGGTCTCGACCACCGCGCCTTCGGCGCGGATGCGCCTCTGCGCCTCCTGGGCCGCGGCCGCGGTGATGTTGTCAACGGGCTGTTCCCAGCTCGTGCCGATTTTCGCCATGAGCGCCTTGAGCCTGTCCGGCATGTAAAAGACGGCTTCCCACCTGTCGAGCTTCTCCTGCGTCTGCCTCAAAATGTCTGCCTTTTCCGGGTCGTTTTCCGCCTTTAGGGCGGCGACCCTTTTGCTGTGCTGTTGCACGAGCTCGGTGACCATCTCCCTGTCTTTGCCAAACTCATCAAGCAATCCCTTTCTCCTTGTCACGAGCATTTCAAGCGCATCGTCAACCGAAAGCTCTTCGCCGCGGAAGGTCTTCCATGCATTCTGGAGCGCAGCCGGCAGGTTCGGGTCCGCGTTCATGACCCTGGATGCCTCGAGCTTCTTGTGCGGCTCCAGCATCTTCCTGATGCGCGCGCCAACGGCATCGATGAGAAGCTTTTCCGCCTCCGCGGTTTTCGCTTCGGGCTGCGGGGGCTTCGGAGCCTCTGGAGCCTTCACCTGAGCGGGCGCTTCAGGCGCCTTTGCCGGCTCTGGGGCGGAAATCGCCGCGGGCTTCGCAGGGGCTTCCTGCATGGAGGATATCCATCCGTAGTATTCATTGCCTGAGACCAGCGCCCTGGCCTGGTCCTCCCTGGATAGATGCAAAAGCCTGGAGGGGGTGGATGAGCCCGCCAGAATGCTGTGCTGCAGCGCCTTAGTAGCCATGGCCATCCTCGTGGAAAGCCCGTGCTCGGCCTCGGGGCCGAAGACCTTCGCGTTCGCCATGAACGCCCTGCATGCATTTTCAACGAATTTCGCGGTGTTGGCGCGGAACTCCGCCTCCTCTTTCATAATTGAAAGGGCCTCGGTGCGGTTGAGCGGGCTGCCGACGAACAGGTATTTCTTCTCTATTTCCGCGGCCACTGAATATGAGTATCCGCCCTCCTCGGCTATGAGCCAGATGTACTCGCCGATGTCGCCCTTGAGCTTCATCCTTGCCTGGAGCAGGAGGTCGCCCGTGGCATTCACATCCGCCGGCACTATGAAATGGTTCTTGGAGAGCTGGATTGCCGCATCCGCTTCCTCCTCCGTGTAGCCGAGCTGCCCTGCGGCACGCCTTATGGTCCTTGCCGCGGCCTTGCCCTTGGTTACGTAATCGACCGCCTTCTCCACGTATGCCAAGGCAGACTCCCTGTCCCTGAGCACTGTTCCTGTGGCGGTTGCTGCATCCTTTGCAAGCATCCAGATGCTCATGGGGGCCATCCTTTCTGCTCCGACCTGTTCTATGAGAATGCTGTTGTCCCAGCCCTCCTGTGGCGAGAGCACGCGGGGCTTTGGATGTATTGTGGTTGCCTGGGATTCATGGGCGAGCCTGTCCTTCGTGTCCGCGAGCAGGCCTATGCAATAGGTGTCCGGGTGGATCTGGGCAAGCCTCATGACCGGCTTTTCTCCGGAGCCGTTCCCATGTTTCCTGGTGAGGCGCTCCGCGGCCTTCATGTAAACTTTTCTCGGATAGCCCTTGCGCCTTCCGAATGAGGAGACGTATTCCGCGGGGTTTGTGCTGAATGCGTACTCTGCGTTCAGGTCGTCAAGCACGTCCCAGGCGATTATCCTCTCTCCGGATGTGGAGTACCTGAGCAGGACCGCGGAGATAAGCTCTTCGCGTTTTGAGCTTGTGACCGGAGGATGCCAGTCGAGCCTGGCTATATCTTGTATGTAGTCGTAGCCGTGCCTCGCCTGGTTGAGCAGGTCGAGCGCCTCGGTCTCGAGCGACTCGCGTTTTTCCTTGCGTGCGCGGGTAACGTGTATCATTCCCAGGGCTTTCCTTGGGGGCTTCGGGTGCCATCCGTATTTTCCGCAGAGTGCTACGGCGGCGTCCGCCTCCTTTGTGGTGAAGCCTTTCTTCTTCGCGAGTTTGCGGATGAATTTTTCAGTGTGCTTCGGAACGGGCTGCTGCTTCGGAGTGCCAAGCGAGATTATGACCGTGGGCTGCGGCTTCTGTGGGACAGGCTCGGGCAACATTATTGCCGGAACTGGCGCAAGTGCCGGGAGATTGTGCGAGATTGATGGCCTGGAGGGTATCGCAACAGGCTGAGTCGCCATTGAGGCGGCGGGCAGTATTTCGGTTGCCGGATGCGCGGATTGCACTGCGGGCTCCGGGGCAGGCACGATTGGCGCTGGCATGGCCGCAGGGGTTTCCAATTGCCTCGCGAGTTCCCTGAGCGGAACATGTGAGGAGATGCCTGCGCCCTCAATGCGGGGCGGCTCGGATGGAACTTGTGGTGCCTTCATTTGGGTGGTCTTCATGCCGTGGATTCCAGGCTCTTCTGAAACCTCTGGGCGCGCGGACGCGACCATCGCCTCAAGGGCACCCAGTTTAATTATGCGTGCGCGCTCAAGGTCGGCTTCTGAAGATGAGCTTATCGCATCGTTGATTTTTTCCCTTACCCCATAAAGGAGCATTTTCGCGGATGCAAGGTCGTTGGGCAGTTTGAAATCCTCCCTCACGAACGCGATGGCACGGTCGACCTCCGCGTCCGAGTAGTTGAATTTCTTCGCCGCCTTCCTTATGAGGCTGCGCACCTTCTCGTGCTTTTTGAAGTAATCAAGGAACGCGAGCGCGTGCTGCGCATCCCTGAGGGAAATGCCCTGTTCATATGCGAAATGGTTTGGGCCCTGGCGGGCGCTCTGTGGAAGCCGCCTCTCTGCGCAGGCATTATCAATAAGGCGCTCGTTCTCGAGGCGCTGGTGATAAGTGAGAGTTCCATGGATCTTGGTATTGTCGCTCATAGTATATATTTGTCGTAGAAAATGTTTTTAAAGAGATACTATCTATGAACACGGCTCACCACAACGGAAAAACGCGGGGAAACGGGCTGCTGGAATGCCTTTTTGCAGGCCGGTACCGAGGATGCAGAAGGTTTATTAGAGTTATATGATATAATACGGCGGGGGATTAATATGAAAATTGTAATGGATGATGCTACTTCGCTGAAGGATGCGATTGACACGATTGTCAACCTTGTGGAAGAGGGGCTGTTCGAATTCACGAACGAGGGTGTGAGGCTGAAGGCCATGGACCCCTCGCAGATTTCCATGATTTCCTTCTTCATGCCCAAGGAGGTTTTCTCGCACTACGGGCTGGATGAGGAGAGGAAAATCGGGATAGATGTGGACAAGCTCAGCAAGGTGCTCGGCCGCGGGATGAAGGGGGAGAGCGCGGAGCTGGGGCTGGAGGAGGGGAGGTTCAAGATAACTTTCAGCGGGGCGAAGAAGCGGAGGGTGTTCAAGCTGCCGCTGATAGATGTGGGCGCGGGATTGGAGAGGGAGCCGAAAATAGAGTACAGAAACCGCATATGCATAGACTCCGAGGCGTTCAAGGAAGTGCTAAAGGATGCGAAGCTGGTGAGCAGCCACATAAGGCTCATTCTGGAGGACGGGAGGTTCAGGGTGGAGATAAAGGGCGACGAGGGGGAAGTGAAGGAGGAGTTCGAAAAGGATTCCGAAGAGGTGAAGGAGCTGCACGTGCATGAGGGCGCGAGGGCGACTTTCCCGCTCCAATACCTGGAAGACATAGTGAAGGCGAGCAAGGGCGGGAGCCAGTTGACAATACATCTGGAGACGGACCGCCCGCTGAAAGTGGAGTATGATGTGGTGGGCGCGAAGAGCGTCTACTACCTTGCGCCGAGAATAGAGAGCACCTAGGCCTCTTCGTTCTGCGCCTCCATCTGGGCGCGGATGCGCCCCATGTCGCGTTCGGAAGATGTGTGGAGTTCCCTGGTCGCGTAGCCGCGGGCGTTCACTTCGAACATTCTCATCTGCCCCGGATTTGCCGCGGCGTATTGGAGGAAATTCTCGGGTGTTGTGCCTTCCATATCAAGCCCGGCGTCCTTTGCCGCGAACCTGAATATCTTTCCGCCTATGTTGACGTCGATTATGTTGCCGTATCCCCTGTTCTTAAGGTCTGTTATGGTGGGGATTGCATTTCTCCTTGCGGGTGCGGCAGGTGCAATGGCTTCTGCTTCCCTGGCAGGGACATTTTCAAGCGCCCTGAGGGGCGTAAGCGCAGGCCCCTGGAAAGTGGTTCCGCTCCTCACTCCGCGGAGCGAGTCTATCGCGGTCTTGAGCCCGAGGTCGCTGACCTTGTTCGGGCCGGCGCTGAGCTCGGCGAGCAGGGTGTCCCTTGTAGGGGACGGGGCGTTCGGGTTCGCCTTGTAGACATCCAGGTAGTAAAGCATGAGCGCCCTAGAGCTGTCGACCAGTTCGTTCCAGGCGGACTGCCTACCGGCGTCGTCGATGACTGTTGGGAAGCGGGAGAATATCTCGTTCACGAGCGAGCTTAGCTGGCGGCTGATGGAGTTCATTGTCTCCCTGTACGCCTCATCGCGGCTCATCTGGGGCGCGGAGAGAATTTCACCGAAAAGCGGTCCATAGTTGGGCATTAGTGCGGGTCTGGATGCCATGTTTTCACCGATTAATTGCCGCGGTTTGTATTTTTAATTCCTGCGCACCCTCGCGGCGGTAAGAAGGAACGTGGATACTAAGATGAAAGCAACTGGGCATGCGGTGTATGCGCCGGAATCCTGGGTTGTGGTGAACCCGCCTTGGCGGGAGTATGTGAGGGTGTCGCTTATTTCCGTGCCCTGCATTGTGACCATGTAGGGTATCTGGTAGATGCTGCTGCCCCCGAGTGCGTCGGTGTTGAGATAATAGGAAAGTATTTTCCTCCCTCCGGGGGGAAGGGCCAGGATGCCTGAATCCTCGCTGTGGATATATGGGGGAAAGCTTACTGTGTAGGTCGGGGTCACGTATTTGTCGCCCGGATTGCTGATGACCACGCTGAATTCCGTGCCGTCGAACGCGGCATATGCATTGGATATGGGCGGGAAGGGGGTGCTCTCGGAGATGTGGATGCGGGTGACCGTGTCAAAGGAGAAGGGCCCGCCTTTTGCAGAGAGCCGGTCTGCAGCGCCGGACTGGTCCGCGGAATAGGAGCTGGCGATGCGGCGGGCATCCAGGTAGCCGAATTCCTGGAATGTGGGGTCGGCGGGGACCCATTTGCCCCCTATCCTGAGCTCGGCCCAGGCGTGCTGCTGCCATCCGCCGCCCGTGGAACGGCTTATCTGCCCGTCAGAAGAGGGGCCGCTGAAGACGTAGCCGGAGACGTAGCGGTTCTCTATGCCCATGGAATTCGCGAACGCGAGGAGAAGGTGCGTGTAGCCCACGCAGACGGCCCTGTGGTTGTTGTAAATTTCTATGGCCGGGGAATCCCTGCCCCAAAAAGCGGTGTCATAGTCCACGTTCTTGTGGACCCAGGAGGTTGTGGATGCCATCGCATCAAGCTGGCCCACGCTTTCCGATGTGTAGGAGCGGGCGAATGCCGCCATGACCGGGGTGTAGTTTGTGAGGGCGGTGCCGGGAAGGGAACCGTTGGGAAGGGGCGGATTGGAGTCAAGCAATGGAAGGTATGTTATCTCCACGGTCGCGGTTGCGGTTATTTTCTTGGGGGTCGGCATGGCGGAGGCCCTGTAGACCAGGCGCACCTCGTCGCCATCGCGGACGAACTCCCCGTCGCTTGTATTCATCGAGAGTATGTGCTGGTATGGAGACTCGAGGATGAAGGAGCTGTTGAGCAGGACCTCGCGGAGCGTGCCATTGGACTGGATGTCCCACTCCTTTTCAAACTCCGCTATCATGTGGCCGGTGTACGATGCGGAGGATATGGAAATGGAGATGAGGAGAAGGAAAAGGAGCGCGGAAGAACCCGGAGCCCTCATCGGTTCAGCCTGCGCATGTGCTCCGTCCTTTTCCGGATGAGGAGCGGCGTGCCTATGTCCGGCCTGTGCCAGAGGGGGCCCTGGATGGCGCGCGTGCAGCACTCTGCTTTTTCCTCAGCGCGCTCGAGCGAGGCGTCCTGTGCGGCGACCGCGGCGGTGCGGGAGGAAGTAGTATAGATTTGCCCATCACTCTCGTAAACCGAGCCCAGGAATGTTTTTCCTCCGCATTCCCAAATTGCCTTGTTGTCGATGGATATCCTGCAGTCCTTCTTCCCGTTTTCCGGATAGCCTTCGGGGACCAGGTATTTCACCACGGTGCAATTTGTGGAGAATGCGACTGGGATGAGTTTGCCTTCGGCGATTGATTGGAGGATTTCGGAGAGCTGGGTGCGGAGCACCATCAGGACGTTCATTGCCTCCGGGTCTCCGAACCGCGCATTATACTCTATTAGTTTTACACCGTCCCGGGTTATCATGAAGCCGCCGTAGAGGATGCCCCTGAACGGATTGCCCTCCGCCTGCATCGCGTCTATTGTCTGTTGCATTATGGACTTGGCCTCCTCCAGGTCCTTGAGCTCCATGAAGGGAAGGAGGCGGCCGGTGGAATAGGAGCCCATGCCCCCCGTGTTGGGGCCGGCATCGTTCACGAAGGCGCGCTTGTGGTCCTGCACCGGGGGCATCACGGAGAGCCGTTCACCGTCGGAGAATGCCTGGAGGCTGAATTCCTCGCCATCAAGTTTTTCCTCCAGGAGTGCCTGCTTGTCCTTCTTCAAAAGTTCGGAAACATAATCGAGGACATCCTGCTCGGTGTGAAGGTGCTCGCCCATCACGCGGACGCCCTTTCCGCCGGTCAGTCCCAGGGGCTTGACCACCACCTCCTTGTGCTGGGCGAGGAAGGCGGAGGCTTCTTCTGCACTGCTTACAACCTTGAAGGCGGGAAGGCCGGCAACATTGTGCTTCTGGAGAAGGGTGCGGGCGTAGCCCTTGTCCCATTCTATGCGGGCGGCCTCCCTGGACGGGGAGGCGACCTTCATCCCTGCGGAGGCGAGGATGTCCGTGACGCCCTTTTCCAAAAGGCCGTCCGGGCTCACGAAGCCGAGCTCTATCCCTTTTTCCCTGCACCAGGAGACGACGCGCTCCTTGTCGGTTGGATTGCAGAGGAGCACCTCCTGCGAAAGCGAGGCGATGCCGGGGTGCTTCTTCTCCATTATCGAATAAAGGGAGGCGCTCTTTGAAAGCTGCTCGGCGATTGCGTGCTCGCGGGCCCCTGAACCGACGAGGACTATTTTCATCACTTGCCACCCATTATTTTGGAAAAGGTCTGGGAGAGGATGGAGAGTGCGTCCATCCTGTACTGGCGGGTGATTATGTAGGAGCGCGGGCGCGAGAGCTTCCTCACTATGTCGAAGCGGTAAAGCGTCTGTTTTTCCTTTGGCGGCATTCTCCTACCTCTTTCTTATGAAACCGTTCTTTATGAGGGAGTCGAGGCCCTCCTCCACCCTCCCGGCGGCCACGTTGTTGAGCTTCGCGAACTCGAGCACGTCTATCTCCCCGTCGTGGGTGCGTATCCACTCGAAAAGCTGGGACTGTAGCTCTGTCTCGCCCACGCCCTCGAGGCGCTGGACGCGCTCGCGCAGATCCTCGTTCTTGCGCTCGTATTCTACGACAAGGCGGGCATTCTGCGCGCTAGCCTGCACGAGGTCGTTGTACTTCTTCTCAAGGAAGATGTGCTTCTGGGTCGTGTCCTTGAGCTTGGAGTACATCTCCATCTTTTCGCTGTCTATGGCCTCGGTGAGGGATTTCATCAGGGTGAAATAGAAGGAGTAGACGGACTGTATGGGGACGTCGTAGTATGCGGTGAGTATCTGGAACATGTTCAGCAGCATCAGCCCCATGTCGAGGGAGCGGGAGATGTGGTGTTCCATATTCGGGACCGTGTACTTCAACACTATGGCATTTCGCAACAGCTCGATGCGGTAGTAGAGATACGGCTTTCCGTTGAGGTCCTCGGACTCCACCTTCTCTATTATGAGCGCCTCCTCGGAATAGTCCATCCTGTTGAACCCGAGGGAGCCCAGGGTCTGGAGAAGGGGCTTCAGCGGCCTCTTCCTTTTCGTGTTTATGCGGATTATCTCCTCGACCATATCATCCCTCTCTCAAAGAAAGGTCAACCATCCCCTTGGATGCCCTGCGCCTGCGGGCGAGCGAAAAAATCTCCACGATGTCCTTTTCGTCCACCTCCAGCTGGCGGAGGAAGCTCATTACGGACGAGGGCGAGTAGCCGAACTTCTCCAGAATGGAAACGAACTCGGTCGCGTCCATCGTGCCGTCGTTCTTTTCAAACTCGTTCTTCACAAGCCCTATCTGCTCGTCCGTGAGCCCGAGCTCGTAGAGCATGTTGCAGAACTGCTCCCTTTCTTTTTCAACAGACATACCATCAGCCTCCAGGTTGTATACGAAAAGCGGCTCCTCCCCGTCTATCTTGTTGAGGAGAAAAGTGTGCGAGCCGCCGGCGCGCTTTGCGAATATCATGTTCAGCGCGGCGTCACCTACGCCGAACTTTGCGATTTCGGAATCTATGTAGTCGGAATAGTTTAAGGACTGGCGGACGTAGTCGCGGAACTCGCGGAGCACGAGGCGGAGGATGAACATCGTGCCCACGTTGCTCAGGATCGTCTTGTGCATGTCCGTAGGATTTTGGGAGGCGACTATGAGGGCGAAGTTGTATTTCCTTCCTTCCCTCACTATGGTGATGACGTCGCTACGTTCGTCCGAGGCAATCTTCCACGCCTCGTCCACTACGACGAAGAGGCGCACTCCCTTCTCCTCCTTCATCTGCTCGCGCCGCATCTTTTCCTTCAGGAACTGGAGTATTGTGAGGCCGGCGAGGGAGCGCATCTCCTCAGTTGGGAGGGAGTGCAGGTCTATGCAGACCAAGCCGGAATCTATCAGCCGCTCGAGCCCGAGCGTTGACGGCTTGGCGAAGAAGTCGCTTCCCTGGGTGGTGAAACGCTTAAGGAGGCGGGCCGCGGCTCTCTTGCCCTTCTTCTCGAGTAGGGATACGACGTCCACGAGCGTGGGGCTCTTGTGCTTCTCATAGGCGTCCTCAAGGCCCTCTTCCATATCATATTTTTCCGCCGGGAAGTTGTGGAGGTCCAAGAGGATTTCAAGGGCGGACATTATCTGCTTGATGCGCTCGGAAGGCGTCAGCCCGGCTAGGTCCATGAGGTTGAGGTTCTCCTCGCCGAGGCGGATGACCTTTCCGCCGGCCTGCTTCACCCACTTGTCGTATTCGCCCACCCAGTCCAGGATTATGGCGTTGGAGTTCCACACGAGCGAGGCGCGGGTGAGGAAGGTTTTGACCAAATAACTTTTGCCCGAGCCGGTTATGCCGACGATGGCGATGTGCGGATTAATTAGCTTTTGATAATTCCAGAAGACGGGGACGTTGAGCCAGCGGGTCTTTCCAACATAAATGCCGTCGTTTATGGAAGAGATGAGCGCGTCCGGGCGGGGCTCTGGGGGATGCACCAAGAAGAGGCGCTCGGACACTTCCCTTGAGAAAATCTTCTGGATCCTCATTCAAAACACTTCATCCCTCATCTGTTCGGATTCCGGCGGGAGGAAATATTCCCATTCGAAGCACCTTATCATGTCAAGGTCGAAGAGCTCGCTCACGTCCGAACCGAGCGTGGAGGAGATGATGGTCTTGACCTCCTTGGACTGCCTGCGCACCTTGGAAAGGGCC
>JACCLI010000083.1 GCA_013425455.1 Microcaldota archaeon | reverse complement strand
AGGTCGAGGCCTCCGGCATAGGACTCATAAGCGGCGTGCGCCCATTCCTTGGGGGTGAGCCCGACCTTGGGCTTCACTATCGTTCCCACGTGGGGCCTGCGGGATTTGGAAGTGCCAACCATCTTCCTCAGCCCCTCCAATCCGTGAAGCGGGCCCTTGAACTGCTTCTGGAAGGATTTGGGGAATGCGATATCCAATATGTATAGCTCCTCCAGCTCCTTGAGCCCGAAGATGTTCCCGAGAACGGACGCGGAAAACTGGCCCACGTTCTTCTTGTCGAAGTGCTCGAGGGGATATGCGACCTTTATGAAGCCGCTGTTTGCGCCGACCTTCCCGATCCAGAAAACCCTCGCACGGTAGTGTTTCCATACGAAATCGTTCATGGTCTTGAGCTTGGTCCAGGAACCGACGCTGCTTTCCGCGGCGAGCGCCTCTGCAACCTTCTCGATGGGAATGCTCCCCTTCGCCCAAAATAAGACGACAAAGTCGTTCTCCTTATGGGGCACATATTTCGTATCTATATAGCTGTATCCGCCGTAAGCCATAATTGCACCGGAGAAGGAACGGAAATAAGGAATAAATAGCTAGCGCTTGGGCGAAAGATGGGCGGAAACTATCTTCGCGACCCCGCGGACTCCGTCCCAGTTCTTTTCCCATTTATCTATAATTATTCTTTTTTTGAAAAAAGGAGCATCCGTAACGAAGGTTTCGCCCTCTCCGCCTTCGAAGAAAGGATGTATGCCTTTTGCTTTCTGCATCTGGAATTTTGTGCCCAAAAGCTCGGGGCCCAAACCCTCTGCGGAAACCGCGATTATGTAGGTTTCGAAATATTGGAGGACTTCGGAATACATGGGCTCTTTTTTCCTCCAGAGCGGGGAATGGGTCGGGATTCCCAAATTTTCTCCTATTTTGTCTATTCTCTGCTTCTGGTAATCGCTGTCTATTGCTCCGGTGAATATTCCTTGTATATCCAATTCGGAGAGAGTGTTCTCCAGCGCATCCAGTTCCTCCTGCCCTTCATTTGGCTTTACGAATATCTGGGGCAAATGCATTGCTTCCGCCTGTAGCTTTGTCCACTCTATATTCGGGTGGTGGAACATCATTGAGTAGGGCGCGGGCTTCATCGTAACGAGAATGGGGATCCACGCACGCTCAAGGGCACAAAACAAGGAAGAACAGGAATCCTTTCCTCCAGAGAAAAGGCACGCGACCTGCACTTCACCCACCGAAAGTGAGCTTTATCCAGAGCATGAATGCGAGCCCAAGTATGAAGGTGAAGAAGGTGAGGATTTTTGCGGCTCCGGTGGACTTGTGCACTTCTGGAACTAGGTCGGCGGCCGCGATGTAGATGAAGCCGCCCGCGGCGATAGGGAGGAGCATTGATGCGAATTGCTCTGAGGAAGCAGCGAGCAGGAAACCGAGAAGGGCGCCTATTATGACGGTGGACTGCGCAAGGAAGGAATAAATGAGGGCCTTCTGCCTTGTGAATCCTCCATGGGTGAGCACCCCGAAAATGCCGAGCTGCTGCGGGAACTCGTGGCCGATTATGACTAGCGTTGTGGCGATGCCGAGCGGGATGCTTGCGACGAACGAGGCGGCCAGCACGAAGCCGTCAATCATATTGTGTATCGCATCCCCGATTATCATCGTGTATGTGAAGGGGTGTATATCGCATTTCTCGCAGTGGTGCCAGTGGAAATAACTCTCTATCGCAAGGAATGCGACGAAACCGCCCACTATAAGGAAAGACATCTGGAGAGGCTCGAAGAATTCCGATGCCTCGGGGATGAGGTGGAAGAACGCGCCGCCTATAAGGGATCCCCCTGCAAATGCGGTGAGGTAGAAGGCGAGCTTCTTCACCATATCGTCCCTTAAATAGAAGGAGAACAGCCCGGCAAATCCCAGAAGGGCGTCAAGAAGTGCGGCGCCAATAATCCAGAAGAACAGTTCCATCAAAACCCCATCATTCATTTCTATGGAATGTTTTTAACGCTTCTGAGTGCAATTGCTTTGGGATTATAATGAAAAACCTTGTTCTGGCCCTGGTTTTGCTTGCCGCCTCGTTTGCATGGACGAACAACGCGACAACCGCGATGATGAATGCAGAGTACGAATATGCGGCTTGCAACGTGCAGTTCGCGAAGGACTTTGTCGCCATGAGGGAGGATTGCGCGCTTTTGCATGACGTACCCATGATGGATTCCGCTGATTACATCGCAGACATAGACGAGGCGCTTGGGGATGTGGAACACGCGGCGCGGGACGGGAACCAGCCGGAGTTCGGGGGCGCGATGTGGGACCTGAGGGCCAGGATGCTCTCCCTGGGGCTCGCGGTGCTCGGGGATACCTTTGCGAACAAGAGCGTCGCCTTCGGGAACTGCGTGCAGGAGGAGGGGGAGCCCCTCAAGGATGCGCTTGAGGCGTGCAGGCACGAGGCGATGCGGGCGGGCAAGGATGCGGCAACGGAATATGTTGAGAATGAGATTGAATACGGGAACTCCCAGATTGCGGAGCTGGATGCGATGGGCGCGGACACGATGGGGATGGCGCGAGCCGTGGGGTACGGGGAGGAACTAAAAGCGGACATAGGGCCCGCGTTTGATTCCGGGGACGAGAAGGAGGTTTCCGATTTGTACCAGAGGCACTCGAGGATACTGCTGCTCTTCAGGCTGGAGAAGATGATTTCCGTGATGGATTACGCGGAGCCGATAATCGGGGCCGGAAACAACAGGAACAAGGAGAGGTTGCTGGAGGACATCGCGGACCTGAAGGGGGATACCGAGGATTTGGCTTCGGATTGCGCGTATTCCACCAGCGTGGATGCGAATTATGGATTGAAGAACCTTGAATGCTGGAATGAGGGATTGGCGCTTATGGGAAGGTTCAATTCCCTGCAGGCGGTTTACTGGGGAGGGATTTAGATGAACGCAAAGATACTGATTGTTGTGTTGCTCGCTGTTTCCCTGATGTTCGTGGGATGTGCGAAGAGGGGAGGGGAGACGCCTGCGAACGTTTCCCAGAATGCTAGTGGTGCGCAAACCTCCGGTACGCAGGAGAGTGACATCGGGGGGCTGTTCAGCATAGACACGGACAAGCCGATGGAAGGGACCGGATACCAGGTTCCAGCGGACGGAGAACAATAGATTCTGGCTTTGGTTGATGCTTATGGCTTATGAAAAATTAGAAAAGGAGGAGCTCATTCTCCGGGATGAGCTGGCGATTGAACGGACCAAATTGGCGGAGGAGAGGACTTACCTTGCGTACATAAGGACCGGGATGACCGTTTCGATGGGCGGGATATTCTTTGTGGGGTATTTCAGGGAAGGGATCTTCTCATATGTGGGGTATTTTGCGCTTCTTCTTGGGGCGGTTTTCTTTGGGTATGGGTTCTACAAGCACAAGAAAACCATGGGGCTCATAAGAAGGATAGTGGGAAGTTTGCATCTGCCGAAGATGAGATAGCTATTTCTTCATCTTTTCATTTTCTATTTTCATGCAGTGGTCCATAATTACTTCTAATCCTGCTTTCCTGGCTTTTGCCGCCGCTTCATCGTTTATGATTCCTAACTGCATCCAGATTACTTTTGCGCCTACTTTGATCGCTTCATCCACTATGGGCATTACTTCTGCGGAAGGGCGGAAGATGTCCACTATTCCAGGTTTTTTGGGCAATTCGGAAAGGGATTTGCAGCATTTGTGTTCTCCGATTTCTTCTGCAAATGGATTGACCGGATATGCTTCGAACCCATTCTTGAGAAGATACTCGAAAACCGTCCTGCTGTCCTTGGAAGGGTCGCGGGAGACTCCGACAACTGCGACAATTTTGAATTTCTTGAGGATTTGCGGGATTTCCATCATACCGCCTTGCGCAATTTCTTCATCCGCTCCACGAATTCCTCCGCGATTGTATGAATCTCCTTTGCCGTCCTTTCCGAATAATCGTAATTGTAGTCAGCCGCCTGCCTTGCGCTCATGCACGCCTTGAAATCTGAGACATAACGGCTTTCCAGCTTCCCTTTCTTGGAGAGGATTTCCAGGAACTCACCCACCGCAAAGTGTGTTTTCTCCCTGAAGCCCATGAGAAACATTATCCCCTTTGCGGAATGGAAAACCGCGTAATACGCCTTTACTATCGCCCACTTGTAGTCCTTTTCATGGAGGGCGGTCTCCGCACTCTCCAGATCATAATCCGCCTCGTGGAATTCCTTATCCGCAAGGTCCGGGGCAGGCTGGATCTTCTGGATGTAATTTGCCTTTAAGAGTTCATCCAAATCCATCACATCAACCTTATGCGATCTTTCTCAACCCTCTCATAAAAAGCCTTATCCTTGCGGGCAAGGGAGGAGTACTCCAGGAAAGTGAGATAAATCGGCTTTAATTTTTCTATTCTGCTCAATTTTCCGAGAACTTCCGGCCTGCCCAGATTCCCTATAAGCAAAAGGTCTATGTCGCTTTCCTCCGTATCTTCCCCCCTCGCGCAGGAGCCGTAGAGGTATGCTTCTACTCCGCTTCCGTGCAGTTTTTCCAGAAGGGGCATGATTTTGTCCAGGGCGAACAGGATTTTTAGCTGCTTAACCATTGGATTTTCTCTTATGAGCGAATAGCGGATAACCCGCCCTATTTCCTCGGACCTGAGGACATTGGCTTCGGTAAGCTCGTGAAGCCCGCCAAGAATGCCGTTGCGGTAAATATTCACGGATTTGACGAGTTGTTGGGCGTGGAATTTTTGGGTTGGATGTTCAAGAAAAAATTTCAGCAGCCCGGCAGTTCTGCCTTTTTTCAATAGCTCTATTGTTAGGACCATATAGCTCACTATTTCATACTAATAGTTCTATTTTTAATACCATATAGTCCTATAAAACGGACTATAAAGAGTAATGCTCCCACACTTGAAACGCGATGGGTGCGTCGCATTTTTAATTACATTCATTTTAGAAGTATTAACTGTTTCTTATGGTTCAGGTAAAGCGAGCCCTGCTCAGCGTGTTTGAGAAGGAAGGCATTGTCGAGCTTGCGAAATTCCTCCATGGGCGGGGGGTGGAAATCATTTCCAGCGGCGGGACCGCGAATGCGCTCTCAGAGGCGGGCATACCTGTGGTTGAGGTTTCCACCCTTACTGGTTTTCCTGAGATGATGGAAGGGAGGGTAAAAACCCTGCACCCTAAAATACACGGAGGAATACTCGCGGACAGAAGAAAGAAGGAGCACCTGGAAGAGGCGCAGAAGCTCGGGATTGGGCTAATAGATTTGGTGGTGGTGAACCTTTATCCATTTGAAAAAGTGGTGGCGAGGGGCGCGCCCCATGATGAGATTATCGAGATGATTGATATTGGCGGGCCTACCCTTGTGCGGGCTGCGGCGAAGAATTACAAGGGCGTTGCGGTGGTTGTGAGGCCGGAGAGATATGCGGAGATAATGGAGGAGATTGGGAAAACGGGGAAAATAAGCGAGAAAACGAGGGAAGCGCTCGCGCTGGAGGCGTTTGAGCACATTTCCCATTATGATATTGTTATTGAGGGTTATTTGCGGAGGGCATTTGGATTGGGGGGGGATTTCCCGGAAGTCCTGAATCTTTCCCTAAAAAAATTGCAGGATTTGAGGTATGGAGAGAATCCCCACCAAAAGGCTGCGTTCTATAAGGACCCGAAGTTCTTCCAGCCATGCGTGGCTAGCGCGGAGCAGCTGCAGGGGAAGCAATTGTCCTACAATAATATACTGGATGCGAATGCGGCATTCGAGCTGGTGAAGGAATTTGAGGAGCCCACTGCAGTGGTGGTGAAGCACAACAATCCGTGCGGGGTTGCCTCGCACGAGGATATTGCGGAAGCATACAGGATTGCGAAATCCGTGGACCCGGAGGCGGCATTCGGGGGCATAATAGCGGTAAATACTGAAGTGAACGGAAAACTTGCTAAAGAAGTGACGAGCACCTTTGTGGAAGTGATTGTTGCGCCTTCATACTCAAAAGAGGCACTTGCGGAATTCAAAGGAAAGAAGAATTTGCGCGTAATGGAAGTGAAGGACGGGAACGTGAAGAGGCAGCCCTATAGGGAATACAGGTCAATAGTGGGAGGGCTGCTGGTGCAGGATGCGAACGTGAAACTGTTTGAGGGGGAGCCCAAGGTTGTTTCAAAGAGGGAGCCCACTCCTGCGGAGAGGGAATCCCTTTACTATGCATGGAAGATTGCGAAGTATGTGAAATCGAATGCGATAGTATATGCCCGGGGAAAACGCGCGGTGGGGATTGGGGCAGGGCAGATGAAGAGAATTGATGCTGCGAAACTCGCGGCGATGATTGCGAAATCCTTCGGGGAGAACCTAAAGGGCGTGGCGATGGCGAGCGATGCCTTTTTTCCCTTTAGGGACGGGATAGATTATGCGGCTTCTTTGGGGGTTACTGCGATTATTCAGCCCGGGGGCTCAATAAAGGATAATGAAGTGATTAAGGCGGCGGACGAACATAATATTGCAATGCTTTTTACGGGAATAAGGCACTTCAGGCACTAACGCCTCTAATTGAGCTTTTGGGCTTGTTTTTAAGTGGCTCTGCGGATTGCTTCGCGAATCATGGCCTTCGGGACATAGCGGTACCTTTTCCCGCGGTACGTATACGCCCGGCAGACGCAGGAACCCCTAACTAATTTGCTGCACCCAAAACATGCGGTTGAGCGCATGCTTTTCTTTCCGACCAGATTTTCTATATCCTCGCCGTTTATCAGGATTGAGTTGGACTGCGCAAGTTTTTTAGCCGGGAGTTTCGTGGCCTTGAAGATGACGCTGACCCCTGATTCTTGGAGTGCTTTGCGCAATTCCTGCACGGTTTTCTCCACGTTCTTGTCCGTGGCCTTGCACCTGCTGCACGTCTTTCGGTCAAAATACCTGAATTCAATGTGCAACTTTTTTGTCATGTCCATATTCCCCGGCCAAAGCGTATCATTATTGGCAGGCTGCTAGCATTCCACCGAATCTATCATCTTGTCCACCATGTCCTTCTTGCTGTTGTAGGTGTCCTTGCCGCATCCTATGATGGTTATGTAGACGTTGTTGCCCTCGCAGTATAGCATCTTTATGGAGCCCTTGTATTGCGCGCTCTCATTGCTGGCCCGCACCTCGAAATTTGCCGAGGATTGCCCCACATACTCGTTCTCTATCGTGAGGCCGTTGACGTTTTCCCAGGTGCCCTTTATGTAGGTGATGAATCCGCTGAAGGATGGCTGGCCTCCGATTTTCATGGCGCTTATCTGGCAGCCCTCGGATGCGACCTTGAAGACCTCGTCCCCCTCGGTCTGCAGAACTGTGCCTGCGGGGTATGTCATGCTGAACTTATCGTTGGTGAAGGTTTCCCATTTCGGGCCTGCGCAGCCGAAGAGCAGCAATGCCACGAAGAAAACGAGATATGTAGTTTTCATGGAACCGGTTAGGCGGGTGCAGATATAAAAAGATTACAGGTGGCGGGCGTACTCCTCGGCGAGAAGGAGGTATTTCTCCATTTTCCTCTTTTCTTCCTCCGAAGGATGCTGTGCGTAGGTGAGGGCGGCAATCTTCGCGCGTACGTTTGCTCGGTAGCACTTGTAATAATCCAGGAGGGCGGGCATGCCCCTATCTTCGCTGAGCCGAAGGTATTCCAAGATGAAAAGCTGGGATAGGTCTTTCCTTCCGTGCGCGTCCAGATCCATCGCCATGAAGCCTACGTCCGCGGAGGTGTCGGTGTAGCGGAAGCTTTTGTTGAACTCTATGCAGTCGAAGATTGCGATGGGTTCGGTGAGGAATATGTTGCCTGAGTGCAAATCCCCATGGCAGTCCCGGACAAAGCCCCTCTCCTGCCTCTGGAGGAAGAGGAAATGGTTTTTGCTGACGAATTCCGCGGCTTTTTTTAGGATGAAATCCATCTTTTCCCCCATTCCGCAGGCCTTTTCCGCGGTTTCGCGCACACCTCCCAGGTCCGCGAACTG
>JACCLI010000077.1 GCA_013425455.1 Microcaldota archaeon | reverse complement strand
GGGAGGGGATGAGGGTATTGGAAGTGGGGGCTGGGAGCGGGTATAATTGTGCCCTTCTTTCGGTGTTGGTTGGTAGCGGGGGAAAGGTGGTGAGCGTGGAAAGGGTGCCGGAGCTGGCGGAATTGGCGAAGGCGAATATTGCTTCTGTGGGCATTAGTATGGATAATATAGAGATTATAGTGGGTGATGGGAGCGGGGGGTATGCGCCAGGGGCGCCTTATGACAGGGTGATTGTGACTGCGGCGCTTCCCTCTTTGGATTTGGATCATCCCTTGGTTGCGCAATTGAAGAAGGATGGGAAATTGGTTGCGCCGGTGGGGGAGTACGTGCAGGACCTGGTTCTTTTTGAGAAGAGGGGCGGGAGAACGGAGAGGATTCTTCCGGTAATGTTTGTTCCGCTCATTGGAAAGTATGGGTTTGCAGAGAGGTAGATTTTTAAATTCCTGAATGGGAACTCTCTCCCTATGAGCAGCATGGAGAAGGCGGTGGGGCTCACGAAATATTTTGTGGCCCTCCCACGCGCAAGGACCCTTGCGGCGGCCATACTAGTGGTCGCGATAGGGTTCGGGATGGCGCTCGCCGCGCTCACAGGGCAGAACTTCCTGGAGGCGGGGCTGACTTCCTTCTATGTGCTTGCGGTGCCCGGGTTCCTCTCAATCCTTGTGGGGAAAGCGATGATGATGAAGGTGCCCATAAGGAGGATCACCGCGGTTGCGCTGATTGGGGAATTCATTTATGCGGCCACGTATATGGTGGCGGTTTCCCTGCCAATTTTTGGGATTCCGCTTGGGCTGGAGATAGTATTTTTGGGGAGCGCATTCGTGTTCATACTTTGGTATCTGATTGCGAGAATAGTATTTGTGCTGAGATGGAGGTCTCTAATTTTTGCGTTCCTGCAGTTGCTGCTGCACGCGTTCTTCCTTATAACGAATGGATTATTGCCGTTTGAAGGGACGCCGGAGAGCGTAATCATAAAGTTCTATGCGGCGTCGCTCATTCTGCTGGGGGCGCTCTACCTGTTTTTCTGGATAATTAATGCGCCGATGAAGAGGACGTTCGGGGTGGCGAGCACGGACGCGGTGTCCATGTTTTTTGGGCAGTGGTTCTACAATGCGAAGGACATTGAGAATGCGTTCAGGAAGGTGGGGGAGGACGTGGAGACCTACTTATCTGTTTTTCTGTTTAGGAAAGAGAAGAAGGAGATTGCGTTCGTGGTTCCGTATGTGCACTTTGGGCCGTTCGGAGAATTGGGGGGAAGCAACTTTTCATATTTGATTGCGAAGGCGCTTGGGGATAATGGGGAGAAGAAGGAGAGGGAGGTGTTTGTTTTTCACGGGCTCGCGACGCACGACATGAACCCGGTTTCGGTGAGCGAGCTGAGGAAGATCACGGATAAGTGCAGGGAGATCCTTGTTGGGGCGAAGCCAAAAGAGGCAAAGGCGGCATTCGTGGAGGGAAAGGAGGGGGAGTGCAGGGCAGAGTGCCTCAGGATAGGGGATGCGGCTTTTATGGGATTGACGCGGGCGCCGGAGACTTGCGAGGACTTTTCTCTGGGGATGGGGATTGCGCTCACATCCGAGGCGGAGAAACGAGTAAAAGTGGCGGCGCTGGCGGATGAGCATAATTCGGAAACGGGCGAGATTCAATATGTGGAGCCGGGGACGCCGTTTGGGTTCAGGTATATGTCCGCGGTGGGGAAGGCATGCGAGGCGAAGGGGAAGGAGAGGAAATTAAGGATTGGGAGCGCGGAAGGGTTGCTGGAGAATGCGACAATCGGGCCTGCGGGGATAAAGGTGGCGGTTTTTGATACCGAGCCTAAGTATGTGATCATATTATTGGATTCTAATGGGATTACGCCCAAATTCCGGGAGAAGCTGATTGGAGAAGTTGCAGGCATGTTCAAGCGGACAGGATGGGGCGAAGCTGTTCCTGCGATTTATACCACGGATACCCATAAAGTGAATACGGTGAAGGGGGTGGTGAATCCATTGCAGGAGGATGACAGGATTACCACGAAGATAAAGGAGCTGGTGACTGCGGCTTACTTTGACCTGGGGGATGCGCAATTCCATGGGGAGAGGACCATTGTCGGGATAAAGGCGTTCGGGGTAAGGCAGGCAATAGAGATGGTGAGCACGGTGAACGCAATAGTGGCGGTGGCGAGGATTGCGGCGCCATTAATAATATTTGGAGGGGTAATAACCGCGCTTTGGTTCATTTCTAAGATTTAGGTGGATTTAATGGACGTGGAAGGAAAGGTCGAACTTGTGAAAAGGACTCCCACCATTGAATTGGTGACGGATGAGGAGCTGAAGAGCTTATTCGAGACGAAGGCCCATCCGAAGCACTATATAGGGTTCGAGATTTCGGGTTATGTGCACCTGGGGACGGGATTGCTTACCTCTCTTAAATTGAAGGATTTGATTGCGGCCGGGGTGAAGCCGACCATATTCCTTGCTGATTACCATACGTGGATAAATGGGAAGATGGGCGGGGATTTGGAATTAATCAGGAAGATTGCGGCGGGGTACTTCAAGCACGCGTTTGTGGCATTGGGATTGCCGGAGGACAAAGTGGATTACGTACTTGCGAGCAGGATGTACAATGATGAGTACTGGAAGATGGTGCTGGACATTTCCCGCAATACGACAATGAACAGGATGATGAGGTGCGTCACCATCATGGGGAGGAAGGAGACGGACAATCTGAGCAGCGCCGGGGTGCTTTACCCTGCGATGCAAGCCGCGGACATCTTCATGCTCGGGGTGGATATCGCGCACGGGGGGATGGACCAGAGGAAAATCCACATGCTCGCACGCGAGATTGCGCCGAAATTGGGGAAGGAGAAGCCGATTGCATTGCACACTGGATTATTGGCGGGATTGCAGAGCTCCCTCAGGATGAACCCTACCGAGGATGAGGTTATTGATGCGAAGATGAGCAAGAGCGTTCCGGATTCCGCGATATTCATCCATGAGAGCGAGGAAGAGATTAGAAGGAAGATAGGGAAGGCGAATTGTGCGCCCAAAATTCTGGAGGGGAACCCGGTTGTGCAGTATGCGGAGATGCTCGTGCTGAGGGACAGGGCGCTCAAAATAGAGAGGCCCGCGAAATTCGGCGGGGACCTTGAGATTGCGGATGTTGCGCAGCTGAAGAGCGAGTATGCGGAAGGGAAATTGCATCCGATGGACCTGAAGAACGCGGTGGCGAGGGAGCTTTGCTCAATGCTTAAGCCGGCGAGGGAGTACTTCGGGAAGCACGAGGAATACCTGAAAGAGATGGAAAAGATAAAAGTGACTAGATGAGGGGTATCTTTACCCTCTGCATGTTTTCTGGATTGTGGATGTCAAATATCAGCGTGTCAGCGAAAATCTCCTGATTAGCCCCCGGATTTGCGGATATTGAGCCGGGCGCAAGGCTGACCTTCCATACTCCGCTGGAATCCGGCCCGCTGTGGATATGTCCGTGCAGGGTGAGGCGGGGGGCGTTCAATGTGATGAACTCCCTCACTGCCGTGCTGCCGCCGTCAAATTCTCTTCCTTCCAGATAGAAGCGCGAGAAAGGAACGCCTGAGGGCGGCACATGGATTGAGTAGATTGTTCTGGTCGGGTCCGAAAGGGATGCGAGCCTCCTGAGGTCATCGGCCACTTTGCCTTCCGGCCTTACCCAGTCTCTCATAGTGACATTATCGCTTAGGAATGAAACTGCGGAATAGCCCGCAATCCAGACTCCTGCCTCAATTTCGAACGCCTTTTGGTTGATTTGCCTAATGCGGCCGGGGGAGCCTTCCTCCAGCTCTTTTTCAACCGCCAAAACGTCGTCGTTGCCCGGCATTATGAAGACATTGGCGCCCGTGCTGGCGGAGAATTCACGGAGGCTTGGGAGCAGGGTTTCGCGCACATACCTCCTCTGCGCCTCTTCTATCTTTCCATAGCTCTCAAGAAGCTTGAGCATATCGGACAAAAGCTTGGCGATGCCCTTCTCAGCAATCCCGACCGCGCTCCTCACAATGGGCTGCATCAGTGCCTGAGAGAAGATGTCATACTGGTATCCAGATGCTTCCTTCGCTAGGAATGAGGTCCTCAGCCTGCTCGTTGGCGCGCGATAGAATACATTGTCCTTGTCTTTCGGCAGGGCCTTCCTTACGGATGGGATGACTATCTGGTCCAGTGTACCTAAGTCCGCAAGGATTCTTTCCCTGTGCGGAGGGTAGGCGGAATGGGGCCAGAATGAAAGCCATTTAATCCCCTCCACCGCGGATTGAAGCCATTTCCTGGATGCGTTCTTGTGGGGGACATCTATGTATGCGTCAACATCCGAGTCGCTTGCGAAGGGAAACTTCGGAGTTTCCGAGTAGAGGGTCCCGTCCCTTATGCTGTGGATGAGGCCATGCAAAAGGACCGTATCCGGGAAAAGGAACCCGCCATCGTTGAGCCTTATGTGGATTTTCTTCGGGTTGAGGTCGCCGCCTATTATGAGCGTTTTGACCCCCGCTTCCGCTGCCCTGCGGAAAGCCGCCTCCCTCACCCGCCTGTTGCCGTGCAGGTCGGTGACGAACATCGCGAGATGCGGGCGTCCTACCATGATTTCCACCTCTTCTTCATTTCCTCAACGCCCCTGCCCGAGAAAAGGCGGCTGAATTTATAAATTATTTTTTCGAAATCAGCACCGTCTGCAAGCATGCCCCTCATCTTTGAAATCCTGGCCCGGAACTCGGCCATGAACGGGAATATCTCAAACAAGGCGCCTGGCAGGCATGCAATGGCATCTTTTGTTAATGCGGTTATCTGTGGGCCGGACCAGGCTGGCGCGCCGCGTTCCTTTGCTGCGGCGCAGAGCTCCTGCCTGAGGGAGCATAATTCAAAGGCGAGGTTCAGCATCCTTGTGTTGTATGGGAGATACAGGTCATGATTGCCGAAGGTGAATGTGGGCAGGGAACGGGCCACGTTCTTTTCAGTATTGCGCGCGAGGCCAACGCCTCCAATCCTCTGGCACGGGGAGGCAAGAAGGGAGAGATATGCGTGCAGGAACCGTGAGAACATTTCGGGAAAATCGCCCGCGTAGTGATGCTTGTGGTAATCGCCATAGCGGCTGAGGACATCCATTATGCAGCCCGCGTCTAAGCGGCCCTTGTCGTAGCCGTTTTCCAGGTTGATGGCGAGCGGCCTATCTTCCCTATAGCGCATCGGCCTGCCGCCAACACTGAAAGTGCGCAGCCCGTGGAACAGGACCACTTCAACAAAAGAAGAAACCCTCCAGGGCAGGTGCGGGACTTCTGGCAGGGATGAAAAAACACCCTTGTGCACCAGCGAGAGGTTATAGAGATTGTATATGCTGAACTCGCCCAGTTCGGAAGGGTCGAACAGGTAGGGAGGGCGCGAGAGCCGAGCGATCAGCCTCTGCTTCAGCCTCGCCTCATAATCCTCAGCCCCGAAGAATTTCGCCGGGTTTGCGATTTCGTCGCCAAAGAATAACTTGGCAGCGTGAGTGCCTGCGCAGAGGGCGGCAAGCTTTTCCCTGTCCAGCCTGAACCTGCGCGAAAGGGAGATTATGTCTGCAGCGTTCTTTGGGATGCAAGCGGATGCGGAGAGTACCGCGGCGATGTGTGTTTCCGGGGACATTACGCGGAATTTTGTTCCATTGACTGTTGCAACCACGGTATCATCAATCGTGATGGGCCTGAAATCGAAATAGTTGGCTGGGCTGCGGATATGGTCGAGATGGACGGGAATTTCTTCTCCATCCGCATTAACAACAAGCATCTTATGGACGTGGGGGGTTTTGCAGTCAATGTGCAGAGGATTGCCCCTAAATGATACGATGTCCACGTCGCCGAAAGGGCGGTCGGCCCTTTTCTGGCTTTTGAGAGTTGCGCCTTCCACCTTGTCGGCATTCATCAGTATGTCTACGGCTGCGCCACCGCATATGGCGAAATTGTTTCTCTTCCTCGGGCCGCACTGCTTCACGAGCTGGGTAACGGCTGCGCGGTGCTTGGGAAGCTCTATGGATAAACCCTCCGGTCCGGACATATATTACACTAATTAACATACTCTAAAACTATTTATAAAGTTATCGAATAGAGAAAGACGGCGGCTCAGAGGACTTCCCGCGCCAGAAGGGTTGCTATCTTGTTCACATCAAATTCCTTCTTTTTTACTGCGGCTGTTACCTCCTCGTGGAGCATGTGCTTGCCAGTCTTGACTCCGCAGGCATAGTTGGTGCAGATTGCGAGGGAGGCGAGGGGAAGCTCCAATTCGTTCGCGAGGGAGACTTCATAAGAAGCGGTCATATTTACTAAACTGGCGCCCATTTTCCCCAAAACCCTGATTTCTGCTGCCGTTTCGAAGCGGGGGCCGCGGGTGGTGGCGATTATGCCCTTGTCCTTTATTTTCAACCTGTTCGCGGAGGCGGCCTCCTTCACCATGTCGCATAATTTCTTGTCATAGGGCTTGTACATGTCCGCGTGGCGGATGCCGGACTCGAAGGAATCGTAGAACGTGGCGGGGCCGAAGAGGCCTATGAAGTCGCGCAGGAGAACGAGGTCGCCGGGCTTGTAGGTGGAAACTACTCCTGCGGCATAGAAGGTGAGCAGGGCGGTGGCGCCCTCCTCCTCCATGGCCCAGAGGTTTGCCTTGTAATTTACCATGTGGGCGGGTATGGAGTGGTCCGGCCTGTGGCGGGGGATGAAGAGGACTTCGTCGCCCCCGAGTTTCCCGTTGTAGACGAGCGCCTTCCCGTAGGGGGTGGGGACGGATTTCTCCTTCATTTTACCTATATTATACAAGCCGCTTCCGGCAATTATGCCCAACATAAATGAGCAAGCGAAAACAAGGTTTAAAAACTAATCCATAAATAAGAATTACACTCTTTCTCGCGTTTATACGCGGAGCAGGAGATTATGGTGGAATTCATCAGAATTCCGCTAGGCATCGCGATAGCGGTGTGAAATGTTAAAAATTGAGGTGTAGATATGGCAAAGAAAGAACACTTGAACGTAGTGTTTATCGGGCACGTGGACTCTGGAAAGTCTACGTCTGTGGGTAGGGTGCTTTACGACACCGGCGCACTTCCGGAGAACGTGATGAGGAAGCTCAAGGAAGAGGCGGAGAGGCTCGGAAAGGCCACTTTTGAATATGCATTCGTCATGGACACCCTCAAAGAAGAGAGGGAGAGGGGAGTGACGATAGAGGTTTCGCACAAGGAGTTCGAGACCGCGAAGTACCACTGCACAATCATCGACGCCCCTGGCCACAGGGACTTCATCAAGAACATGATTACAGGCGCGAGCCAGGCAGATGCTGCGGTGCTCGTGATTTCCGTGAAGGATGGCGTGCAGCCGCAGACGAAGGAGCACGCTTTCCTCGCGAAGGTCCTGGGAATGAACCAGATGATCGTGAACATGAACAAGATGGACGCGGTGAACTACGATAAAGCTGCGTTCGACAAGGTAAAGGAGGAGGTCACGAAGCTCCTCGCGGGGATGGGATGGAAGATGGACAAGGTCCACTTTGTGCCCACTTCCGCATACCTCGGAGACAACATCGCGAAGAAATCCACAAACATGCCGTGGTACACGGGCCAGACGCTGCTCGAGCTTATCGACCATTTTGTCCCGCCAGCGAAGCCAACGGACAAACCGCTCAGGCTCCCTGTGCAGGATGTTTACACCATTACCGGGCACGGAACGGTGCCGGTCGGAAGGGTGGAGACGGGAATCCTGAAGCAGAACATGGCGATTATCTTCATGCCCGCGGGAGTGAAGGGGGAAGTGAAGAAGATTGAGATGCACCACCAGGAGATGGCAGAGGCAGTGCCCGGGGACAACGTAGGGTTCAACGTGAAGGGCGTGGACAAGAAGGACATTAAGAGGGGTGATGTCATCGGCCCGGCGGACAAGCCGCCAACTGTGGCCGAGGAGTTCACCGCGCAGATCGTCGTTCTCAACCACCCGACCGCGATTTCAATCGGATACACTCCGGTCCTCCACATACACACCGCGCAGTTCGCTGCGAGGGTTACGGAAATAGTGGAGAAGAAGGACCCGAAAACGGGCCTGACACTGCAGAAGAACCCGGACTTTATCAAGACCGGCGACGTGGCGATCATAAAGATGAAGCCATTGAAGCCCGTGGTCATTGAAAAGTTCAGCGAGTTCCCGCCGCTGGGAAGGTTCGCGATCAGGGACATGGGCCAGACCGTCGCCGCGGGCGTGGTCCTGGACGTGGTTCCGAAAAAGATGTGAACAAAGGGATTGGATGACTAAGGCAAAGATTACACTGAAAGGCGAGAAGCCTGTCGACCTGAACACCGTGGTTAGCCAGATAAGGGAGCTTTCCACGGCATTGAACATGAAGGTCGTTGGGCCCGTCCCGATGCCGCGCAGGAGATTGAGCGTGAATTGCAGGAGGACTCCCTGCGGAGATGGGTCCGATACCTATGAGCACTGGGAAAAGAGGATTTCAAAGAGGCTCATAGTGGTGGACGGGGACGAGAAGACCATCAGGCAACTGCTTAGGATTAAAATCCCGGATTCCGTTTTCGTTAAGATTTCGCTGGTCGGATGAGCGGGAAGCCCATCCTTCCACCTTATTTTAGTTTTCTTTCATATCAGTGTGCATGAGGTTTCTCGCTGACGAGATGATAAAGAAGACAGCCAAGTGGCTGCGGCTTCTTGGGTATGATACGGAATTCTTTACGGGAAATGATACGGCTGTGTTGAATGAGGCGAAGAGGAGCGGGAGGATACTGCTTACGAAGGATGAGGAACTGGCTGAGAGGGCGCGGGCGGCGGGGATTCCGTTTCTTTTTTTGAAGCAGGAGAGGCTGGAGGAGGACCTTGCCATAATTATGGATAAATATGATTTGAAAATGGGGTTCCCGGAGAAGACCCGATGCCCGGAGTGCAATGGAGAATTGGAAGGGAAGGATTGCGCTTCTTTGGAAGGGATTCCGGATGATGTGGTTGCGGAGAAGAGGAGGTGCTGGAAGTGCACAGGATGCGGGAAGAACTATTGGGAAGGCGGGCATTGGAAAAATATAAAAAAGGTTCTAGAGAAGATAGAAGAGCAGAAAATAATTCTTTCTAAAAAGAAATGAAGATTAGTCGCCCCGGTAGCTCAGTGGCAGAGCGCGTGCTTGGTAAGCACGAGGCCGCGAGTTCAATCCTCGTCCGGGGCTCTCTTTTTCTAATTTTATTTTCTGGAAATGAACAGCGAGAGCCCGATTCCTGCGAGAACCAATGCTGGAGCGCAGCCCGAGCCGCTTGTGGAACCGGATTGCTGGTTTTGCTGGGCAGTGGAAGCGGCTGTGCCGTCGCCCGTACCCGCCGCGCCGGAACCTGAGGTGCCATTGCCTGAATCACCGCCGCCAACTATTCCAAGGTTTTCCCAGGATGAGCCCTCTGTGGAGGAGGGAGTGCTGCCGTCCGCGGGAGTGATCTGCATCTGCGGAGTTGGTTCGGAGGATCCATCACCCTGCGTGGTCGTGGTGGTCGTATTGGTTGTGGTGGTCGTAGTCGTGGTTGTGCCCCCGAGCGGGACCGTTTCGCCTACGCCCACGGTCGTTCCGCGGGCCCAGCACGCGCCCGAGAAAAGGGCGAGGCAAATTATTAATGCGAGTTTTATCTGGATTGTGCGCATGGTATCACAGGAGTATATCTGCGGTTTTGTTTTAAAGAGTTGCTGGATGGAAAAGGATTTAAGAATGTGGTTATCAATATATTAATATGATATTTAATGGGAAGGCCGCGAAGGACCCGGCATCCATTGCGTGGAAGCTGGCCGGGGATGCGGCCGAGCTTGCAAGGAAAGGGAGGCGCAAGGATAGCGAGGCCCTTTTCCGCAATGCATTTGAAAAGGTGCGGGAGGTGAGCGGGCCCCTTGGAACCTTTAGGAACGATGTGGGCGAGCGCTCGAAATTGGCGACGGTGCTCGCGGACGAGGCGTTCGGGGCGGGGCTCAGCGCTACCTTTGCGGTGGAGATGTGGAAATACGGGTGCAATTCCGGCGTGCTTGATGAGGACGAGAGGGGCGCGACCCAGATGTTTTATCCGGTTGAGATAATGGGCATGGCAATGGCGGAGAAGGGGCGCGTTGGGGAGGAGGATGCGGCTCCAGCGGTTTCGTGCGAGGCGGAAAAGGAAGGGGAAAGCCGCCTCTCCGGAGCCTTGCGCTGGCTGGGAGGGGCCTTGCGCCGGTTGATAGATGTGCTGGGCTAGCCTTCTATTCTTTGCAGGGCCGCCTTTAGGGCGAGCCCGGTGGCGGCAAGCCATAGCAGGAAGAAAGGCCAGAAGATTGCGGTGTTCCTTGCAAGAAATGCTGCGACGAAGCCTAAGATTACTACTGTTTCCGGGAGGGCTACCAGCACCATGCCGCCGGATGGGGCGGAGAGGAACTTTCCGGATAATTTGTATCCGGCCAGAAGCGTGAGCATGGAGATAAGGAAGAAGGCGGCTACTAAAGGTGAGCTAAAAGCCGAAGAGCTGAAATCAGAGGCCCATGAGGCCCTGGAAGAAAAGAAGAGCAATACGAAAGCCAGTATGAAGCCGTTGATAGGGAGCACGCAGAGCAGGAGTTTCATTCTTGATTTGGAATCCATGGAAAAAATATGCAGGCAAAAATTAAAAGGGTTTCTTGGCTGAGGGGCAGGCAGGCACAGGGATCGCTATTTTCCGAGCATTTCTTCCTTAAAAGCCAACACTTCTGAAATGACCCAAAGCAGCAAGAACGGGATGAAAACCATCGTGTTGCGTGCTAAAAAGGACGCCGAGAAACCGAATATGGGGATGTAAACAAGAAAAGCCATTAGGATAATGTCACCGTATTTTATTGACTTTATCTTCCTGGAAAAGAAATGGGATATCAGGGGTCCGGCGAGGGAGACCAGGAAAAAGAATGTGAAAAATGTTCCGGAAAGCATGGAATCAATGCTGAGCGAATCGCTCCAATCCTCAACTGATGTCGAGAGCTTTATGAGCACAAGAAACATGACTACAATGTTTGCCGAAAAGTAGGCAAGCAATAATTTCTGCGGCAGGCTTAGGCCTGTGTTTTGTGTCTGGCTCATATGAAAGATATGCAGGCAAAAATTAAAAGAACTTCCCCGCGCGTGCGAAGCCTGCGAATGCGAGCGCCCCGGAGAGAATGAATAGGGACTGGCACAAGTCCGCGCCGGGCTCTCCGTGGCCGTCGGGCTGCGGCCCTGAATCGTTCAGGCAGTACATCTCCGTGCAGGCTGAGCCGGTTTCGGTGCAGGTGCAGGTGTTGCAGCCATCTGGCGCTGGGTAACTTTCGCCGAGCGCGTGGCCGTCGCATGCGGAATTTGCGGGAGGTGTGCAGGCGCCCATGTAATAACCGGATACTACTGCCATGCGAGTTGAGGAGGTACAGGCTGTGCAGGAATTGGCTAAGGTTTTCCACTCTATCTCATAAGGCGCGGAATTTCCCTTCTCTATTCTTGCGCACACAGGTTGCCAAAGGGAGGGGCAGACTTCCGCATCCCGGAATTCGTCGCATGATGAGAGGTTTTGCCCGAATGAATCTGCGGGCGGGCGCATCCCAGTGTCGCCTGGGCCGAGGCACTCGCCGCGGAAATATTTCCATTCTTCGCATTCACCGGAAGGGAAGACGCAGACGCCGTATTGGCCGCCTTCGCCGTCGCGTATTTCCAAAGTGTAGCCCTGGGATTCGCAGAAGACGGATGCGGGGTTCGGCATCATCGCCATCGCAAATGCGGAGCCGAAAAGAAACACGAGCGCCATCAGGGAAAATTTATTGCGTGCCATTTTACCACGGAGAGAGATGGAAGCGAGAGTATAAAAAGGATGGGAAAATGATTTGGAAAAAGGCGAAGGGTCAGAGCCGTTTGACCTCGAAGGTTGCGGTTCCTTTGCCTGCGTCGAGGATTCCTATTGTGTATGCGCCGATGCGGTACGGCCTGTCTGTGGAGACGGTCTCGTCCAGGGTCAGGGCGCCCGGGATGTTCACTGAAAAGGACGCTTCGGGCGGGTGGGTGAGCCAGGCCTCTCGTATAGCCGGGGTTATTTTTTCCACGCGCAGCCTGCTTCCGTAAATTTTCAGGCTTTCTCCCTCCCTTAGAGGAATTTCCCTGCGCTCTTTCGCCGCGAGGCCCTCGATTACAACCTCCTTTTTTGGAAAAGCAGTGCCGCCGCCAACCCCCGGCGATAGCCTCATCCCATGAAACATGAAAATCTCTGGCGGATAACATTTTAAAAACAATCAAGGTGGGCATCAAGGTTAAACAACGTGGGGGAGAGGGGCGGAAAATAGGAAAAACCGACGAGGGAGCGCAAGAACATTTATAAATCATCAGGAAGAGCGTTTAGGTTGCAATGGCAGACCAGCTGTTCAGTCTGGGAGTGGCTATCCTGCTCTCCCTCGTAGGGAGCGTAATCGCACTCCGGCTGAAGTTACACCCGATTGCAGGGCTCCTCCTGCTCGGTTTAGTCGCAGGTCCGGGAATACTGGGAATCGTCCAACAGAGCGAACTCATAACTTTTCTTGCGGAGGTCGGGGCGATATTGCTTATTTTTGGAATCGGCCTGGAAGTGGACCCGCACACGATGCTGAACAAGGGGCTGCGCGCGATAGTCGTTGCGGTGCTGAAGCTCGCGATTGTTTTCACAATAGTATATGAGACCTCGTTGCTGATGGGGCTGGGATTGATGGAATCACTCCTGCTCGGCTCAATGCTCTCGGTTACGAGCACGGCGATTTATGCGATGATGAGCAAGGGCGTGAGCAACGAGAAGGATTTGCTGGTGACCGTGCTCATAATAGAGGATATATTTTCCATATTCGTACTGGCGATGATCCCGGGGCTGGGGCACGTGGATGCGGGCCAGCTGGGCGCCCTGTTCTCCATGGCGGTTTCCTTCCTAATACTGGTAGGAGGGTATCTTGCCGCGAGGGAGGTGCTGAAGCTGGCGATGCCCATCTTCATAGAGAGCGGGAATAAAGAAAGCATTTTGTACGCATCGCTGGCGCTGTGCTTCATCCTGAGCTTCGGGGCGGAGGCGGTTGGGCTGGCGGCGGCGATAGGTGCGTTCCTTGCGGGGAACGTGATGGCGAGCCTGCGCGGGCAGGAGGAGGTGTATGCAACCCTCAAGCCGTTCACGAGCATATTCTCGTCTTTCTTCTTCCTCTCCGTGGGGATGAGCCTGAACCCGCAGTGGATAATGGCGAACCCGGTGGAGATAGCGGTGTTCTCGCTGGTGTGCATATTCGGGAAATATTTCGGGACCGCGTCCGCGATGTACTTCATGGGCGTGGAGAGCACCGCGGCCCTGGGCGCGGGCGCATTGATGCTTTCCACGGGCGAGTTCTCGCTTTTGATTGCGAAGGAGGCGGCGGCCTACGGGATGGACATGACGTCCCTGGTGGGCGCGATAGTATTCATTACGGCGATAGTTTCATCCGTTTCAATAAACAACATGACGCTGATAAGTTCCTCCATAGAAAAATTGATACCCGCGAACAGCAAGATGGCGATGAGAAGGGTCTCAAGGTACATGTCGCAGGTCGCGGGGGCGTTCGAGCCAGGGGGGACTTTCCACAACGTGTTCGTAAAGGAGCTGGGCAGGGTAGGGACGAGTGTGATGAACGTGGTGATATACGTGGCGTTCGCGCTGTTCCTGCTGAGAGTCGGGGAATTGGGGATCGCGACAGAGTATGCCATATGGATAGAAGTGCTGGCCGCGGTTCTGGCTCTTGCGGGGATTGCGTACGAGGCGCCCAAATTCTTCAAGTCCGCCATCCAGATAACGCACGGGATAAGCAAGGCCTTCCTGCATGCGGAGGCGCCATACGAGGACCTGGACCAGAAGATGATGACGAGGAGCGTCGCGGTGGTGCTTCTGCTTGTCGCCTCGGTAGGCCTTGCGTTCGTATTTTCCCTGCTCATGCTCCCACGTGTGTTCTTTTACTTCCTGTTCGTGTTCTACATACTGGCGGGGGTGTTCTTTGTGGAGACCATCATGACCGCGGGCGAGATATTCAAGAGGAAGCTGAAGGAGAAGGTGCATAAGGAGGGAAGGGGTGCCGGTGGGCTGAAAACGATGTTGATTAATTTCATCCTTGATTGACGAGAGAGGGCACGGGGCAAGGTTTAAGTAAAGTTGTGCAAATAATAAGGGTGTAGATTTCTATGGTTCAGGATGCGAAAGAGGAGAAGCCGCCGGAGGTACCGGATGAGATATCCAAGCTCTCAAAGTACAAGACGGATGCTGACAGGAACCCGCGGGAGCTCTTCTGGGAGATTGTGCGGGCATACAAGGAGAAGAGCGGGCTGGATGAGCTTCTGAAAAAGAGCGCGAAGCTGAGGGAGGCGCTGGTGAACATCGGCGCGACCGTCCTTCTGGAAGACGAGAGGACCTACCATGTGAAGATGGCGAAGGCGAAGCTGGCGGAGTGCATCCTCGACATGGTCATTGCGGGCGGATGGAAGGACGTGCTGGACAGGCTCCTGGACAACCTTTATGACAGGAGGAGGGGCCCGAACCTCAACATGATGCTTGCGCTGGGGCATGCGGCGGAGAGCAGGCCGGAGCTGCTTGCATGGATGAAGGAGCTGCTCGGCGAGGGGAGGCCCTCGGAATCCGTCCTTGCGTACGTTTCCCACCTGGGCGACAGGAGGCTGGTGGAGGCGCTCAAGGAACAGCTGATGTTCATTGCGAAGAGCGAGATAAACGAGCCGCAGCTTTATGCGCTGGAGGCGCTGTCAGTGATAGTGAGGGAGGACGCGCAGGTGAAGAAGGTTTTCATAGACCTGATGGACGACTGGGATGTGCGGGCGAAGAAAGTGGTGCTGGAGAACCTCTCGGGCGTGGAGGACGCGGACGTGGGGAGGAAGGCGATGGCCGCGTATGTGTATGAGTTCGACCCGTATTCGAAAAACCTCCTGAAGGAGATCATCAAAAATAACAAGGAGGCGGCTAGGGGCGAGTTCGGGAAGTATGCGGGGAAATATAATGAAAAGGTAAATAAGGAGCTCCGGGACCTCGCAGAATCTGTGTACGGCAAGAAGGCTGCGAAAGAATTAATAGGTGAACTGGGAACTGGAAGCGGAAAACAGGGAACTGAAAACCGGAAGCTGGAAACCGGGAAGCCGGTGGAGCTTCCGTAGGCAAGGCGAAAGAATGGAGATCATAAGGATTCCGAAGGAGAGAGTTGGCGCGCTGCTCCAGGCGAAGCCACAGATCGAAAAGAAGTATGAAGTGAAGGTCGTGGTAAGCGAGGAGGGTGAAGTGGAACTGAGGGGCGAGAGCGTATGGACCTACCTTGCGAAGGACGTGGTGCAAGCGATTGGAAGGGGATTCTCACCGCAGGAGGCGAGGAAGCTGTTCAAGGATAATTATTCATTTTATGTGATAGATTTGCGGGAACATTTCTCAACGGAGAATGCGATGAGGAGGGTGAAGGGGAGGATTATCGGCGAGAAGGGCAAGGTGAAGGAGGATATTGAGAAGGCGACTGAATCCACAATAGAGGTTTATGGGCACACCGTAGGAATAATTGCGCCCGCGGATGCGATGGAATACACCAAGGAGGCTATACGGATGATAATGGAGGGCGCGCCCCACACAACGGTTATAAATTATTTAGGTAGAATAAGGGAAACCTTGATGTTCGACCGGTTAAAGGGAAAGTGATGGCAATGGCAGAACAACGGGGGAGGGTCAGAATGACCGGTAAAAATGGGGAGGGGGTGTCCCCCTCCGCGTTTTTCCGAGGGAAACCTTGATGTTTGACAGGTTGAAAGGCAAGTAGAGGCGACCAGATGGGCGATGGGCTATTCTCGAAGTTCAAGGAGTATTCCGTGGCGGAGTTCTTCAAGAAGAACAGGCAGATGCTGGGCTTCTCGGGGAAGGTGAGGAGCCTTACCACTATTGTGCATGAATATTGCACGAATAGCCTTGATGCCTGTGGCGAGGCCGGGACTTACCCGGAGATTGAGGTGTGGGTGAGCGGCGAGGGCGAGAACAAGTACAAGGTCAGGACAAAGGACAACGGGCCCGGGATTCCGAAAACGCACATAGGGAAGGCGCTGGGGATGATGCTCGCCGGGACGAAGTTCAACAGGTATATGCAGCAGCGGGGCCAGCAGGGGATCGGGGCGACGGGCTGCACCATGTATGCGCTCATCACCACGGGTAAGCCGATAAAGGTTATATCTTCGCACGAGGGGAAGAGGATAGAGTGCGAGATAAGCATGGATTTCAAGAACAACAAGCCGCTCATAAACATGGTTTCGGAGGGGCCGGCGGAGGGGGGAAAGAGCGGGCTGGAGATAGAAGGGATTTTCGGGGACGTGAAGCACGACAAGAGCGCGTACGGGGTCTATGAATACTTGAGGAGGACGGCGATTGCGAACCCGCATGCGACAATTATTTTCAATTCACCGGACGGGGAGAGGTTCGTGTTCCCGAAATCGGTGGACGAGATACCCCCGAAGCCGGTGGAGGTGAAGCCGCATCCCTTGGGGATCGGCGCGCACGATTTGATTGAGAAGGCAAGGAGCGCGCCTTACCAGAAGATATCTTCATTTTTGCAGGAGGAGTTCACGCGCGTTACTTTGAACAAGATAAAGGAATTGCAGGAGGCGGTGCCGGAGGTGGATTTGGGAAAGAAGCCCTCGGCGATGAGCTGGGAGGACGCGGAGAAGCTGGTTGCGGGCTTCAGGAAAATCAAGTGGATTGCGCCCGCTACGGACAGCGTTGTCCCAATAGGCACGAAGCAGATTACGAGCTCGCTCAGCAGCGTAATCAGCCCGGAGTTCATGCAGGTTACGGAGAGGGCGCCGAAAATCTACCGCGGGGGGATACCTTTTGTGGTGGAGGTCGGGCTCGCGTATAATGGAAAGGGGGCGAACGGGGAGATATTGAGGTTTGCGAACCGAGCGCCGTTGCTGTTCGATGCGGGGGGGTGCGCCATCACGCAGACGATTAAGAGCGTGGACTGGAAGAGGTACGGGATAAAGAATTTGGATGAGGAGCCGTTGAGCATATTTGTGCATTTTGCGTCCGTGCATGTGCCGTATACTTCCGCGGGGAAGCAATCCATTTCCGACGAGGAGGAAGTGGTGGACGAGATAAAGAATGCGGTGATGGAGGCTGCGCGCGGGCTGGACAGGCACCTTTCCGGAAAAAGAAAGGCAAAGGAGATGGTGAGCAAGAGGACCGCAATCCTAAGGTATGTGGGGCAGCTGTCGCGGGACCTTGCGGAGCTGTGCGGAAATAAGGCGGATAGCGAAAAACTGAAGGAGAAACTGCTCAAGCTGGTGGAGGGGAAATATTCGGTCGGGAAAATAGAGGAAGCGGAGGCTGCGGCTGAAGCCGTGGAGCCTACTAAAGAGGGGGCGGAAGAGAAAAAGAATGAAGATAAAGGAAAACAAGAGACCCTGAACGGGAAGGAAGAGGCGGAAGAATGAAGCAAACCGCAGCGATAGCGGAAACGGGAGTTTCTGCTAGTTATCGCGAAGCGATACGGATATATGCGGAGGTTTGGTTCATATGAGCGAGAAGAAGGCGATGGAGAAGCTCGAAGGGCTCGGGAAGAGCATGCTCGGCCAGGTGAAGAGAGGGGAATCGCCGACTTTTGAGACTCCTCTGAGAAGCAGGGGGAATGTGGAGTTCCAGGAAGGGCTGGGCTACCTGCAGCTCGGGAGCAAAAAGGAGGAGAGGACGTTCCTCAATGTGAGCCAGGCCAGAACCTTTATGCAGACGGTCGCGGTGGCGAACAAGACGAAGAAATTCATTTCCGAGAATTTGCACACGAGCATAAGGGGCCTTTATTATCAATTGAAATTCAGCTTGGGGGAAGATGTGGACGAGAGCTTGTTTGAGGAGCAGAGCGAATCTAATGTGCTGATTGAGGATTTGGAGGTTTCACTTGGGATAAAACGGGAAGATTTGCACCTGACCACGGACAGGAAGGGGGTGGTCGCGGGCCCCATGGTGGTGAAGGACAATTTCGCGGGCGAGGAAACTACTATTGATTGCGCGAAGCAGGGGAGAAGCGGGTGGATGATTCCGAGCGACGTGGACAACGGCATGGAGTTCGTGGAAGTGGATGCGGATTACGTGCTCGTGGTGGAGAAGGACGCGCTCTGGCAGAGGCTCAACGAGGACAGGTTCTGGAAAAAGGAGAATTGCGTGCTCGTGACGCCGAAGGGGCAGGCGAGCAGGGGGACCAGGAGGCTGCTGCGAAAATTGGCGGACCAGAAGCTGCCGGTCTACGTGATGACGGACTGCGATGCCTGGGGGTGGTATATTTACTGGACCATAAAGACAGGGAGCATGAACCTCGCGTACCTTGGGCGGGATTTCTCAATACCGGAGTCGAGGTTCTTGGGAGTGACGATGGCGGATATAGAGAAATATGACTTCCTTAAGAAATTAACGATTAACGCAAAAGAGATTGATTTGAAAAGGGCGGAGGAGATGCTCGGCTACCCGTGGATAAACAGGCACAAGGAGTGGGTGGTGGAGCTCCAAAAGGTTCTTAAAACCAAGAAGAAAATTGAGCAGGACGCCCTCCAGGGCGAGAGATTGACGTTCGTGGGGGAATACGTGCAGGAAAAGATTTCGAAAAAACAGTGGTTGCCGTGATCAGCGAAAAGGAATTGGAAGTGCTGCCCTCGATGGCTTACGTGCAGAAGGCGAACGAACTATTGAAAGGGATAAGCGCATATGATGAGGAGAATGTGGGGGAGCTGGAGGCGCTCAAGGAAAAGATGGGCGAGTCCGGGTTCAACAGCCCGTTCAGGGGCCTTGTGCAGAAGACGGTGGACGAGGCGGACGAGCTGAGCGAGGCGGACTGGGCGGACCTGAAGAAGCAGATGGGTTACTTCAGGTATATTGCCAATTTGAAGAAATATAGTTTGGCGAGGGTGAGCATCGCGCTGGACGCGCACCGGGTCGCGAAGGGATTCCTCAAGATGGGATATTCGGACATCGCAAACCACCTCCCCCTGGACGGGAACCATATAAGGTTGCTGATGGACGCTGGGGATGACGGGATTATAGCGTATAGGGAACTATCGGACAAGGTGGAGCAGGCGAGCGAGAGGAAGGGGTGCTTCATCGCAAAGGTTAAGTTCAACGGGGAGACGGAGACTGTGCAGGTTGCGGACAACGAGAACCTGGAGCTCAAAGTTTCGAAAATGTTCGGGGTGGGCGCGGAAGTGGTTTCGACCAGGCCCGGGTTCAAGAGGGTTCCTATCATTTCCTCAAAAGGAGTACGCATCTCCCTGCTTTCCTCCATAGTGCATTATGCCGCGAAGAGCGTGGGCAGGGGCATGGAGAACGCGGAGGGGGAAGTGGGCGAATACAACTCCATATTGAAGAATTTCGGGATAAGGCCGGACGTGCGGATGGATACGGTGGAGGGTTTCACGGAGGTGAAGGCCGCGCTTGTGAAGAGGGGGTTCCTCGCGAGGAAGGACAGCGAGTTCATGATGAAGGAGGGCATCAAGAAGGAGATTATGGCGAGGAGGAGGAAGAGAAGGGAGGAGACGCAGAGGAGGGCGGCGTTGCTGCTCCTTTCGCCGATATTCAAGTTTTACCTTACGAACAATGAGGAAGGAAGGAGGAAGGAGAACCTTTATCCCTCGCTGGCGGTTACGCCGGGGGAGAACCACCTTATGCTGTTCTCTTACATAGAGGAAGAAGGGGTGCCTGCGAGGTCCATGCTCAAAAGGAAGCTCGGGCTGGAAGGAAGCGTTCCACTTGGGGGCAAGGAGCTCGGGGCGGCTGTGCTGCTGGAAGGCGGCGGGAAGGATGCGAAGTGGGTCTCCGGATACATCGGGATAGACGAGGGGAAGGCGCGCGGCGCATTTGAAGTGCTCAAAAATTTCAAAGAGGGAAAACGTGGTGCAGAATTTGTCAGAAGAATCAAGGGAAATTGAGCTCAGGGGGAGCAGGAGGGAGATGCTGGATACGATACTAGCCCACCCCAGGGGCGAGGAGTTCTTCATAAAGACCAAGCCGAGCGTGAAGGTGTTCGCGCTCCTGCTGGATGCGACCAAGGCGAAAAGGGTCTGCATGAACAGCGGGATTGCGAAGACCGTGCCGGAAAAGGTCATGGAGAGCCTCAGGAGAAGCATCAATGTGGAAGTGAGGGAAGGGAAGAGAGGAAGGCCCAGGGAATTCGACGAGAAGGAGTTCCTGCGCGTCCTGAAAGAGGCGAAGGGCGAGAAGGAGAGGCTGGAAGCGCTCGGGATGTCCAGAAGGACTTACTACTATTGGAAAAAGAGATTGAACGGGCACAAGCATTAGGGGATTATGGAGGTAGCCGGAACAACTGTTACGGAAGGGACCGCCGGGCGCGGGCCCTCGGGTGTCCGGGACGCCCATTCCTCAACGTTTTCCCTCCACTTTTCTCCGTCGCAGATTCCGCATTTCTCGCGCACGCCCAGATAAAGAGCCATTATTTTCTTTGCGTTCATGATCGGGTCCCTGTATTTTTCTTCCACATTGGTGCCCGTGAGCGTCCAGCAGGTGTCGTCGGTCACGAAACTTATGAAATCGGAGCTTCCGCAGCAGTTCCTCAGGTCATACCTGACATGGCCGCTGTCGCAGCACTGGTGGTCAGAAGTTCCGCTGCAGAAATGGTCGTCATAATTTGAATATTTGGTAAAATCGTTCATCCATTTGTTTCCATAGGTGGACCAGACCTCCGGGGCTATGAACTGCGTGCGGGCGATGAAAAGGGTAACGAGGCCTTTTGCGTTTTCGTATTCCTCCTCGCCGTATTCGTTCTTTATTGCCGTGAGGCCGAGGCGGCCCTCGTTCGATGCGACAATGCCTTCGGCAGTTTTTATGTGCTGGGCGACCTCGTAGGTGCCAAGGCAGACGTTGTGCTCAACGTTGAAGGGGTTGAACTTCTCATCCCCGGCGCATGCTTTTGCGATTGCAAGCTCTCCTTCCGGGGCATACATCCAGTCCTTGAAGGTGATTCCGGCCCAATAGTCCTCTGGGGGCGAGAAGACCGGGATGAGCCCCATGTCGCAGGCATGCTTGGACGGGCGCTGGTAGGACGGGGTCGCGTATGCCGGGCAGCGTCCGTCGGGATCAATAACCTCATACATGGGCGTTACGCGGCCGCATGGTGCGCCTGAGGTGCCGACTTCGCAGTCGTCGAAGCCTCCGCTTTCCCACCAGACAAGGGCGCGCACGTACGCGGGGTCTATGTCCCGGATGTCTGAGTATACGTCAAGGACAGGGAAGTCTGTGCATGCCCTGTCGCTGAATGCCGTGTTCGGGGAAATCATTATCGAGGCCGGCCTGACCTCGACCATGCAGGAGTCGCAGCTGTAGAACTGGGGCCAGGCGCCGGCAGGCTCCGTGGGGACGGGCTGCTCCGTGTAGAAGCTGGAATCCCCGGTGTAGCTGTATGCAGACTGGCCGAAGGCGCACGTTGTGCCCGGGGCGTTGCTGAAAACGATGGGAAGGACGCTGGATGTTGCGAATAGCCCCTGGCAGTTGGAGAACCAGGAGGCCTGCCTGGAGGCGATGGGGTCCCCGGAGATGTTGAAAAGGCCGCAGTCCGTGCAGTTGAGGGAGCCTATTCCGTACATTGAATAGAGGGACGCGCCGATGACCCCGGTGGACGGGAAGGCGGGCTGGTACGTGTAGAAATCCGTGTAAGCCCTGGAAAGGAGGGACTCGTCCCAGTGGCAGCTCTGGTCCGCGCTCCAGTCGTTGTCGAAAAGGATGTACGCCCACACGGACGGCTTTTTGTATTTGTAAAGGAGATATTCGGAATACTGGACCGCGTCCGAATATATGCGGGTCGGGTCGCAGGTGTTAAAGTCATGGGAATTTATCCCAAAGGCGAAAAGGTCCACGGAATTGTTGAATGCCTGGTCCTGGAACATCTCTTCCAATTCAGTGGAGTTGTCCCATATGCGCGGGGCGAGAGCTATCAGGCAGTCCGGGCAGGCGCGCTTCATGGCCTTCACCTGGGCCGAGACGTTCTCGCGGATTGCGGGGTTGGAGGAGTTGAACTCAAACTCCGCGGTGATGATTATCGGGCCCATGTCGCCAAGGATGGTCCCGGAAAAAAGGTGGGCGATCTCCTCTGCGCGGGAGGGGCTGGCCGCTTGGCCGCGGCTGTAGAGGATGTAGAGGGGGATGGACCCCTTGTCTAGGAAGCAGCCCGCGCGCCTGGCGTCCGGGAGCGGGTATTCTCCGGCGCCATAGCGGCTGTCCAGCCATTTGACCGGCATGCGCAGGGAATTGTTGCAGTAGGGGTTGGCCTTGTTGAATTCGCCAAAGCCTCCCTGCCCTATCATGAAAAAGTTCATCTTTTCATTGTTGGGCTCCGCGTTCATGTATGTGTTGAAGTCCGTCTCGTTGCATTTCGTGAACTTGCACTCCTCGTAGTAATAGGAGAAGGTGTAGAATTTCGCATACACCGGGTCGGCCATCCCGTGCGCGTCGCAGGCCATGCACATGCAGTCCCCTGTCGGGCAGGCGTTCGCGAGGGACATGTCGAGCACCGCGCCCTCGCCCGCGGTTGAGCGCTCGTAATACTGCGGGTCGATGCAGCCGAACATCAGGAGCGTGAGGAGCAGGAGCAAAAATGGGATTCTTGGTTTCATGGTGAAGCACCCGGAGGCCTTGCCCACTTCCTTTTGCTCCAAAGCAATAAAATGGATTTGCCCGAGCAGACGCCGCAGGTGCCGCCCCTTGGCATTGGGGAGCCGCAGACCTGGCAGTATGCATATGTATTGTAGGTGAACGCCGAGGAGAAGAAATGGCCGGTCTTCCTTATCCAGCGCTCGGCCACGTTCTCTATCTCGCTGGGGTGGATCTCGCGGCTCTGGAACGTCTCGTAGTTTGTCTGCGAGAGCGGGCCGATGGGCACTCCTGACATGAACTGCTGGCTGCCCCCGGTCTGGGCGTACTCACTCCTCTTGGACCAGGAGGATTTGATGTCCTTGAACTTCTCCCAGGAACGGTGGGTAATGAAGTCCCATGAGGCGATGGAGAGCGGGAATATAGGGTTGTTGTACAGGAAGGAGATAGGGTTGAGCAGGCCCCACATGCGGTTCTCCCTTGGGCTCATGTATTGGCGCATCTCGCTCTCCCTCACTTCCGCGAGCTCGTACGCCGAGACATCCCTCTTCACTATCCCAAGGTTGGCCTGCTGCTGCAGGTAGTTGTCCTGGGAGAAGAAGGAGGAGTAGCGGGAGCCGGACACGAGGTGGGACGCGAGGCGCGGGTCAGCATGCATGTTGTAGTAGAAATCAATGTATGATATCCCCGGGTTGGTGTTGACGTTCCAGATGACGTTTATGTTCTTGTACATCCAGGTGTGGTCCTCGTGCGTCCTGACTATGCCGTCCGCCATCGCCTTCCCCCCGTACTCCCGCATGGTCATGTCGCCGCCGAGCAGCTCGCGCACCCTGCTCTTCTGGATGTAGCTGGGGAGGTAGAATTCCGGGTTGGCATGCATCGTGGTTTCCGGCTTGAAGACATCGGAGACCCAGCCCAGGGCCCTTGAGGCCATCCCCATGCCCGGGATGCTGGACTCGCCCATCTTTCCGGAAACATAGTCGAGGGAGTGGGTGAGCGGGCTTGCCGCCGTGTGGAACATGGAAAGGCCCATGGCGGCAGTCTTCCTGAACGTGCCGGACGAGAAATCAAGGGCAGCATGGAACGGGTCGAAGAGAGAGCGGAGTGCGTCCGTGGGCCTGCCGGATGTCATCGCGTAGGGATGGAGCGGGTGGTAGGTCTTGTCGTGCTTGCCTGGGTAGCCGTACATGGAAGTCATCGCACCCCTCACCATGAGGGCGAACGGCTCCCCGATTAGCCAGTTGATGGTCAGCGGCATCATGCGGAGGGACTCAAGGGACTGCCTGAGGGTGCGCCCGCTGAACTCGCCGAGGGTTGTGACCGGGGCGAAGGGGCGCGCGGGGCCGTGGTGGTAGAACGAAGCGAAATTGAGCTGGGGGCCGAACGAGGATGAGTTGCCGCGCGGGTCCCTGGTGATTGTGCTGTCCCATACCGAGCGGTAGCGGTTCATCGAGTCCATGAGATCAATCATCTGGCTGTGGAGCTCCCTGTTGATGGACTTGTCCGGGTATGTCGGGTCCGCGAGGCTCATTGCATAGCGCGCCGAGTATTCAGCGGTGCGGGCGCGCAGGTGCTCCGAGAGCATCGTCACGTTTTGGAGCTCGTTGAGCTGGGGAAGGAAGGAGGATATCATGAGGGACTCCGCGCCCTTTGCGAACGGAAGCCAGACCTTTTCCTGGAATTTCCTGAAGCCGACTGACCCGACGTCCTTGGTTGCCTGTATGGAGAGGAACTTGCTGTTTTCCACTATGGAGAAGTCGTTCACCCTCTTGCAAAGGTCGAAGACGATGTATGCGGCGGCGTCCCTCCTGGTCTTTCCGCCCCAGGTTATCACGTCGTTAGAAAAATTCACCATGCGCTCCTTGAGCTTCGGGTCGAGCTCCCTCTTCTTGAACATCCCCTCCGTGGACTGCTGGGAGGCCCTCACAAGGTTGTCAATTTCCTTCATTTCCTTGAACAGGGAGGCGGAAAGCAAGCCGCCCTTCTCTGCTGGAAGGTCCAGGAGCCTTCCGTATTTCTCACGGAGCTTTGTGCTGTTGAAGCTCTCCCAGTGGCTGCCGGCGTTGTACACGAACTTGCCGTTGATTATCCTCTCGCCGTCGCTCACCCTCATGCCGAAGCCTTCCCTTCCCTCGGTGAACGGGACGTAGTTGCCCTCCCTGGTGCGTATCCACACGAATTTGTGGAGATCGTTTATGTTGACGCCCTTCTTGACCATTTCCGCGACCATGTCGTCCGTCACCCAGCTGGCGTCCTTCTTCCGCTCCGGGGTGAGGCCGAATATCTCCGCGTACCTTTCCTTGAACGCGCCGTAGGTGGAGGCCAGGAAGCGGAATTCCTGCCTGCCGGTTTGGTAGGCGTCCGGATACTTGGAGCCTATCATGCTCACGATGCGGTTGTAGAACATTTCCCGCGCCTGCTCCTTCATGAAGACCTCGGGGCTTACGTTGCGCCCGATGTGGGAGCGGTAGGCGGCGCCGAATGCCTGCTCCATCACGGATGTCTTTCCTATGTTGTCGAAATCAAGGACGGAGGAGCCCGGGACCAGGGTGCGCCAGTAGCCGCGCATGTCCACATTCCAGTGGGCGGCGTCCGCGCCCATCTCGCGGGCCAGCTCCTGGCCCACAAAAAGGCCGGATTTTGCGATTGTCGGGTTGTAGAGGAGCTCGAGCGGGCTGGTCATCTTTATTGGCTTGCCTTCCTGGATTATATTGCCATTCTCGTCGAATTTGGAAGGGAGGACAAGTCCGTTCTTCAGTATCTCCTTTCCCTTTTCTGAGAGGAGGCTCAGGAGGTATTCCTCGGCCTGCTTCATCATCAGGCGCTGCTCGGTCGGGAGGCCCTTCATGTCCGAGGGGAAGAGGCCCCACATCTCGTTCACGAGGCGCAGCCAGAGGACTTTCGCCGTGTCGCCCAGGGAGATGCCCTTCTGGCCCTTTTCGTTCTGCTCGACAAAGCTCCTGAGGAACATGAATTTCCAGGTGTCGTCGTATTTTGTTCCGCCCTCCACAACATAGCGGAAGCTGTGCCTCCCGACCCACGGGTAGAAATTGTCCCCGGTACCGCGGAAGTCCGAGTTCAGCTTGTGGACCTCGTACTTGTTTTCGAGATAGTCATGGAGGCTCTGGAGCTTCGTGCGGTAGGAGCCGGACGAGTCTATAGACGCAAGCTTGTTGAGGAAGCTGTTTACTCCGGCCTTGTCATAGCTGGCGCCGCTGGAATCCGCAAGGGCCCGGAGAAGCCTTATCTTTTCATCAATTTTGTCGGTGGACTGCAGTATCCTGCTTATCTCCGCGGCGAGCTGGGCCGCCTTGGGGTTGTTCTTGAGGTTCATCTTCTCAAGGATCTCTATCTTTCCGAGGCCGAGGAGCTCCTTCTCGCTCAGGTCAAACTTGACGCCCTTGGACTCAAGAAGCCTTTTTGTGACGTACATGGCCACGTTGGCCTTCGCCTCCTGCATCTGCACCTTGTAGAACTGCTCTATGCGTGAGCGGATGTCCATGAGAAAGAACTGGCGCGCCTTTTTCTCCTCCTCGGTGTATGGGAGGATGTTGTACTGCTTGCCTGTGAGCGCTGTGAGGCCGGCGGCTCCGGCGCGGACCAGCCCCTTCGCCGCCACCTTAGTCACGCCTACAACGCTGCGGCCGCCGAAAAATGCTGAGCCCAGGCCGACCCTTATCTGCTCGCGTATGGTCTCGGGCATCATGTACTTGAGCGGGGAGTATTTGTGGTCAAGGACGGTCTTCAGGGTGTTCGCGAGCTTGCCGGGCACGTTGCCGGTTATGCGCCCGACCTCCTTGTCAAGCATCTCTGCAGTGAACCTGTCCGTCAGCATGTCCAGGGCCTTGTCCTTCTCGCCTTTCTGGAGAAGTTTTATCCATTTGCGGGCCTCCGCGAACTCCTCCTCCTTCTGGCCCTTGCCAAAGCCCGGGTTTAGGCCGGCGATCGCCTTAGCCTCCTGCATGGTCTTCCCCTCCTTCAAAGCGCGGAGCGCCAGGTAGGCTATGTGGGGCCTCCCCTTGGCAAGCGTGAGTATCTCGTTTATGTCCCTGAGGCTAGTGCCCTTGCGGAGCAGGTCTGCCTTGAGGAAGGCGGCCTGGCTCTTGAGTATGCTAGAGGATATGTTTATCCTGCTCGCCAATTCCCGCCTCATCCGAATATATCCGGTCCCGAAGGACATTCCGCTGTACGAGATGGCCTTCGGCTTGGGCAGGAGGGGGGTGGTTATGTCCAGGAGGGCGAGCGGGCTCCTGCCGCTGAAGAACATGGAGGCGATGAACAGGCCCAGTATGAGGAAGGCGACTATGCAGAGCGGCTGGCCCACGGAGGCCTGGCTTATGCCGGAAAGCGCGGACGCCATGGCTGAGAAGGCGTCGCTCTCGGAATCGCATACCTGCACCGAAGAAGTGGCGGGATTGAGGGAAGGCGTGCCCTGGAACTGTATGTAGACGCGGGTGCACTTGCCGGTGAAAATGGAGGGATCAAGCTTGCATTTCGCGACCCCGTTGGAGTCGGTCTTGACCGGGCCGGCGACTCCGCCGCATTCGAGCTGGGCCCGGGTGGAGACAAGCTTGCCTGTGGCTGAGTCCACGGAGTAGGTTTCGTAGTAGAAGAATATGCTGGCGTCTGGGACCGGCCCGATCGTTACGGTCCGCTCGGAGGAGGGGATATCTATGTTGTAATTTTCTTCAAGGAACTCCAGGTACTGCTGGCGCAGCTGCTCAGGGTCGCGCACCTGGCTGTAATCCACGGAGTCAGAGGTGAGCACGACATTCATGCTGGCGTCCTCAGGAGTGAAGCCGGCATATATCTCGGTCAGGCCGCAAGAGGCGCAGGCGGTCGCGGACAGGGAGAACGCGAGGGGCATGAGGAGAAGTAGGGATAAGAGTGTCACTGCACACGTTCTACCAGCATTTCCCATAATAATATTTTGTGAAAAGCTATTTAAATACCCTCCGGTCGCGTTTCGCGTTCTGAAAATCCGGGGCGTGCGGGCGGGGGGTGCATGTAACCATGGTTACATACAAAACCCGAAACAAAACATTATATTAGTTATGCGGGAAACGCGAAGCGTATGGAAGATGAAATCTACCTCAACAAGCCGGACGAGCTTTTTGCTGCGCTGGAGAAGGAGAAGAAAGACGGAAAGGTGATGGTCGTGCAGATCGCTCCCGCGGTGCGCGTTTCCATCGGCGAGGAGTTCGGGCGCGCTCCTGGCGAGGACCTTACCTACCAGACGGTCGGATTGCTGCATGCGCTCGGGTTCGACCACGTAATGGACACGCCCCTTGGGGCGGATGTGAATATTTATGAAGAGACTTTGGAGGTGCTGCACGCGCTCGAGCGCGGGGATGAGAAATATTTCCCGGTGTTCAACTCCTGCTGCATCGGCTGGAGGCTGTACTGCAAGAACAAGCACCCGGAACTTTACCATCTGGTTTCCCCAATCGGCTCTCCGCACATGGTTGCCGGAAGCCTGGGGAAGCACATACTCGCGAAAAAACTCGGGGTTCCGATAGAAAAAATCTGCATGGTGAGCGTGATGCCGTGCGTGCTCAAGAAATACGAGACGCGCGAGAGGCTTCCCTCCGGGATAAGATACATAGATTATGTGCTGACAACGCACGAGCTCGGGATTTGGGCGAAGAAAAAGGGGCTGGACATGAATAAAGTGAAGGAGGGTAAGTTTACGGAACTCCTGCCGGACAGCTCAAAGGACGGAGTCATATTCGGGGCGACCGGAGGAATCACGGAAGCGCTTTTGAGCACGCTCGCGTGCGTGTGCGGGGAGAGCCCTGAGAAGGTCAGGTTCAGGGGCGACGAACAGGTGAAGCACCTGTGCGTGCAGATAGGGAGGCACCGGCTGAATGTTGTTTCCATATATGGGGTAACAAACCTGGACAAGGTCCTTGACGAGATAAAGCACGGGGTGAAATACCATTTCGTTGAAGTGATGAACTGCCCTTACGGGTGCGTGGGCGGGCCGGGACAGCCGCTGCCTGCGAGCGAGGAAAAATACAGGGCGCGGGCAGCCGGGCTGAGGAAGGCTGCGGACAGGAAGCCCGGCAAGTGCCCGCTTGGGAAGATGGGGATCTGCGGGGTTTACGAGGCCCTCGGCATAGAGCCGGGAAGCAGGGAGGCGCAGGAGCTTTTCTTCTTCCACAAAACAAACATCTGAACCCGGGCGATGTTTTTATAAATTCTTACCTTTGTAACTAGAGCGCAAGGTGAAACAATGAGTGTTAAGCTGTCGAAGCTGTACGGGATGGAAATCTTCACCGATGGCGGCAAATACGTCGGCACGGCGCAGGATTTTGTTGTGGACATGGAAGCGGGCGAGGTCGCAAGGGTACTCCTCGAGACCTTCTCCTCCTCGAAGGGAAAGGAAATCCTTAAGGAAAAGAGCGTGCTCTACAAGAACGTGAAATCCGTCGAAGATGTCATGGTAGTCGCAAGGGCCAGGGCTTAGGTGAAGCCCGATGGGCGACTTCATGGATGCCGTGCGGGCGATTGTAGCAATAGTCGTAGGCTCAGGCGTAGGCTACTTCTGGCACATAAACCCGCCGCTCGGAATGAACGATTGGACAAATGTGGCAGCGGTCACCATCATCAGCATAGTGCTGCTGTTCGTTCTGCTAAAATCTGTCGGCAAGGGAAGCTAATTTCAGCTTCCCTGCAATCTTTTTAACTAATTTCTTCCCCTCGCCGTTTTCTTCAACAAGCACGGCCCCTTCCCCGGGCTGGCCGTACAATACCACGTAGCCTTTTTTCATTATGTCTATGAAAACCAGCGCGGCAAGGTCCTCCTCGCCCTCCACCAGAAGGGCGCCGCCGTCCCTCATGAGGATAGGCGCGATAAGGGCCAGCCCCTTGGTGATTTCTCCCGCCGGGTTATGGACTCTGTTGGCGTCCGGATATTCCTTCTCCAGCCTTTCCCTCACCGCAATGTCAACAGGGTTCCTCAGCGTCTTGAAGTCGAATACCGCAACGTGCGGCCTTATCCCGTGCGAGAGGAGGGCGAAGACCACCTGGTCCCCTACAGCGATTATTCTCTTTCCCTTTGTGAGCGGAAGGAGCTGCCCGAGCGGCCCGGTTTTCCCAAGGGGTTTTTTAAGGATTGTCTTCAATTCCTCACTCAGGCGGACCATAGGGCTTAATTAGATTGGCAATTTAAAAAAGGGATTGCATGGCAAAGCCAAGGAACGGGAAACTCTCAACAAACACGAAGCTGCTCGGGGCAGTAAGCCTGCTCAGCGATGCGAGCAGTGAGATGCTCGAGCCCATAATCCCCCTTTTTATGGTCAATGTGCTGGGCGCAAGCGCACTGGTTGTAGGCCTGCTTGAGGGGATTTCGGAAATAGTCGTTGCGATCATGCGTTTCCTTTCGGGCTGGATGTCCGACACATACAAGAGCAGGAAAAAGCTTGTGCTTTTCGGCTATTCCCTTTCGGCTGTGATGAAGGCATTTTTCCCGTTCAGCAACAGCTGGCCGCAGTTCTTCACGCTGAAGACCGTGGAAAGGGTGGGCAAGGGGATAAGGACCCCTCCGCGGGATGCGATGATCGGTGAATCCGAGCCTGGCAGCCAGCTCGGGAGGGCTTTCGGCTTCAGGAAGATGATGGACTCCGCGGGTGCGATAATCGGGCCGTTGCTCGCCGCACTCTTCCTTGCGTTTTTCTCCGGAATGGGCGAGGATGCCATATATAGGACAATATTCATGATTGCGGTGATTCCCGCGTTCTTGGGTGTGCTATTCATCTTCTTCGTCAAGGAGAACGAAAAGAAGCTGGAGAGGATAAGGGACGGGAAGAATCTTTTCAACGGGGAATTGAAGGGCTTCATTCTGGTGGCCGCACTCTTTTCCATCGGGCAGATAGGCACCGCCTTTTTCATCCTCCGTAGCAACGAGCTCCTTCCGCTGGTGATGATACCGATCGCCTACCTTGCGTACAACGTCATTTACGCGACCATGGCGATTCCGATGGGGGTGTTGACCGACAGGGTAGGGCCGAAGAGGATGATGATTGCGGCATACTGCTTCTTTGCCTCGGCTTCGCTTGTGTTCGCATTCACAAACAGCCCGCTCACGGCTTTCGTAGGATTCGCAGTTCTCGGCCTGTTCATAGCGATAATAGAGACGACTCCGCGCGTGTATATCGTGGAAACGGTCAAGGGGCACAGGTATGCAAGCGCGATAGGCGCCTACCAGGGGATAACCGGCGTCCTTCTCCTCCCCGCCAACATCATCGCGGGGCTTCTCTGGAACGTGATGCTCTTTGGCGCGCACGCCCCCCTGGTGCTTTCCGCCCTGATAGCCGGCGCATCGGTGCTTCTGATGGAATTCTACGTGAAGGACGGCAAGCGCTGGCAGGTATCTAAAGTTCCCTGAATCCGGTTTCCGTGCCGACTATCACTTTTGAGAATCTGGTGAATATGCCGTTCTCCACGACGCCGGGGATGGAATTTATGTCCTGCTCCATCTTCTTCGCATTCGTGATTTTCATTTCGCAATCGAGGAGGAAGTTCCCGTTGTCGGAGACAACCGGCCCGACCTTTCCGCCCCCTGTGCGGAGCTTCGGCCTCGCGCCCATCCTTTCCAATTCCTTCATCACCGTAGAGTAGGCGAACGGGAGGCACTCCACGACCACCGGATAGGATTTGGCCTTCAGCTTGCCCTCGTCTATTACTACAAGGAATTTTTCCGCGAAATAGTCCACGACCTTCTCGCGTGCGAGCGCGCCCCCGCCCCCCTTCAGCACATAATCCTTTGCAACCATGTCCGCGCCGTCAACCGCGAGGTCTATCTTGGAAACCTGGTCCAGGGAAACGATGGGGATTCCGTTCTTCTTTGCGAGCATCTCCGTGTCGAAGGAGGTGGCGACGCACACAAATTTCTTGCCTTTTTTCATCTTCTCTCCGACGAGGTTTATGAAATGGAAAACAGTGGAGCCGGTCCCGAGGCCGAGCACCATCCCGTCCTTCAGGTATTTCATCGCGCCCATGCAGGCATTGAGCTTCGCGTCCATGATTAGAGATGAAAAGATGATTTAATAAGAGTAAGTGATTACGTGGCTTGAGGTTTTTGGTCTCCTTTTTGCGCCGAGCGAGCAGGCGCGAGCGAGGCAACCCAAATGCAGAGTGAACCGAGCTTGGGCGAGGTTCACGATGTAAAAAGGAGTGATGGGCTTCCCGGATTGCGAAGCGTCCGCCATGCGGAGCTTTCACCATCAGCTCCACCCCCTTGCTCCTGAGCACGGGGCACTACGCTTAGGGCTGCTCCTTCCGGCCTGACCCGGTTCGCATAAAGCCCCTGTCCCAGAAGGGAGGGCTTCGACGCTTTAGATGAAAGACGCAAAACGGGCGAATCACGCCCCGGGCGTTCAGCCCGCCTAAAGGGGATTTGCGGAATGGGGACCCCTGGCCCCCGCCTAGCCCATCACGTATGAATACGAAGAGGGCGTTTAAATAGATTACTGGTATCGCGCCCTTTTCTCTATCTGCGCCTTCCTGCGCAGGACCGCATCATAATCCCTGCACGCGCGGTAGCCGGATAGGAATTTTTCCTTTCCCTCTATTCCCTTTAGCATAGTAATGAGGTCGTCCGCCCTGTCTTCTATCCTAGAGGAGAAAAAACCCAACCCGAAATCAATCACGTGCAAACCTTCCTTGTTTACTATAATATTGTAGGGGGTGAAGTCCCCGTGTATTATGCCTGCGTTGTGCAAAGATGCGAGCAACTTTCCGGCCTCTTTTAGCTCTTTTTCGCTTTCTCCGAGCTTCCTGCCGCGAAGATATGTCATGGTAATGGAATACTCGTCAACCGCATAAACGGTCGGGGCGGAAACGCCCGCGAGCTTCGCCTTGTGCAGGAGCCTTGCCTCCCGCCTTGTGCGCTCGGACCGGATTTTCAGGTCAAGCGCGGGGACGCGGTAGGATTTTTCCTTCCTGTGCTTGAGGACCATCCTCTTCCCGAGGAAATTTACGAACGAGAGGACCGCTTCTGCTCCGCGCATGCTATCGACCGAACAACGCCGCGGAGAAGATGTACGCAATCGCCAGCATAATCCCCCAGTTCACGAGCACGCCCGGGCCCAGCAGAAGGAACCCAATCCCGAAGAAAACGCCCATGAAGAATATCCAGATGAAAAAGTTCCACCTGATTATCTTGCTCCCGTCCAGCGGGAACATCGGCAGCATGTTGAAGAACCCGAGTATGGTATTTATCATCGCCCCGAAAAGCCAGGCATCCATCGGCCCCTCCCCGGTCTGGATGGGGAGAGGGCGGATGAAATAGAGCGCTATGAAAATCCCGGTGAGCGCGAGGTTTGTCGCCGGGCCCGCGAGGGATATGAGCCCGTTCTGCCTCTTCGTGATGTAGGGGGAATAGATGTACACCGCCCCCGGCGCGGCGAAAAGCATCCCCATCAGGGAGACGAAAAACATCAGCATGAGCCCCTGCGTCCACATCCTGAACTCCGCCGCGGCCCCGAAAAAGTTCGCCACTATTTTGTGCGCCAGCTCGTGGAATATGAATCCGATTCCGATTGTCGCGAGCGAAAGCGCGACCAGCGCAACTGCCTGCTGGGGTACTGAGAATATCCCAAGTCCAAAATTAGCAATTGTAAAAGCTATTGCTATCGCGAAAACCGAAATGGCTATCTCCTTCGCCTCCCTGTCCGTTATGTAAAAGTTCATTCCTTCACTTCGTAAACAAGCCTTATCTTTGGCGGGGAAAGCAGCCCCTCGTAGGATTCCACCATCCCTACCGCCTCGCTCCCCCTGCCGAGCCTTACCTTGACCTCCTCCCCCATCGCCGCATCGGAAAGCGCGATTGCTGTGAACCCGAGCAGGGAGGCGAACGGCACCGGCATCGACCCGGTTATGGCCACCTGGTCGCCCTTCCTCACCTGCCTGAGCCTCGGGTAAACCAGAAGGAACACTATCGAGATGCCGAGCGAGAGCGCCATGAATTTGACGAGCTCGAGCAGCCCCTGCCCCGGAGTTATCGCAAAGTAGATTAGCGAAACGGCGAAAAGCCCGAGGAAAAGTTGCGCCGCTTTTATCAATAGTATCCCAATCACCTATACATCATTTCCGTGAGGGAGGACTTGAACTTCTTCACCCTCTCCACGTCCGCCTTCTGTATGCGGGGGGCGATGGATTTCATCGCATCCTCGAAGTTCTGCTTCGTGACATTGGATGCGTTGTGCCTTATCGCGAACATACCGGCCTCCCTGCATATGTTCTCTATGTCCGCCCCGGTGTAGCCCTCCGTGACTTTTGCGAGTTCGGAGAGGTCCACGCCCTTTAGCGGCATTTTTTTGGTGTGCACCTTGAAGATCTCCATGCGCGTCTTCTCGTCCGGAAGCGGAATCTCTATTACCCTGTCAAACCTTCCCGCGCGCATCAATGCCTTGTCCAGGATGTCCGGGCGGTTTGTCGCTCCGAGAACGATTACCTTTTTCATTGATCTGAGGCCGTCCATCTCACTGAGAAGGGTGTCCACGAGGCGCTCGCTCACCATCGTGCCTTCTCCAGAGCCCCCGCGGATTGGCGCGAGCCCGTCAATCTCGTCGATGAAAAGGATGCATGGCGCGGCCTGCTTTGCCTTGCGGAAAAGCTCGCGGAGCGTCTTTTCGGATTCGCCCACCCACTTGCTCAGCACTTCCGGCCCGTTGATTGCGATGAAGTTCGCCTCGCTCTCGGTCGCGACGGCCTTTGCGAGCATGGTTTTTCCGGTCCCCGGGGCGCCGAAAAGCAAAATTCCCTTGAGCGGGCGTATCCCCATCTTCTCGAACACCTCGGGCTTCTTCAGCGGAAGGTCAATCGCCTCCTTGAGCTCCATCTTCAGGCTGTCCAATCCGCCCACATCGTCCCAGTGGACGTTGGGCCTCTCTACGAAAACCTCCCTCAATGCGGAGGGCTGGATGCCGTGCATCGCAGTGAAGAAATCATCTTTCGTCACTTTCAGCTCATCAAGCACTTCCGGAGGGATGAACTCCTCTTCCATCTTTATTTTCGGGAGTATCCTGCGCAGCGCCTTTATCGCCGCCTCCTTTGTGAGCGCGGAAAGGTCCGCACCGGTGTACCCATGGGTAATCGCGGCAATCTCATCCAGATCCACCGCCTCGGGGTTTTTGGATTTCCCTTCCCTCTTCTCTTCCCCGGAAGGCCTTGCGGGCTCTGTAGAACGCTCGTCCTGGATGAGCGGCATGTTGCGCGTGTGTATCTGGAGGATTTCCTTCCTTCCCTGCCTGTCCGGCACGCCTATCTCTATCTCGCGGTCGAACCTTCCCGGCCTCCTTAGCGCCGGGTCTATTGAATCCACCCTATTTGTCGCCGCAATAACTATCACTTCCCCCCTTGATTTGAGGCCGTCCATTGTGGTGAGTAGCTGGCTCACCATCCTCCTCTCCACTTCTCCGGTCACTTCCTCCCTCTTGGGCGCAATCGCGTCAATCTCGTCTATGAAAAGGATGGAGGGGGCGTTCTCCTGCGCCTGCTTGAAGATTTCGCGGAGGCGCTGCTCGCTCTCCCCTACGAATTTGCTCACTACCTCGGGGCCGCCGATGTAGAAGAAGTTGGCCTCGCTCTCGTTCGCGACCGCCTTCGCAAGCAGTGTTTTCCCGGTGCCCGGAGGTCCGTGCAGCAGCACGCCCTTTGGCGGCTCAATCCCCAGCTTTTCGAAAAGCTCCGGGTGCCTGAGCGGAAGCTCGACCATCTCCCTTATCTTCTGGATTGTTTCGCCCAATCCGCCGATATCATCATAAGTGATTCCAGTTATAGTCTCCGCCTCCTCAACCTCCTGGCTGAGGAGCACTTCGGTCTTTTCCCCTATAATTACTCCGCCGGCAGGCGAAGTATTAACCACTACGAGCGGAATGGCTGCTCCGAAAACCCCTACGGGAAGGATGTTCCCCTTCACCACGGGCTTGCCTATAAGTTTGCTCTTCAGGTACTGGTCGAACCCTGCGTAGAAGCGCACCGGCTCGCGGGGGGCAAGAACGACTTTTTTCGCGTCCTTCACGTCCGACTTCCCGACGCGCACTTTTTCCCCGAGGCCTGAGCCCGCGTTCTGGCGCAGGATTCCGTCCACGCGTATCATTTCCTGCCCCTCGTCATCTGGATGGGAGGGCCAAACGAGCGCGTAGGCCACTTTTTTTCCTGAGAGCTTCACCACGTCTCCTGTGGATATCCCCAGCTCCTCGCGGCTCTTCGCATCCATCCGGGCTATGCCCCTGCCTACGTCGTTCCTCATCGCCTCCGCGACCTTGAGAAGAATTGTTTTGCCTTCGGGCATTTTCCTCACCTCAATGAAATGTCCTTCGCGTGCTTCGCGCCCTCCCTCGCCTCGAACAAAACGGTGGCCCACTTTCCCTTCAGGCCCGTGAGCTTCATGCGTGCCACTGCGGGAAGGTCTATGTCCTTTTTTAGCCCCTCCAACTTTAAAAACCTAACTAATTGTTCGGGAGAGACGGCGAATTCCTCGCCTCCAACCCGTATGCGGGCGCCCTCATTCCCAACCTCGGAATCCCCGAGTTCGCCGCGGAAGATGTCCGGCGAATTTTTTTTCACCAGCATGCGGGAATGCTCGCCCATGAAAAGCCTCTCCCCGTCGCATTCCGCCCCTTCCAGGAGCACAACGTCGCCCACCGCGAGCCTCTCCCCGCGCTCCGGGATGTGGGTTATGCACACCCGCGCCTCTTTTTCCCCGTCGGAAATCGAGAAAAGGAACTCGTCGCCGTTCCTGCCGCCTATGCTTGAGACCCTCGCCTTGCTGGAGATTATGCCTTCGTGGAGATTGGAGGGGGTGAGCAGCGCCTCCCTCCCTTCCAGTTCGACTTTTCCCCTGTATCCTATGTTGAGTATTTTATTCCGGATGTACCCGTTGCTTATCTTCAGCGTATCGCCCAGATGGTAATGATATATGGAATCCGCTTCCTCGTTCCAGAGCTTTACCTCCACTTCCCCGGTTTCATCCTTGAGGATGAAGGAACGGGAGCGCTTCCCTGTCCGGTATTCCTGCATCGGATAGATTTTCTTTATCTTTCCGCGTATGTTTACGTCCCGGGCGCCGTCCGTTATTCCGGAGATCGGGAGCATCCTCTCCTTCAGGAGCCCCTCCTCCGCCGCGATGAGCTTTGCCGCCGCCTCCCGCGTAAGGAGGCCGCTGAAGGAAGATATTTTCGCATCTATTTTCCGTTCCGCCTCCTCCTTCCCGAATTTTTCGGAGAGGAGCGGTAAATGATCCTCCAATTGCGCACCCCACGGGATATCCAAGAAACCGTTATTAAACCCGCCGTCCAAATCCATCCATGCGCCCGATGGCGAACCTCGAATACACGTACATCATCCGGGAGCTGAAGCCCATGGAAGGGAAGCACCTGGACAAGTTCTACGAGCTCCGCTCGGGAGTTTTTAGGATGAAAATCGGGAGCGACAGCGTTCTGATTGCGCTGGGGAAAAGGCTGCATATTACCAAACTATTGGAGGGGGCGCCCGAGCCCACCGGCTTCGTGATGAAGGTGCGCAAGGAACTGGGCGGAAGGAAATTGAAGGAGGTTCGGCAGAAGGGGCGGGACCGCATAATCATTTTCGATTTTGGCGGGATGGAGCTGGTCGCGGAGATGTTCGGCGGCGGCAACATGGTGCTAGTGGAGAACGGGAAGATAAATTATGTTTATGAGAAGAAGGAGTGGAAGGACAGGAGCCTGAAGCCGGGCGAGAATTATTCCTTTCCGCCTTCAGATGAGAGGGAACTGGACGGGATACTGAAGAACCTGGGGGATAAGTCTATTGCCAGCGAGCTTATTCCGCTGAATATAGGAATAACTTATGTAAAAAAAATATTGGCTGATGCGGGGGTGCCGGAAGCGAAGAAGGGGAGCGAGCTGGCGCCCGCGGAGAAGAAGAAAATCGCGGAGGTTTATGCGAGGAGGATGGAGAGCCTCTCTCCTTCCGTGATAATCGTTGGAGGCAATCCGGCAGACTATTCCCTATTTGCTGAGGGCGAGCCGTTCGAATCCCTCTCCGCGGCGCTGGACGAATGCTTCGGGGTTGCGGAGGAGGGGAATCCCGAGCTGAAAAAACTGGAGGAGACGCTCGCCAAGCAGGAGGAAAGGCTGCGCGAGCTGGATATTGAAGAAAAGGAAACGAAGGCGAAGGGCGACCTTATTTTCGAAAGATATGCGGAGGTGGAGGAACTCCTCTCCGCTTATAAAAAAGGCGGGCTGGCGGAGATAGGAAGAATAGCAAAGGAAAAAGGCTGGAATCTGGACAAAAAGAAGAAAGAATTGGAAATGGAATTATAGCTCCCCGCGTTTTCTCTTGGAGATGGATCTCTAACTGTCTTTCTCTATCAGATAATTCGCGAGTAAGCCCTTTGTTTTCTTCGGGTTTGCGACAGTCAGCCCGACTATAGTATGCTTGCCGTCCTTGGAGACGAGATGAAGGTTCTCCACGTTTATCCCTTCGTCCGCGAGCATCTTCGCTATCTCCGCGAGCATTCCCGGCTTGTCTTCCAGCTTTACGAAAATCACGTTGCCGGCGGTTATCTTGAATCCGTTGTTCTCCAGCACGCTCTTTGCGCGGTCGTAGTCCCTCACCACTATGCTCAGGACCGCCTTACCACCCACCGCGCTCGCCGCGATGGATTCTATGTTTATTTTCGCCTTCCCCAGAATGTAAGAGATGTCCGCAAGAAGCCCTACGCGGTCGTCCGTGATTATGCTTATTTCCTTCATGATATCCCCCTATATCCTGTAAACCTGGATATGGGGAATGCCATTTATATACTTTACTTCCTTCTGCGAAAAGAGCCCGGATTTCATGCCCGCGGCCACTGCTTTTTTTCCGACAAGGTTGAGGGACGAGGCCTCCGGCATCATGGAGAGCAGCTCCTTTTCTGTGCATATCTCTCCCTTGTAAAAAGAAGAATATTTGGCGAGGTCAAGATATGCGCCCTTTTCCTCAAGGACCTTTCCTATCAGCTCCCTGTCGCATGCGGCGAGCACCTTCTGCCCGCCCCGCTCGTGCATTTTGGAATACATAAGTAGAATAATTAAAGAAGAAATAAAAGGTTAGGGGAGGTCGTTCTCAATCAGGCAGCCGGAGAGGAGCTTCCTCGCCTTCCTCGGCCTGGAGACGGTTATCCCGACTATGGAGTTCTTTCCGTCCCTGGAGATTAGGTGAAGGTTCTCCACGCTTATCCTGTTGCCTGAGAGGAGCTTTGCTATCTCTGCGAGCCTGCCGGGCTGGTCCTCCAGCTTGACGAAAATGACGTTCCCGGAACTTACGCTGAAGCCGTTGCCCTCCAGAACGCTCCTTGCCTTCTCCTGGTCCTTGACCATGATGCTGAAGACCGCCTTCCCGCCCACTGAGCTTACCGCTATTGAATCAATATTGACCCTGGACTTGCCCAGTATGTACGATATGTCGGCCAAAAGCCCCACACGGTCGTCTGTAACTACGCAAATGTCCTTCATGTTATCCCTCCTTGCCACTCCGAAATTGGATTCGTGATGGCATTAAAAAAAGGGGTGTTGTTCAGTTTAACATTACACAACACGCAAAATCACTTTTTTGCACCCCCTTTCCGGAAAATGGAAAGGATTTAATCTGTTTAATCCCAATGGTGGAAACTGAGTGATGGTTCCATGGAAAAACTGAAGCGCGTCCGCATAACAACGAAAGGGAGGAAATACGAGGGGCTCCTGCTTCCTTCCCCGAAAAAGGAATTCCTCGTGCTCAAATTGGATTCCGGCTACAATGTGGGCATAAGGAAGGAAGGGGCGAAGGTGGAGGAGCTGGGCGAGGTGGAGATAAAACAAGATGCCGGAAGCGGTAAGCATGCCCAGAAAGCAGGACGGGGGGACGTCGCAATCATAGGGACCGGGGGCACGGTTTCATCCAAGGTGGAATACAAAACAGGCGCCGTTTTTCCGTCAACGAGCCCGGAGGATTTGGCAAAAAATATCCCAGGGCTGGAGAAGATCTGCACCTTCCATGCAAAGGAGGTTTTCGCGATACTCTCCGAAGACATGACGCCGGCCCACTGGTCGGTGGCAGCCTCGGAAATAAAAAAGGAAATAGATGCCGGTGTGAAGGGCGTGGTGGTGCTGCACGGCACAGATACGATGCATTACACATCCGCGGCGCTTTCCTTCATGCTGCAGGACTCGCCCGTTCCAATCTATCTGGTGGGCTCGCAGAGGAGCTCGGACCGCCCCTCGACTGATGCGCGCATAAACATGCTGAACGCCTGTTTTGCCGCCGCGAATGGCCCCATGGCGAATGTGGGAGTATGCATGCACGCGACGAGCGACGACGAGGAGTGCCTCATCCATCTAGGGACGAAGGCGCGCAAGATGCACACTTCCAGGAGGGATGCGTTCCAGTCCATTAATGTGCCTCCGCTGGCGAAGGTGGATTACCGCTCCTCCCTGATTGAGCCATATATGAAATACAAGGAAAGGGGCGGGAAGCTGAAATTTGACAATAGGGTAAATGAGAACGTTGCGATGGTTTATACATATCCGGGCATACATCCGGAGTTCGTGGACAAACTGTCGGATTATGACGGGATAGTGATTGTGGGGACGGGAATAGGGCACGTTCCAACGAACCCGTTCGGGGACAAATTGGCGAAGAAGATAACCCCGAACCTAAAGGCGCTGGTTGATTCGGGGATACCTGTTGCATTTGCCTCCCAGTGCATTTTCGGGAGAATCAACATGGACATGTATGCCGCTGGGAGGATGCTGCAGGAGGCGGGCGTGTTCGGGCATCTGGCTGACTGGACTCCGGAGTGCGCGTATGCGAAGATGTGCTGGGTTCTGGGGCACGAGAAAAAAGTGGAGAAAGTTAAGGAAGAGATGATGGGGAATATTGCTGGCGAGATAACGGAAAGAAGTGAGATATTATAAATATTGAGAAGGAATATTGCATGGTGTGATTATGCCGCAGCCTGTACAAAAATCAAAGGAAGGGGTGGAATGGCCGGAACGCATCCCGATGAGCGACATGCAGAGGATGGACGGCCGCACGAGCGGCCAGCTTATTGATTTGCTGATGCAGCCGCCTTATGTGGAAAGATACGGCAACCTGACACGGGACGATCAGGCTGTCATGGAAGCGATAGGCGAGCTCAACAGGAGAATACAGAATGGGAGCCTTGTCCTCAGTGATGAACAAAAACAAAACCTGCGGATGGCCCTGTTAAATATGAATATTGGAGGCATGAGTGTAGAGGAGGCAAGAAGCGTCACGGACCTCAGGGATGCATATAATTCAATTGGCACGAGGGTGCCAACTGCAGAGGAAATGCCACAAGGCAGGCAGAATTATCTTGTGTTCACAGAACAGGCGATAAAAACGATTGAAAGCCCCCCATATCTGGAACGCAGCGATGGCCTGATGGTCGTTGATACTGATGCTGTCCTGCGCGCCATAAGCTCACTCCACAAGGCGATGGAGGATGGAACTCTTAGGCTAAGCGGAGACCAGGCGAGCAGGCTATGGTGGGCCATCGCGAACATGAGGGTTTCGTCCATGCCTTCGGATGAGGTTCCGATGGCGATTGAATTGAGGGATTATGCCTCTTCGCAAAATCTGCGGATGCCACCGGGCGGAATGGTGTTCGGGCAGGAATGACGCTTGCGCCTTTCTTTTAGTAATATTCTATAAACCTTACTTGCAGAAGTGCTGCTTGGGCATGCGGACAGCAGATGGCATTACAGGGATGAAAGGCTAATTGCGCTGCGGCGTTCCCTTTTCTTTTTGTTCGTCCTTTCCGCCATTTATTACGCGCAGTTTCGGGCGCTTCTTTTCAAGCCTCTCTGCGCGCATCTCAATCAGTTTCCTTGCTATAAGGCTCCGTGCCACATCGGGCACAATCCCTGAATAATCCTTATCGTATACGCCTGAGCAGTCTGGCAGCTCCTTGATTGTGATGCGTATCTGGCCACTCTTTCCATATGGCTCCACATATGCAGTGTAATCCCCAACTTTTATCGCCCTTTTCATATCATCACTCCCCCGCAGCACGTCTTCTTCTTCCTTCTTGTCCGGCAGCCCTTCTTGTCTCACCCCTTGCCCGGGCAAGTTCTTGTGCCTCCGCCAGCGTTATCTGCGGCGGCGGTTCGTAAGAACGTGGCGAGCGGAAAGCTTCGGCAAATTCATTAATGAATGCTTCCCTCTCCCTTCCCTGGTCGATTAAATGTTCCCGCTGGCCGCGCCGTATATCATCAAGTAGGTAAGTTCTAAGCAGTTTAGCACTATAATCACGATTTCTGGTCAGTTCCACTGTTTGGATTGTTCCATCTGCAAGAGCACGCCTATACTCGTCGTGATTTCCCCTCACTTCCCTTACAAATTCGAATCCCATTCTTTGGAGTGCCTCTACAGCCCCTGCAGTGGTGGTGCTTATTTCAGTATTTATTCCTTGGGGGGCTGTCTGATAGTCGTCTATATACCTGGCCAGCCTCTGCTCAGCCGGAAGCTCTTGCGCCCTAGAAATAGCTCGTAGGTCCCGCAGCAGGACAGTGGGGTCCCTGAAGTAATCCAACCCCAAATCACTGAGCTTGCGGATTTCCTCCCTTGTTAAGGCCACCCCTTCCTCCGGTGGCCTGATTCCGGCTCTGTTATGCGCGGCTACTATCGCATCTGGAACACTTTTTTCTAAATCGCTAAACACCTTAAAGAATTTCTCTCCATATAAGACTTCGGGTTCTTGTAGTAAACGGGCTCGAAGTGCCCTTAGGACTTGCCCTTCTGCAAAGTCCCGGATGTATTGAAACCTCTCGGCCATGTCCACGCCTCGAGCCGTGGCTTCGCGTGCCATTGTTGCGGCCTGCCCTTCTTCGATGCCGAGCAGTTCCCTAAGGCGCTGTGCCACCTCCGGTTCCGGCATCATCTGCGGACGCGGGACAAGTGAAATGCTGGGCCTCCCTGCGGCCGCGGAAACCTCCGCTTCCGCAACTTCCGGAGCAGCCCGTTCTGCAGCCGCCGGCCCCGCGGGAGTTGTGCGCGGAGCTGGAACCCTCTCCGGCACAACCGCACCTGGGGGCGCAGCCGCTTCCGCTTCCCTGACAAAAGGCGCGGGAGGCGCAGCAGCTTCTGCCGCAACCCTGGCCCCCTGTGGCGGAGGCGCCTCCCTGATTGCGCGCGCAAATTCATCTATAGAAATTATTTTCGCCTCTCCTGCAATCTCCGCGCCTTCCCTCGCAACCGCCCTCATGCCTCCCGCTACCCTTATCCCGACATATGCGCCGGTAATCGCCAGGCCGGTCCAGAAAGCGATTTTCGCAACATCCCATCCGCTTACATCCCCTCTCTCGCTCATTGCGTAGCCGAGGGAGGCAACGGAAGGGGCAATGGCCGCAATCGAAGCCAGATCCAGCCCTACTGACATTGCGCGCGCCGTACGGAGAAGTTCGGGGGAAAGCCGCGAGGCAAAGCCCAGCGAGCCTATCCATAGCGCCCCCTCGAACATCTGTTCGGCTGCGGCCACTTTCTCTTCTGCGGTTTCTGCCGACCTTAACCGGCTCACCCCTTCACTGAATTTCACGCCCCCATAAGCGCTCAACCCGAGGGATAAGCCGGTGGCGCCAAGCCTTATTCCCGTAGCAACAGCCGGGGATACTGCCTCTATGCTTGCAAGCGCCGAGCGACCCGCATTGGCTATGCTCCTGCCTGCTGCGAATACGGTGGGGAGGTTCCATACTGCCAATATACCAACAGTTGCGGTACTCACCAGGTCAAGCGCGCTCGCCAGCTGGTACATGGCTGCGATGGTTCGCTGCGACTCCACTATCTTGTTGAGTTCATTTACCATCTGGTTAAATGGATTATTTATGACGGCTATCCTTTCCGAGAGGTGTGCAGCTGCCACTTCCGTGTTCTGGTGGATATCCCTGAGCCTAGCCAGCGCAGGGTTCGTATCAAATGAGAAGCGCTCGCGGAGATTTGTGATGTTGTCCCCTGAATCGTCGAGTTCGATATCAACCGGCGCGTATCCCATCGCCTCGTTATACCACGCATCAAGATTGCCCAGCAGTGCCCCCAACCCTATTCTCACTTCGTCCCTAAGGCCGTACATATCATTCTTGATTTGCCTTTTTGTTTGGGTATAATCCGCAAGAAGGGCATTGGTGTCAACGCAGTAGTCTCCTGTGGAGGCAAATTCAAAGCCAGGGGTTGCTATTATCCCCCTCACTTCCCCGGGAATTCTGTTGAGGTTGTACTCCACAGAATCGTTCCATTCATAAAATTGATTTTGGATGCCCTCTATCCTTTCCTTCTGGCTGGCATAAATCGTTTTCACGAGCAGCTCGTATGCGGCGCACCGCTCGTGCATTGCAAGCAGCTCACCCTGCCGCGCGTCAAGGTTAACTATCTCGCTGCCGCTCTGCAGTGAAGCCTCAAGGGAATCCAACAGTGCATCCCTGTCCCTTTCCAGGCGAAATTTCCCAGCAACACCCTCGACCCCTTCGAACTGGTAGGCCGCCCAGAAATCCCTGATTTGCATATATGTGTAGCTCCTGTCCAGCGAAGCCATCCTGCCTTCAAGGTTTTCCACTTCGCCGCCTTCCCTTACCGCGCGTGAGATTTCATCTACAAGGTTGTTCCTCTCTGTAATGAGCTCTTCGCGGTCCGATGTGCCGACATTCCCAAAATCATTAGCCATCAGCGCATCCTGCACCCCAGCATACCGGGAGGCAAGAGCATACTTCGCATTCAGCCCTGGAATCATCCCTTCCCCCCTTGCGAGGAATTCTGCTCCCCTCAGCCTTGCCTCCTGTGCCCGCGCGTAATTGCTCTCCATCTCGGCATTGCGTTCCGCCCCTTCGCCCACCGGAATCAGAGCCTTCAGTAAAATGGATTCCACAAGATTGCTCGCCGCCTCCACGTACATTCCCTTAATGCGGTCCCTTTCTTCATCAAGCATATCAAGTAGATCAGACTCATGTACGCCCTCAAACCGCTCATCCCTAAGTTTTCCCGCTACATCCCTCACTTCCGTTACTGTGAGTATGTCCTTCTTTATGCCCGTAGAAAAAAGGGCAGAATCCCTCGCAAATAAAACATCCTCCAAATATTCCTGCGGCGGGAGGTATGCCTGCATATCTGCACCAATTATGGCTTCGGAGGATGCGGCGCACATCTCGCGCAGCCGCGTTTCCAGCGCGGAAAGCCCTTCCTGCATCTTCCCAATCGCATCGTCAATGCTCCGCACCACCAAAGAGGCGAACCCTCTATCCTTGAAATCTTCCCAGCTTACTCCCATCCTGCGCTCAAATTCCGCAGGGAAATCCTGCGCGGAAATAGGATATCCTACGATTTCGCTTAGCTTTTCCCTTGCGCGGCCCGGATCGTCAATTCCTTCGGAGGGAAGCGAAGAAAGCCCGTCCTTCTCGGAAAATAATTCATCCAGGAACCTTGCGCCCTCCACATATTCCGAATATCTCGCCTGTATTGCCCCGGCCCACCGAAGGTATGCATCTGCCTCACCAAGCCTTCCCTGGGAAATCAGGGAATCCGCCTGCTCGAGGCAGCCTGAAGCAAAATTGTTGGCCTCGGCGAGCGCAACACGCGTTTCTTCCGTTATTACGCTCAACGGGATGTAATTGTTGTTGGTTAAGGTGAAGCTGCCTCCTTCCGGATCCACTTCAACTACTATGCCATATTGCTCAAGAGCGGCAGAAATCCCCTGAAGGCGCTCAAGGTTCTCGCGGCCCATCCCGCTTCCTGAAACCGAGAAGGATTCCCCACGCACGAAGCTCTCAAACTGATGCACGCGCTCCTCGGCGAGCCCATCCAGCCCGCTGAAAATATCGGCGGGGCAGGGAGTTCCCGCAAGCGCATTGGAATTCTGGGAAAGCTGGCTGCGCAGGGCGGCGGCCATCGCCTGGGTCTCCTCAACCATATGGGCTGCAGAAGTTCCAGGTTGCTCCATCAGCGCTCCGGCAGGCATTCACATCCCTTCCATGCATTGGATTACCCAAAGACTATTTTAATAGTTTCCTGATTCGGATTATTTTTCAGTTATATGTGTCAATAAGTGTCAAAACGTAACATTTAAAAACTCTATTGCAGTATATTACTTATGTCCACAAAACAAATCAACGCCCCTGCTGATGCTGCAAGGAAATTAATGGCCTCAAAGAAGATGCCAAAGCGGGAGAGCCAAGAAGCCCTCCTACCTGGCTCGGCCAGGATGTTTGAACTGATGGAAATCATGGTAGAGGACATGGACAGGGGTTTCCGCGGATTCAGCGATGGGAACAGGTGGATGCGCCCCTCAGTAACTAGTGAGAGTGGGGACGAGTTCAGGAGAAGGACTTACAGAAGGGAGGTCACGGGCGAACAGTCAGGATGATTTTTCCTGCTGCGGCTAATGCAGGCAGGCTCACCTCGGATTATATCGAGCAAGAATACGCGAAATCCTATTATTATGCGCTGGGGTTGCGTATTTTGCGCGGCTGAATAATCTATAAACTTTATCTGCAGTAGCGAGCCTAATATGTGTTGGTTGTGATGTACGGATAAGATTTGAAATTGGCTGGATATTATTATATTATAAATGTTGAGAAGGAACTATTGCACGGTGAAGCTATGCCTGAACCTAAACAAAAGGAAAGAACTCCGGAAGTCCAATTTCCAACAACAGTTCCCATAAGGGAAATTCATCCCATGGGGCCCATGGCGGAACAATCTGCAGAATGGCTCGTACAATTCTGCAAAAATCAGGACCCGGAAGTCCGGCTGCAGGCTGTAAATGAGCTCGGCAGGAGGGCGCGGGAGGGGACCCTTGATATTAATTATGGGCAGGCTCTGGAATTAATGAGGGTTGTAAAAGAGGCATACGAGCAGGATGTGAGGTGCCTGCCAGGCGCACTTGACGCAATGGTGGCTGCAAGGCATGCGATAAACGATAGTTGGAGAGACCTTTTAGGCAATATGCAATTTAATATGGAGAACAGTGGGAATTTTGAATTCGGGTCTATGGATCCGGCAACAATCCAAGGAGTGCTAAAGCGCCTACAAGAAGAGCTCAGAGAATAGCCGTCCAGCATCTTTATTATTTCTTTAGGTTTTATTCATTATGCTGAGTATATGAAATGCGGCCTCGAGATCCACCAGCGGCCTGCTAATGTAGTGGGTAAACTAAAATGATAATTTTAAAAATTCTTACCCACTACATTTTCCCATGGCATTCGTGCGGGAAAGGAAGAAAGGCTCAACATTCTACTACGAGCTTGTGGAGAGCGTGCGGGAGGGCGGCAAGGCGAGGCAGCACGTTCTCAGGTATCTGGGGAACCGCGAAAAGATGCTGGAACACTGCAAAAGGCACGGGCTGAAGCCGCCTACGATGAAATACGCGATGCTTGACAAGGGGACCGCATTCGCGCTGGAAGGGAAGCTGAAAAAACTGAACGGGCTGCGGCCCCTGCCCAGGAATACGCTTGAAAGCCTTGCGAAGAAATTCGACGTGGATATGACCTACAACTCAAACGCGATAGAGGGCAACAGGCTTTCGCTCAAGGAGACCTACCTGGTGCTTGAGAAAGGGATAACGATAGGGGGGAAAAGCATGAGGGAGCACCTTGAGGCGACCAACCACCGCGAGGCGCTCCATCTGCTTGGAAAAATCGCGGACAGGAAGGCGAAGGTGGCTGAATGCGACGTTTTGGCGCTGCACGCGGCGATCCTTGACCGGATAAGCCCGGGGAATGCGGGGTTTTATCGAAGGGAGCAGGTGTTCATAACGCAGTCCAGGCACATGCCGCCGAAATGGAAGGATGTCCCGGGGCTGATGAAAGAGGCCATAACCGAGCTGAACTCAAAGAGGCAGGGCGCCGCGGCGGTTGAATCCGCGGTAAAAATCCACCACCTTGTTTCGTGGATACACCCCTTCGTGGACGGAAACGGGAGGATGGCGCGGCTGCTTTCGAACCTGAGGTTGATGAGGGCAGGGTTTCCACCAATAGTTCTGCGGAGGAGGGTGCGCAAGTCCTATTACGATGCGCTGGAAAGCGCGGATGATGGGGATTTCAGGCCCCTTTCTTCGATGGTTGCGAAGGAGCTTGGCGTGGCGCTGGACCTTTGGATTGGGGCGGCGGAGTGAATGGGATGAACCCGCGGTGCTGATTTGTAGTGGGTAATAAATTTGCGTAAAAATGGAAAAAGTTACCCACTACGAAAGTGCCTTATCCTCTATAAATCTTGCCCAACAAATGCAGCGCATGAAGTGCGGGCTTGAGATCCACCAGCGCCTTGACACTGGCAAGCTGTTCTGCAGGTGCTCCTCCGAGCTTGCGGAGCGCGAACCTGATTACAAATTCAAAAGGAGATTGAGGGCGAGCGCGGGCGAGACCGGGGAGGTGGATTTGGCCGCGAAGACCGAGCAGGAGAAGGAGAAGGAATTCCACTACGACGGGTTCGCGGAGAGCTGCTGCCTGGTGGAGGCGGACGAGGAGCCGCCCTTGGAGGCGGATGCCGAGGCGCTTCGCATTGTGCTTGGGATTGCACAGCAATTGCACATGGACATTTTTGATGAGCTGCATATAATGAGGAAAATAGTTGTGGACGGGAGCAACACTTCCGGCTTCCAGCGCACGTGCCTTGTGGCTACGGGCGGATATCTGGAGACGAGCAAGGGGAAAGTTCGGATTTCTTCGGTTGCGGTGGAGGAGGAGAGCTCCGGAATTGTTTCCGAGGAGGCGCACATCAAACATTATAGGTTGGATAGGCTGGGAATACCATTGATTGAGCTGGCTACGGAGCCGGACATTGTGGATGCGGAGCATTGCAAGGAAACGGCGGAAAAGATTGGGCTCATTTTGCGTGCGACGGGAAAGGTTGCGCGGGGAATAGGGACCATACGGCAGGACGTGAACGTTTCCACGGAAAAAGGGACGCGCGTGGAGATAAAGGGCGCGCAGGATTTGAAGACGCTCCCGCTTTATGTGCAAAATGAAGTGAAGAGGCAGGAGGAACTGCTAAAATTGCTTGCGGAAATAAAGAAGAGGGTCGGGGAAAAAGAGTTGAAGCCGAAGATTGTGGACCTTACGAAAACTTTTGAAAAAACCGAGTGCGGGCTCATCAAAAAAGGGATGGATGCTGGTGGCTGTGTGCTGGGTGCCCGCTTGGAGGGGCACGAGGGGCTTATCGGGCATGAGCTTCTGCCAGGAAGGAGGTACGGAACCGAATTGAGCGATTATGCGAAGAGCGCGGGAGTGAAGGGAATCATCCATAGTGACGAGGATTTTGCGAAATACAAGATTAGCGATTCGGAGAAGGAGGCGGTGCGGAAAGAGCTGGGAGTGAAGAAAGGGGATGCTTTTGCGATGGTGGTCGCGCACAAAACCACCGCGGAGCGCGCATTGCACAAGGTTTTGGAAAGGGCTAACATGAGGAAGGTTCCGGAGGAGACCAGGAAAGCTAATCCCGATGGGACATCTTCTTTCATGCGCCCTCTCGCAGGGCGCTCGAGAATGTATCCGGAAACGGATTTGAAGACGATTACTATTACGGATAAATTGCTGGAGGAAGCGAAGGCGGCTGCGGGAGGTGGATTGGAGAAGAAGAGCGAATGGCTCGCGGGCGTCCTTAATCCGGAGATGGCGGGGAGGATGCTCAAATCCAGGAATTTGCAATTATTTGAGGAATTGGTGAAAGCGGGCGCGGAGCCGATGCTCGCCGCAAGCACGCTCGAGCAAACATTGGTGGAATTGCGCAGGGAAGGATTGGAATTGGCGAGGCCGCGGGAACAGTTGATGGAATTGTTTGCCGAGTACGGAAAGGGATTGTTTGTGAAGGCTGCGATTCCGGATGTTTTGCGCGGAATGTGCGCTGGGAAAGGAGTGCGGGAAGCTGCGAAGGGGCTTGAGCACATCTCCGGAGCGGAGCTGAAGAAGCTGGTGAGGGAGAAGAAGGATTTCGGGGCGATAATGAGGGAATACAGGCTGAGGGTGGACGCGGGGGAGCTGAAAAAGGCGATGGAAGGCAAATAGAAATCCTTTAAAAAGACGTCTAAGGGAATATAAAGTTCAACGGTAGATTCTATGAAGAAGACGATTGATGCGATTGTTGAAGGCGGAAAGGCAACCTCGGGCCCGCCACTCGGCCCGGCGCTCGGCCCCATGGGCATAAACGCCGGCCCGGTTGTCGCGAAGATAAATGAGATGACTCATGCTTTCTCAGGGATGAAGGTCCCGGTAAAGGTAGTCGTAAACACGGACGACAAGTCGTTCGAGGTCCACGTGGGCAGCCCGCCCACCTCCGAGCTCGTGAAGAAGGAGGCTGGGATAGAGAAGGGCGCGGGGAACGCGGAGGCCCCTGCGGGCGAAATCTCATTCGAGGCGCTCGTGCGCATCGCGAAGGGGAAGAGCAGCAACTCCCTCGGCAAGCACCTGAAGGATGTAGCCAAGGAGGTCGCGGGCACGTGCAAGAGCCTCGGCGTGAAGATAGACGGGAAGGATGCAAGGGTCGTGATAAGGGAAATTGACGGCGGGAAGCACGATTCGTTGCTGAAGTGAGCCGATGAGGGCGCTCCATCTCCTGTTTTTGCTTTTTATTTCTCTTTCTTTCGCGGGCCAGCTTTGGGTTTTCGGTGCCGATGGCGCCGTTACGACGAGGCCCGCGCTTTTCGGCAACACCATAGTTGTCGGCACCGAGAAGGGCGCAGTCTATGGCATAGAGGCTGGGGTGCAGAAGTGGACGCAGAAATTCAACGGGAGCATCGTGGGCGACCCGGCGGTTTTTGGGGACAAGATTGTATTCGCTACTGGCACAACCGTGTATGCGCTTAATTCGGCGGGCGGAATTGCCTGGACATACACTACGAGGGATGTGCGTGGCATCACCGCAGCCACGGACAAGGTATATGTGGCAACCTCGAAGGGGGTGGCTGCCCTGGACGACATGGGGCGGCTCGCCTGGAATTACAATACCACGGATGCGAACGAGCCTTCTGCGGAACTCGCGGGATATGTTGTTTTTGGCTCTGGGAGGAAACTGGTCGCCCTAAGGAGCACGGGCGAGAAATTCCTGGAGATTGAGACCGGCCCGTTCTGGAACACAAGGCCGATGGTCTGGTCAGGAATCGCCTATGCTGGAACGAGCGAGGGCATACTCTATGCGGTGGATGTAGCGCAGAACAGGGTGCTCTGGGGCTACAACGCGGGCGAAATCATCACGACGACCCCGGCGCACGCTGGGGCATACATAATTTTCGGGACCGCAAACGGATGGGTATACGCGATGAACAACGGGGAGCTCGCCTGGAAGGCAAGGGTGGACAGCATGCCGGAGGGCGAGGTTGCGGTGGACGGAAACGTGGTGTATTTCTCCACCCGCAAGAGCCTCTACGGGATAAGCGGAAGCGATGGGACAGTGGTGATGAAAAGGCAGTTCAGCGACTGGCCCCACCCGCCCTCCGTGATAAGGAGCCAGATAATCCTGGGTACGCAGGAGGGGAAACTATATGCCATCGACTCATCGAGGGCCTGCAGCTTCCTCTATCCGGAACCCGACGCACTTGTCGGGGACGCGGACGTCGCGATACGGGGAAAGAGCTACACCAAATACGGCGGGCTCAAGACAT